>NZ_RJVI01000002.1:607985-907985 GCF_003751635.1 Inmirania thermothiophila
GTCCGCGCCGCCGCCGTGGGCCATCTCCACCACACCGCGCCGCAGGTCCAGGGGTCGCCCGTAGTCGCTGCGCCTCATGCCTCGTCACCCCACGGCGCCCCCTCCCGGCCTCCCCCGCTGCGCGGGGGAGGAGGAGACGCGCCGCTTCCTCTGCCCCTCCCCCTGCCCCTCCCCCGGCACGGGCGTGGGGAGGGACGGGGAGGGGCGCTCCAGAGAACCCGAACGCCGCGCAGCGGCACCTTCGCCCCCCTCCCCACGCCCCTCCCCCTCCGGGGGCGTGGGGAGGGACGGGGAGGGGCGCTCCAGAGAACCCGAACGCCGCGCAGCGGCACCTTCGCCCCCCTCCCCACGCCACTCCCCCTCCGGGGGCGTGGGGAGGGACGGGGAGGGGCGCTCCAGAGAACCCGAACGCCGCGCAGCGGCACCTTCGCCCCCCTCCCCACGCCCCTCCCCCTCCGGGGGCGTGGGGAGGGACGGGGAGGGGCGCTCCAGAGAACCCGAACGCCGCGCAGCGGCACCTTCGCCCCCCTCCCCACGCCACTCCCCCTCCGGGGGCGTGGGGAGGGACGGGGAGGGGCGCGCTCCAGAGAACCCGAACGCCGCGCAGCGGCACCTTCGCCCCCCTCCCCACGCCACTCCCCCTCCGGGGGCGTGGGGAGGGACGGGGAGGGGCGAAACCGCCCGTACGTGTAATACGCCGCGCACGCCCCCTCGGAGGAGACCATGCAGGAGCCCACCGGCGTCTGCGGCGTGCACACGGTGCCGAAGAGGCGGCAGTCGCGCGGGTGGCGGGCCCCGCGCAGGATGGCCGCGCAGGCGCAGGCGCGGTGGTCCGGCACCGACGGCGCCTCCAGGGCGAAGCGGCGCTCGGCGTCGAAGGCGGCGTAGGCGGCCTTGATGCGCAGGGCGCTGTAGGGCACCAGCCCCAGCCCGCGCCACTCGAAGCTGCGCCGCAGCTCGAAGACCTCCGCCACCAGCTCCTGAGCCTTGCGGTTGCCCTCCGGACGCACGGCGCGGGCGTACTCGTTCTCCACCTCGGCCCGCCCCTCGTTGACCTGGCGCACCAGCATCCGCACCGCCTGCATCACGTCCAGGGGCTCGAAGCCCGCCACCACCACGGGCTTGCGGTACTCCTCGGCGAAGTAGCGGTAGGGCTCGGTGCCGATCACCGTGCTCACGTGGGCGGGACCGACGAAGCCGTCGATGGGCACGCGGCCGAACTCGCGCACCTCCGGCGCCTCGAGGATGGCCCGCATGGCCGAGGGCGTGAGCACGTGGTTGCAGAGCACCGAGAAGTTGGCGAGCCCCTCGGCGGCGGCCTGGCGGATCACCAGCGCCGTGGGCGGCGTGGTGGTCTCGAAGCCGATGGCGAAGAAGACCACCTCGCGCGCGGTCTCGCGCCGCGCGATGGCGAGTGCGTCGGCGGCCGAGTAGACCATGCGCACGTCGGCGCCGCGCGCCCTGGCCTTGAGGAGGCTGTCGCCGTCCGGGCCCGGCACGCGCAGCATGTCGCCGTAGGTGCACAACGTGACGCCCTCGCGTCCGGCAAGCTCGATCGCGAGCGCCACCCGCCCCACCGGGAGGACGCACACCGGGCAGCCCGGTCCGTGGATCATGCGGATGTTCTCCGGCAGCAGATCCTCCACCCCGTACCGGGCGATGGCGTGGGTGTGGCCGCCGCAGAACTCCATGAAGCGGTACACCCGGCCGGGGTCGGCCTCGCGCCGGATCGCCTCCGCGAGCCCCCGCGCCAGCCCGCCGTCGCGGAAGGCCTCGACGAAGCGCAGGGCGTCCGGGCGCGGGCCGCTCACGCCACCCCTCCCGCCTCGCCCATCTCGGCGAAGAGGGCCAGGGTCCGCTCCGCCTCCTCGGGGTCCAGGCGCGAGAGGGCGTAGCCCACGTGGACCACCACGTAGTCGCCCACCTCGATCCCCTCCACCAGGGCCACCGAGATGCGCCGCCGCACCCCGCCCATGTCCACCATCGCCTCCTCCCCGGGCAGCAGCTCCACCACCCGGGCCGGCACCGCTAGGCACATGCGAATCCCCCCTCCGGGACCACCGGCCCCGGCTCCATCCCGCGCCGCAGGGCGTCGCGCACGATCCACGCCTGCCCGAGGGCGAGCCCGCCGTCGCCCGCCGGCACCGCCCGCGCCTCCAGCACCGCAAGCCCCTGCGCCTCGAGCCGCGCGCGCAGCGCCGCGGCGAGCAGCGCGTTGGCCATGCAGCCGCCGCCGAGGGCCACCGTGCCGGCCCCCGCCTCGCGCGCCGCCGCCGCCGCCCACCGCGCCAGCGCCTCGGCCACGGTGGCGTGGAAGACCGCCGCCGCCTCCGCGTCCCGCGCCGGCCGCCCGGCGAGCCACTGGAGCAGCGGCAGCAGGTCGAGGCCCGCCGGGGTGGTGCGGAAGCCGTCCGGCAGCGGCGGCCGCGGCACCGCCCGCCGCGCCAGCGCCTCCAGCGCCATCGCCGCCTGCCCCTCGTAGCTGCTGTGAAGGCACAGCCCGAGCAGCGCCGCGGCGGCGTCGAAGAGCCGCCCGAGGCTGGTCGTCGGCGGGCAGCGCACGCCGCGCGCCAGCATCGCCGCCACCGCCTCCGCCGCCGGGCCCGGGAAGCGCCGCGCGATCTCGCCGCCGCGCCCGAGGCGATGCAGCACCGCCGCCGCCATCCGCCAGGGCTCGCGCGCGGCGGCGTCGCCCCCCGGCAGCGGCAGCGGCACGAGCGCCCCCAGCCTGCGCCAGCGCGCCCCATGCACCCACAGCAGCTCCCCACCCCAGGCCGCGCCGTCGGTGCCGAGCCCGACGCCGTCGGCGGCGATCCCCACCACCGGGCCCGCGGCACCGTGCTCGGCGCAGACGGCGCCCACGTGGGCGTGGTGGTGCTGCACCGCCCAGCAGCCGACCCCCAGCTCCGCCGCGAGCCGGCGGGCGAGGGCGGTGCTGGCGTAGTCCGGGTGCAGGTCGTGGACCACCGCCTCGGGCCGCACCGCGAGCACCCGCATCAGGTGCGTCGCCGCCTCGGCGAGGGCGAGGCGGGCGGCGCGGCTGTCGAGATCGCCCACGTGCTGGGCCGGGAAGGCCTCCTCGCCGCGGGTCAGGCAGGGCGCGTTTTTGAGGTGGGCGCCGAGGGCGAGCACCGAAGGGCCGCCGGCGCCGAGCGGGACCGGCTCCGGCGTCCACCCCCGCCCCCGCCGCAGCAGCCGCGCCCCGTCCGGCTCCGGCCGCAGCAGGCTGTCGTCGGCGCGCACGAGGATGACGCGGTCGTGGACGAGGAAGGCATCGGCGATGCCGGCGAGGCGCTCGCGGGCCTCCTCGTCGCCGATCACCAGCGGCTCGCCGCCCGGGTTGGCCGAGGTCATCACCAGCGCGAGCGGCAGCGGCCGCCCGAGCCACGCCGTCCCCTCGGGCCGCCCCGCGGCCTCGTGGAAGAGCAGATAGTGCACCGGGGTGTAGGGCAGCATCGCCCCGAGCCAGGCCACCCCCGGCGCGACACCGGCAAGCTCGGCGTCGCAGCCCGGGGCCTTGGGCAGGAGCACGATGGGCCGGCGCCGGTCCTCCAGCCAGCGCCGCCCCGCCGCGTCCACCTCCGCCCAGCGCGCGGCGGATGCGGCGTTGAGCACCATCACCGCGAAGGGCCGCGCCGGGCGGCGCTTGCGCGCGCGAAGCCGCGCCACCGCGCCGGCATCGTCGGCGCGGCAGGCGAGGTGATAGCCGCCGAGGCCCTTGACCGCGACGATGGCGCCCGCCTCCAGCAGCGCCCAGGCCGCGGCCACGGGATCGCCGCCCGTCTCGCCCCCGTCCGCGCCCACCAGCCGCAGGCGGGGGCCGCAGCGGGGGCAGGCGTTGGGCTGGGCGTGGAAGCGGCGGTTGCCCGGATCGCGGTACTCGGCGGCGCAGTCCGGGCACATGGGGAAGGCGGCCATGGAGGTCTGCGCCCGGTCGTAGGGGAGCGCCCCGGTGATGGTGAAGCGCGGCCCGCACTGGGTGCAGTTGATGAAGGGGTGGCGGTAGCGGCGGTCCGCGGGGTCGAAGAGCTCGGCCAGGCACCGGGGGCAGGTGGCGACGTCGGCCGGGATCCCGGTGCGCACCCGGCCCGGGCCGCTCGCCGCGATGACGAAGCCCTCGTGCCCCTCGGGCTGCGCCCGCCGGCGCTCCAGCGCCGCCACCGTGGCCAGGGACGGCGCCTCCGCCACCACCCGCGCGGCGAAGCGGTCGAGGGCCTCCCCCGCACCCTCGGCGTGGATCAGCACCCCGTCGCCGTCGTTGCGCACCCAGCCCGCGATGCCCAGCTCGCGCGCCAGGTGCCAGACGTGGGGCCGGAACCCGACCCCCTGGACGGATCCGCGCACGCGCAGCCGCTCCGCCCGCCGGGCGGGGGCGGCATCGGTCGCCGCGCTCAGCCCTGCAGCCGCCGCTCGATCCACGCGATCCAGGCCTCCATCCCCTCGCCGGTGCGCGCCGACAGCCGCAGGACCTCGATGCCGGGATTGACGCGGCGGGCGTGGTCCACGGCGCGCTCGACGTCGAAGTCCACGTGCGGCGCGAGATCCACCTTGCCCACCAGCATGAGCCGGGCGGCGGCGAACATGTCCGGGTACTTGAGCGGCTTGTCCTCGCCCTCGGTCACCGACAGGATCACCACCTTCGCCGCCTCGCCGAGGTCGAAGGCCGCCGGGCACACGAGGTTGCCCACGTTCTCGATGAAGAGGACGCCGCCGCGCGCGAGCGGCAGCCGCGCCATGGCGTGCCCCACCATGTGGGCGTCGAGATGGCAGCCCTTGCCGGTGTTGACCTGCACCGCGGGGACGCCGGTGGCGCGGATGCGGTCGGCGTCGGCGCTGGTCTCCTGGTCGCCCTCGATCACCGCCGCCGGCACCCGCCCCGCCAGCCGCCGCAGCGTCTCCACCAGCAGCGTGGTCTTGCCCGCCCCCGGGCTCGACACGAGGTTCAGCGCGAGCACCCCCAGCTGCGCGAGCCGCCGCCGGTTGGCCTCGGCGTAGGCGTCGTTCTTGGCCAGCAGGTCCTGCTCGATGCGCAGCATGCGCGCCGGATCCAGCCCCGGGGCGTGGGCATGCGCCGGCCCGTGGCCGTGCCCGGGTCCGTGGTGGTGGTCATGCCCGTGGGCCTCGCCCTCGATCCGCACCTCGCCCTCGCCGCAGCCGCAGACGCCGCACATCTCAGTCCACCTCCAGGTCCAGCACCCGCATCGCATCGCCCCCGCGCACGCCGAGGCCGTAGCCGCCGCAGCGCGGGCAGGGATCGTAGCGGTGCGCAATCTCCACCTCCGCCTCGCAGGCCATGCACCAGGCCCGCCCCGGCGGCTCCAGGATCTCCAGCGCCGCGCCCTCGGCGACGCTGCCCCGGGTCACCACGTCGAAGCCGAAGCGCAGCGCCTCCACCTCGACCCCGGCGAGCCGCCCCACCTCCAGCCGCACCCGTCGCACGCGGCGGAAGCCGTGCCGGCGCTGCTGCTCCTCGATGAGCTGCAGCAGGCTCTCGCACAGCGCCATCTCATGCATCGGCCTGCTCCATCCGCCACGGGACGCAGGGGTCCACCGCCGCCACCAGCCGCCCCGCCGCCGCCGGCCCGAGACGGGCCAGCGCCGCCGCCACCGCACCCCGCGGATGCAGGTTGCCCTCGGTGGGGGCGACGATGCGGTAGCGGCGGATGCGCCCGCCCGCAAGCGCCACCTCATGCACCAGCAGCCCCCGCGCCGTCTCCACGAGGGCCACGCCCCGCCCCGGTCCGAGCCGCCAGCTCGCCACCGCCTGCGGCCACGGCCCCTCCACCGCGAGGCGGGCGAGCTCCACCGCCTGCGCCAGCACCCGCGCCGCCACCCCGCCACCCGCCGCAAGCAGGCGTCGCCGCACCCCCGCCGCGGCGCGCTGCCGGGCCAGGGGCCCGCTCTGGGCGGGCACCGCGCCGCCGAGCCGCCGCTCGGCCTCGGCGCGCCCGAACCGCGGCCAGGCGGCCTCCGCCGCCGGCGGCGCCGCCTCCGCCTCCAGCGCCTCGCCCAGCGCCGCGAGGGGTCCATGCGCCGGCCATTCGCCGGTCCGCCGGACCGCCTCCAGCACCAGCGGTCCGCGCAGCCGCCCGGCCACGGCCCCCGCATCGGCCGCCTCCAGCACCGCCCGCGCCAGCGCCGCCTCCGGGGCGAGACCGAGCCTGCGCGGCCATGCCGCAAGCAGCGACAGCGCGAGCGCCCGCAGCCACTCCAGATGCTGCCGCGGGGAGGCCGGCCGCACCGCCCACGGCGCCCCCGCCGCGGCATCGCAGGCCGCGGCGAGCGCCACCCCCTGGCCCGCGCCGCAGACCGCGAAGAGCCGCTCCACCCGCGCCCGCGCCGCCTCCGGGGCGAGCCCCGCGAGCCCCCGCCCGCCGCCCAAGGGCGGGCAGTAGACGACGGGCTCCCTCGCCCCCGGCCGCACCACCAGCTCGCCTGCCGCCGGACCCGGCACCGTCCCCTCCCCTGCACGACCGGCATCCCCGGGATTCAAGAACGGTGCCACCCCCTGGACAGCCGCTGACCACCTGATGAAACAGCCCTTTCCACCTCGTCCCCGGCGGCAGACTGGATAGCATGCTTCCACCCGGCATGGCAATCTGAAAAACGCTCTTCCGCTCGCCGTCCAGCCGGGGCCGCGGTTTGCCGCCGCCCCCGCGGCGCGCTAGATTCGCCCCAACCCCACGGTGGAGAGGCCCTGCGCACCCATGACGTCGGCCCCGCTGCGCATGCTCTGGATCCAGTCGGGCGGGTGCGGCGGCTGCACCCTATCGCTGCTCTGCGCCGAACGCCCCGACCTGGAGCGCGCGCTGGCGCTGCACGGGATCGAGGTCCTCTGGCACCCGGCCCTGAGCGAGGCCACGGGCAGCGAGGCCGCAGCCCTCCTGGACGGGGCGGCGCGCGGCGAGACCGTGGTGGATATCCTCTGCGTGGAGGGCGCGGTCCTGCGCGGGCCCCACGGCAGCGGCCTCTTCCACCGCCTCGGCGGCGTTCCCGCCCGCCAGCGCATCGAGCGCATCGCGCGCCGGGCGCGCCACGTGGTGGCGGTGGGCACCTGCGCCGCCTTCGGCGGCATCAGCGCCGCCGGGGCCAACGAGCTGGAGGCCTGCGGGCTGCAGTACGAGCGGGAGGAGCCCGGGGGACTCCTGGGGGCGGGCTTCCGCTCGCGCGCGGGGCTGCCCGTGATCAACGTCGCCGGTTGCCCGACCCATCCGGGCTGGGTCCTGACCACGCTGGCGCTCATCGCCCGCGGCGAGCTGGGCGCGGGGGATCTGGACGAGCTCGGCCGCCCGCGCTTCTACGCCGCCCGCCTCGCCCACCACGGCTGCGACCGCAACGAGTTCTACGAGTTCAAGGCCAGCGCCGAGCGGCCCGGCCAGGGCGGCTGCCTCATGGAGCATCTGGGCTGCAAGGGCACCCAGGCCCACGCCGACTGCAACCTCCGGCTGTGGAACGGCGAGGGCTCCTGCACCCGCGGCGGCTACGCCTGCATCCGCTGCACCGAGCCGGACTTCGCCGACCCCGGCCACGGCTTCCTCTCGACCCCCAAGATCGCCGGGATCCCGGTGGGCCTGCCGCTGGACATGCCCAAGGCCTGGTTCGTCGCCCTCGCCTCCCTCGCCAAGGCCGCCACCCCCGAGCGGATCCGCGTCAACGCCCACGCCGACCGCGTCCTGGTGGCGCCGCGGACGCGGCCGCGCGCGGCCCCGGACGGGTCCGCGGCGAAGGCGCCGGGCGGGAGGCGGCGCCGGTGACGCGGCTCATCGTCGGCCCCTTCAACCGCGTCGAGGGCGATCTCGAGGTGCGCCTCGAGGTGGCCGAGGGCGTCGTGCGCAGCGCCCGCGTCAGCTCCCCCCTCTACCGCGGCTTCGAGCGCATCCTGCTCGGGCGCGAGCCCCTCGACGCGCTGGCCATCACCCCCCGCGTCTGCGGCATCTGCTCGGTGGCCCAGTCCATGGCCGCGGTCACCGCGCTGCAGGCGCTGGCCGGCATCGAGCCCCCGCCCAACGGCCTGCACGCCGCCAACCTGGTGCTGGCGGCGGAGAACCTCGCCGACCACCTCACCCACTTCTACCTCTTCTTCATGCCGGACCTGGCGCGGCCGGTCTACCGCGACCGCCCGTGGCACGGGTCCGTGGCCGCGCGCTTCCGCGCCGCCGGCGGCAGCGCCCGCCCGCCGATGCTGGCGGCGCGGGCACGGCTCCTGCACGTGGTGGGGCTGCTCGCCGGGCGCTGGCCCCACACCCTGGCCTTCCAGCCCGGCGGCAGCACGCGCGCCGTCGGCGCCGCGGAGCGCCTGCGCCTGCTGGAGATCCTCGCCGAGGTGCGCGCCTTCCTGGAGGCGGAGCTCTTCGGCGCGCCCCTGGAGGCGGTGGAGGCCCTCGACGGCGTCGCCGCCCTGCGCGCCCGGCTCGCGGCCGAGGGACCCGAGCGCTGCGACCTGCTGCGCCTGCTCGCCGCCGCGGAGGACCTCGGCCTCGACGGGCTCGGCCGCATCCGTCTGCCGCTCATGAGCTACGGCGCCTACCCCGGGACCGACGGCCCCCTCTTTCCCGCAGGTCTCCTGCGGGACGGCCGCCCCGAGGCCCTCGATCCCGACGCCATCACCGAGGATCACAGCCACGCCTGGCTGCGCCGCGGCGCCGCCCCGCTCCCGCCGGCGGAGGGGACCACCGAGCCCGACCCCGAGGCCCCCGGGGGCTACACCTGGTGCAAGGCGCCGCGGCTTGCGGGGAGCCCGGTGGAGGTGGGCGCGATCGCCCGCCAGGCCCTCGCCGGGCACCCCCTGGCGCTGGACCTGGTGCGCGAGGGGACCCACGTCCTCGCGCGGGTGCTGGGACGGCTCCTGGAGTGCGCCCGCCTGGTGCCGGCCATGGAGCGCTGGGCCCAGGCGCTGGAGCCCGAGGCACCCTTCATCGCGCCGGCCCCGTCCGTGCCGGACGGGCGCGCCGCAGGCCTGGTGGAGGCCGCCCGCGGCGGTCTCGGGCACTGGATCGAGGTCGCGGGCGGACGGATCCGGAACTACCAGATCGTGGCCCCCACCACCTGGAACTTCTCGCCGCGGGACGCCGCCGGGGTGCCGGGCCCGCTGGAGCAGGCCCTGGTCGGCGCCCCGGTGCGGCCCGGCGAGACCGACCCCGTGGCGGTGCAGCACGTGGTCCGCTCCTTCGACCCCTGCATGGTCTGCACCGTGCACTGAGGGGCCGCCGCTCAGGGCAGCAGCGCACCCCCCGCGACCCCCAGTTCCCAGACCATGCGGGCACCCAGCCCGAGGGTGAGGAGCCCGATGGCGGCCTGCACGCCGTTGTGGGCCCAGGTGAGGGCGCGGGCCGACCAGGCCAGCGGCACGCTCATGGCCGCCGAGAGCAGGCCCATGCCGAGGATGGAGCCGAGGCCGAAGACGGCCACGTAGAGGAGCCCGAGGGCGGTGCCGCCCACCGCCCCGGCGGCGAGCACCAGGAGCGCCGCCGAGCCCGCCATGCCGTGCATCATCCCCACCGCCAGGGCCCGCAGCGGCAGCCCCGCGGGGTGGCGGTGGACGTGGCGCGCGGGGTCGTGGGGCCCTGCCTCGCCGCGGTGGGCGTGGGCGTGCAGGTGCACCCGCCCGTCCTCGTGGGCGTGGGCGTGGAAATGGACGCGCTCGCGCACGAGCCGGCGCAGGACGTCGAGGCCGAGGAGCACGAGCATGACCCCCACGGCGAGCTCCAGACGCTGCGCCGTCTCCTCGGTGAGCGTCGCCCCGCCCGCCAGGACCGCCACCGCCACCGCGAACAGGGTCAGCGTGTGGCCGACCCCCCACAGTACGCCCTTCCACACCGTCTCGCGCCGGCTGGCGCTGCCCGTGGCGAGCGAGGCGACGGCGGCGACGTGGTCGGCCTCCACGGCGTGGCGCATGCCGACGAGAAAGCCGAGGGCGAGGACGTGGACGAGGCTCACGCGCCGGCCTCCGCCCGGCGCGCGCAGCGCCCGAGCCCGAGGAGGCCGCGGCGCCCGGGATCCGGCGCCGGCGCCTCCTGCGCCCCCTCGGGCGCGCGCAGCAGCAGCTCCATCACCTCCGCCGCCGTGCGCTCGGCGGTCTCCGCGTCCGGGAAGCAGTGCACGGGCGAGGCCAGGGAGCAGAAGAGGTAGCGCCCCACCTCCTCCACCTCGCCCGCGGTGAAGCGGTACGCCCCGGAGGGGAAGCGCAGGGTCACCCGTTCCCCCGTCGCCGCCTCGGGCAGGGGACGGGTGCCGTCCGAGAGGACCATGAGATTCATGAACCAGGGCGTCACCAGGACCCCCACCCAGCGCCCCGCATCGGCGAGACGGCGAAAGCCCACCGCCCTGACCCGCAGGGCCGGGTTCACCAGCGGCAGACCCTGCATGGACTCGCGGTGGATGCGCTCGAAGACCCGCTCCAGCAGCGGCCCGGGCCCACCGACGCTACCAGCCGACGGCTCCATCCGGTGCCTCCCCGCCCTCCCCGAGGAGGGCCTCGATCTCCGCCAGGGCCTCACGGGCCCGCTTCGGCTCCACCTTCTCGTAGGCGAAGCCCCCCGCCTGCACCAGCACATAGTCGCCCGGCACCACCGGCGCGTCGAGCAGCAGCAGGCTCACCTCGCGCCGCCGGCCGAAGGCCTCCACCACCGCGGTGCCCTCCCCGACGGCCACCACCTGCGACGGCACGGCGAGGCACATGGCGCTCAGGCCGCGCGATGCACCGGCTCGCGCCCGAGACGGCGCAGCTCCGCCACCACCTCGGCCAGCGCCCGCGGCAGCGCCTCGCGCACCGGCTCCGAGAGGGCGAGCCCCGTCTCCAGCGAGGCCGGCACCACGCCCACGAGGGTGAGCCCGCGCGGCGTCTGCTCGCACAGCGCGAGCGCCGCCAGCACGTCCGAGAGCCCGAGCTGGTGCGGCGAGATGGGGCCGCGGAAGTAGGCCCCCACGGCCTCGTCCCGCAGCACCAGCACGCACCCGGGCGGGCCCTCGGCCTTGACGGCGTCGATCACCACCACGTGCTCGCGCCCCGCCATGAGGTCCAGGAGCTCCATCCCCGCGGTGCCGCCGTCCACCACCTCCACGTCGGCCGGCAGCACCCAGTCCCGCTCCAGGGCGCGCACCGCGTGCACGCCGAGGCCCTCGTCCGAGAGCAGCAGGTTGCCGATGCCGAGGACCAGGACCGCCACGGCTCAGCTGACCTTGACCTGCACCGCGCGCCCCGTCGCCGGGTCGTGCAGGTGCACCGCGCAGGCCAGGCAGGGGTCGAAGCTGCGCACGGTGCGCAGCACCTCCAGCGGCTGCTCGGGATCCCGGACCGGGGTGCCCACCAGGGCCGCCTCGTAGGGGCCCGGCTCGTCATCGGCGTTGCGCGGCGCGGCGTTCCAGGTGGTGGGCACCACGCACTGGTAGTTGCGGATCTTGCCGTCCTCGATCACGACCCAGTGGGAGAGGGTCCCGCGCGGGGCCTCGTGGAAGCCGAAGCCGCGCACCTCGCCCTTCGGGAAGGACGGGGGGTTGAAGGTGTCGTGGTCGCCACGGGCGATGTTGTCCATGAGCAGCCGCCACTGCGCCACCAGGTTGTCGTAGAGGATGGCGGTGCGCACCACGCGCCCGGCATGCCGCCCGAGGGTGGAGTGCAGCGCCGAGAGGGGCACGTCCTTGCCGGTGAGCGCGGCGACGGTCTGCACCAGCTCGCCCACGTAGCGGCGCGCGCCCTCGTGGCCGGCGGCGTACATGCACAGCACGTTGGCCAGCGGCCCCACCTGCGCGGGGTCGCCGCGGAAGGTGGGCGACTTGATCCAGGAGTACTTGCCCTCGTCCTGGAAGTCCGTGTACTGCGGCTCGGTGCGCCCCTCCCAGGGGTGCAGCGGCCCCTCGTCGCGGTACCAGGCGTGCCGGGCGGCCTCGGCGACGCTGTCGCGGAAGGCGGCGTCGCCGAAGCTGCGGATGGGCGTGAAGCCGCCCTCCAGGTCGGCGCCGCGGATGTAGCCGCCCGGCATGGCGAAGCGGGTGCCCTTGCCGTCCAGGGGCAGGTCCGGCACCGAGAGGTAGTGGGTGACGCCGCTGCCGTGGCCGGCCCAGTCCAGGTAATGGGCGGCCACCACCGCGACGTCCTTGAGGTAGACCTGATGGATGAAGTCGTGCAGCCGGTCGATGGCGGCCTTGATGAGCATCAGCCGCTCGATGGTGAGCGTCGACTGCGAGTCCGGGTTGATGGGATTGGCCACGCCGCCCACGGCGAGGTTCTGGATGTGCGGCGTCTTGCTCCCGAGGGTGGAGACGATCTTGTTGGCGATGCGCTGGTACTCGAGCGCCTGCAGGTAGTGCGCCACCGCGATCAGGTTCACCTCGGGGGGCAGCCGCATCTCGGGGTGGCCCCAGGCGTGGTTGGCGAAGACGCCGAGCTGGCCGCTGGCGACGAAGCCCTTGAGCTTGTCCTGGACGCGGCGCATCTCGTGGACGCTGTTGCCGGGCCACTCGGAGAGGCTCTCCGCAAGCTGCGCCGCCTTGCGCGGATCGGCCTTGAGGGCCGAGGTGATGTCCACCCAGTCCAGCGCCGCCAGGTGGTAGAAGTGCACGATGTGATCGTGGATGCCGTGCGCGGCGATGATCATGTTGCGGATGTACTGGGCGTTGAGCGGCACCTCGAGGTCGATGGCGTTCTCCACCGCACGCACCGAGGTGATGGCGTGCACCGTGGTGCAGACGCCGCAGATGCGCTGGGTGAAGATCCATGCATCGCGCGGATCGCGCCCGATCAGGATCTTCTCGATGCCCCGCCACATCTGCCCCGAGGCCCAGGCCTTGACCACCCGGCCGTCCTTGACCTCGCAGTCGATGCGCAGGTGTCCCTCGATGCGCGTGACCGGATCGATGGTGATGCGAGTCGACACGTTGTGCTCTCCCCCGATGAAGACGTGGAACCGCCCCGTCCCCGGCCTCAGGCGGCCCGCGCCGGCGCCGCCAGCACCGGCAGCCGCTTGACCGCCACCAGGTAGACGAGGATCTCGAAGGCCACCAGCCCCACCGTGACCAGGATCTCCTCCGCGGACGGGAAGTAGACGTAGCCCGGCCTCGCGAGGAAGCCGATGAGGAAGGCGTTGAGCCGGTAGAGCGCCCCGGCCAGCCCCAGCGAGAGGGCGGCGAGGAACAGCCACGGCGCCCGCCGCCCCAGCGGCCCGGCCAGCACCACCACCGGGAAGACGAACAGCGCCGTCTCCAGCAGGAAGAGGTTGCCGCGCAGATCCCCCGCCAGGGCATCGCCCAGCGCGCCCCGCATCGCCAGGTCCCCGAGGCGCAGCGCGAGGTAGGCCACCGTGAGCCCCAGCGCGCCGCGCCCGAACCCCGTCAGCAGCGGCTTCTCCAGCTCGTGCCGAAGCCCCGCCGCGGCCATCGCCGACTCGAAGATCACGATCGCGAGCCCCATCAGGATCGCGGTCAGGAGGGCGAAGAACGGCTGCAGCGCCATCGACTGCCAGAGGGGGTGGATCTTGTACCCGGCCGAGATCAGGAGCGAGCCGAGCGAGGACTGGTGCATGGTCGGCAGCACGAGCCCGAGGGCGATGAAGAGGAAGAGCCAGCGCTCGAGCCGCCGCCGCAGCCGCGTCCAGCGCGCCGCCTCCGCCACCACCGGCAGGAACTCGACGGCGAGGACCAGCACGTAGGTGAACACGCACAGGCCCACCTCCAGCATCACCGAGTTCACGTTCACCTGCCAGGGCAGGAACATGTTGTAGAAGTTGCCGTAGCGCCCCATGTCGATGAACGCGGCGGCGCCGCCGAGGCCGTAGCCGAGCAGGCTCGCCAGCAGCGCCGGGCGCACCAGCGGGTGGTAGCGCCCCTTGTTGAGGACGTAGACGGTGAAGGCCACCACGTAGCCGCCGCAGGCGAAGGCGGTGCCGATGACGATGTCCGCCACCACCCAGAGCCCCCACGGGTAGCCGCCGTTGAGGTGGGTCACCGCCCCCAGGCCCAGCGCGAAGCGCTTGGCCAGGATGAGGCCGGCCACCGCGGCCAGCGCCGCCAGCACCAGGGTCGGGATCGTCAGCAGACGGCCGCCGACGGGACGTGCCTCGCTCATCGCTCCTCCTCCCTGCCGTCGTCGCGGCCCACCTCGCCGCGCCGCTCGACGTTGCGCCGCACGATCCAGGCCAGCCCCGCGAAGGCCGCCACGGGCGCGGCGAAGCCCTTGTAGAGGGTGTGCTGCACGGTCTCCGAGATGGAGGCGTAGGACCGCTCGGGCAGCCGCGGCAGCCCGAGGTACTCGTGCGGCACCCCCGTGAGGTAGAGCACCTGCGTGCCGCCGAGCTCCTTCTCGCCGTAGATGTGCTGGACGTAGCGCGGCGCCGGGCGCACGTGCCCGACCCCGGCCCCCACCCGCTCGCGCGGATAGCGGTAGGGCTCACCCGGCTTAAGGGCGAGCCGGCGCCGGGCCTCGGCGAGCAGCTCCTCGCGGGTGCCGAAGAGCGACGCCCCCGTGGGGCAGACCTCGACGCAGCCCGGCAGCAGCCCCTGGTCGAGGCGCGCCACCCCGGGCTGGTTGCAGAACTCGCACTTCTGGATCCGCCCGTAGGGCTCGTGGAACTCGTACTTGGGCACGTCGAAGGGGCAGGCGTAGACGCAGTAGCGGCAGCCGATGCAGGCGTCGGGGTCGTTGGTCACCACCCCGGTCTTCGGGTCCTTGCGCATGGCGCTGACCGGGCAGACCGAGACGCAGCTCGGGTCCACACAGTGCAGGCAGTGCCGCTTGACGAAGGCGTAGCCGTCCTCTTCGTCGTCCTTGTTGCGCGCCGCGCCCCGCTTCCAGACCTTGATGACGTTGCGCGTCCTGCCGGAGAGGTCGCGCGGGGCGTCCCACTGCGTCTCCTCGCCCATGGGCTCGGGCGGCATGCCGTTGATCCGCTTGCACGCCGCCATGCAGGCCTTGCAGCCGACGCACAGGGTCGAGTCGTAGAGCATGGCGTAGCCGTCCGGGATCGGCTCGAGATTGGGACGCGCCGCCGCCGGGGCGGCGGCCCCGGCAAGCCCCAGCCCGCCGGCCGCCTTGAGGAAGTCGCGTCGCTTCATCCCCCGCCCTCCTCAGGCCTCGCCGTCCTGCCCGTCCTGCGGCTTCTCGGCCGCGGCGAGCCGGCGCGTGGCCATCGCCGCGGCCCCCACCACGACCCCGCCCACCGCGCCGAGCAGGGCCGCCGCGGTGGGCGTGACGCCCTCGCCCACGGGCTCGTCCACGCGCGGGAAGGTGGCCGGCGGGGCGTAGGTCTTGACCTCGGCGAGCTCGTGGATGGCCTTGGTGAAGCCCACCCCCTGCTCGGTGCAGCCGAAGCAGGGGTGGCCCGTGCCCACCGGCCAGCTGCCCACGCCGACGTCGCCGAAGAGGATCTGCGGGCAGTTGGCGTAGGTCTCCGGCCCCTTGCAGCCGAGCTTGTAGAGGCACCAGCCCTTGCGGTGCCCCTCGTCGCCGAACTGGCGGGCGAAGCGCCCGGCATCGAAGTGCGCCCGACGCTCGCAGTTCTCGTGGATCAGCCGCCCGTAGGCGAAGCGCGGACGCCCGTAGGCGTCGAGCTCGGGGGCCTTGCCGAAGGTGAGCAGGTAGAGGACGGTGGAGAGGAAGTTGTACGGGTTGGGCGGGCAGCCCGGGATGGTGATCACGGTCTTGCCGGCGAGGACCTGGGGCGCGCCGCGGGCCCCGGTGGGGTTCGGCCCACTGGAGGGGATCCCGCCCCAGGAGGCGCAAGAGCCGATGGCGAGGATCGCCGCCGCCCCCTCGGCCGCCTCGCGCACGTGCTCCAGCATGGTCCTGCCCGCGATCTTGCAATAGACGCCGTCGTCCTTCGTGGGGATGGCCCCCTCGATGACGAGGACGTACTTGCCCCAGTTGGTCTTCATGGAGTCCCGCTTGGACTTCTCGGCCCAGTGCCCGGCGGGCGCGCACAACGTCTCGCTGTAATCCAGGGAGACGGTGTCCAGGATCAGCGCCTCCAGGGTGGGGTGCTCCGCCCGCAGCAACGACTCGGTGCAGCCGGTGCATTCCTGGCCCGAGAGCCAGATCACGGGCGGCCGGCGCGGCGCATCCGCCGCCTCCACCATGCGCGCAAAGCCCGCCGTGGTGAGCCCCATGGTCCCGGCCAGGGTGCCCATGAACTTCATGAAATCGCGCCGCGAGCAGCCGATGCGCGCGGCCGCCGCGGCACCGAGATCCGTGCGCTCGATGAGCTCCTCGATGTTCACCGCTGTCTCCCCCGTTTCCGCAGATGCCGACCCGGACGCCGGGGCCGGGCATGGCTCCAGCCCATCGCGGAACAAGATCCGTGCCAATGCGGCGCGCCGCCGCGCGCCCACGCAAAAACGGGGACTTGCCGCAGTCGTTGGAGGGCGCCGCCGGATCGCGCCTGCTCAGAGGCCTTCCGATCCGGCCGCGGAGGTGGTCACGGCGTTTCCGGCGCCTCGAAGAGCAGACCGCGCAGCAGCGCGCTCACCGGCGAGGCGGGATCGGCCAGGGTCTCGACGATGGAGAAGTGGTGGCGGCCCGGCACCTCCACCGCCTGCACCCGGTGACCCGCGGCGCGGGCGGCGTCGGCGAAGGCCGACTGCTGGCGGCGGAACTCGTCGCTCTCGGCGCCGCCCACGGCAAGCACCAGCCACCGCGGCGGCACCCCCGCGGCGAGGTGCAGCGGGCTCGGCCGCGCCACGTCCTCGGGCGCGAGCCGCAGGTCCGCCTCCAGGTAGGAGAGGCGGATGGGCTCGAGGTCGTAGACCCCGCTCAGGCACAGGGCGCCCCGGACCAGCTCCGCCGGCACCCCCGGGTGCTGCTGCCAGGGGGTGAGGAGCAGCATCGCCGCGAGGTGAGCGCCGGCCGAGTGCCCCGCCGCCACGATGCGCCCGCGGTCGAATCCGAGCCGCGCCGCACCCTCCCACAGCCACAGCGCCGCCTCGCGCACCGCGGCCACGATCTCGTCGAGCGGCGCCTCCGGCGCCAGCGGGTAGCGCGGCAGCGCCACCGCCGCGCCCGCCTCCACCCACGGCACCGCGAGGAAGGAGAAGAGGTCCTTGTCGAGGCTTCGCCAGTAGCCGCCGTGGACGAACAGCAGCAGGGGCGCCCCCGTCCTTGCGGGCGGGAAGTAGTCGAGCTCGCAGCGGGGGCACGCACCGTAGGCCAGGTCCCGCTCCGCCCGCAGCCGCGCCCGCGCCGCCGCGCTCGCCGCCTCCCAGCGGCGGAAGTACGCCCCGTGCTCCGGCACCGCGGCGCGCGCGTCGTACTGGGCGTCCAGGGCCGCCCGGTCGTAGCCGCGATAGACCGGCCCGCCCATCCCCGCTCAGGCGCAGAGCCCCGGATAGAGGGTCCAGACGATCACGCGCCGATCCTCCTCCTCGGTGCGCGCCAGGGCCACGATGCCGCCGTTGCGGAAGCGGATCACGGCCGGCTCCGGCGCGCCCGTGACCAGGTAGGCCGCGAGCCGCTCGAGATGCGGCAGATGGCCCACGATCATGACGTCGCGCTCGTCGTGGAGCTCGGCCGCGATGCGGGCGGGGTCGGCCTGCGGCCCCAGGTGGCGCTGCTCGGCCGTCCCCTCCGGCGGCGCCAGCGCCTCGGCGAGGATCGCCGCGGTCTCGGCCGCCCGGAGCCTGCCGCTGTGCAGGATGCGCCGCGGGCGCACCCCGATGCGTGCCGCCGCCTCGGCCACCCGCCGCACCTCCGCGGCGCCGGCCTCGGTGAGGGGCCGTTGCGGATCCTCCGCCTCGCTCTTCGCCCGCCCGTGCTGGACCAGGTAGAGCATGACACGCCTCCCCCTCCGCCGCCCCCAATTCTAGCCCCGCCTCGCGGCCGCCGCGGGCGTGGCCTAGACTGGGGGCGACAGGCCGGAACGGAGCGAAGGCGATGGAGGAGAAGGGGGGCTACCAGGGACCGGAGCGGCGGCGCTACCAGCGCCGCGAGAACCCGGACCGGCGCGCCATGGTGCGCTACGAGCCGGACAAGACGCCGCGGCGCAGGCTTGCCGACCGGCGGCGGGCCGCCAGCGTATGGGACGGCCGAGAGCGCTTCTGAGTCAGCCGCGGGCGCGGAACGGGATGATCTCGGCGCCCCGCGCCGGGGGGACGTCCTCTGCGCGGCGCGCCCCGCCGCCCGCACCCAGCAGCGCCCCCAGGAAGAGACCGATGGCCACGCCCAGCCAGAGCATCAGCAGCCCGAACAGCATGGTCTTGCCCCCCGTGCCTTGCGGATTGCGCCCCGCGGCGCGCGGCCTCCCGCCCCCGTCCCTGGCCTCCCTGAGGACCGTCCTCAGCATATCATAAGCAAATCCTGCGCCAAGGCCGCCGGACCGCACCCGGATCCAGCAGGATCAGGCCCGTGCGCCATCCCGCCGCGACCGCCTGCGGCAACCTCCCGCCGCCCGCCTTGCCGGTTCCGGGAGCCGGTTCCCGCTGCCGGGAACGGTTCGTCGGCGCCGCGCCTGCGGCACGCCGCCCTAGGCCGCCTCGGCGAGGAAGCCCCGCAGCGCGTCGAGGACCGCGTCCGGGGCCTCCACCATGAGCATGTGCCCGGCCCCCGGGACCACCACCTCGCGCACCCCCGGCAGGGCGTCGAGGAGCGGCCGCGCCGCACGCGGCGGGGTCATGCGGTCGGCGCCGCCGAGGATCGCCAGCACCGGGCAGCGCACCCGGCGCGCGCGCTCCAGCCCCGCCGCATAGGCGTTGCAGGCGGCGAGGTCGGTGTAGAGCACCCCCGGAGCGGCCCGCTCCAGGAGGCGGATCCCCGCCCCCAGCATCCACATCCCCGGCACCGGGTGGCCGCCCAGGTGCATGGCGCTCCCGTGGCCCCACAGATTGACCATGTCCAGGGCGGCGTGGTCGTCGGCCCGCGCCGCGGCGAGCAGCGCCTCGTTGACCGCCATGGGAAAGGTGGTCCCCACCAGCACCAGCGCGGCGGCCCGGTCGGGCTCCGTCGCCGCCGTCTCCAGCGCCACCAGCGAGCCCATGCTGTGCCCGGCCAGCACCGCGCGGCCCGCCCCGGCGGCCTCCAGCAGCGCCGCCGTCCACCCCGCCAGGTCCTCGATGCGCGGCAGCGGCGGCCCCTCGGAGCGCCCGTGCCCCGGCAGGTCCACCGCGAGCACGCGCCAGCCGTGGTGGGCGAGGTACCGGCTCTGCCACAGCCACACCGTGTGGTCCTGGGCGGAGCCGTGCAGCAGCACGACGGCCGGCCGCGCGGGGTCGTCCGGCCGCCCGCCGGTGTAGACGTGGACCCGCCGCCCCTCGACCCTCAGCTCCATGGTGCCCTCCTCACTTCTGCGCCGCGCGCAGGGCGGCGGCCAGATCCTCGATCAGGTCCTGCGCATCCTCCAGCCCCACCGAGAGGCGGATGAGCCCCTCGTCGATGCCGGCCTCGCGCAGCGCCGCGGGGTCCATGCGGTGGTGGGTGGTGCTGGCGGGGTGGATGACCAGGGAGCGGGCGTCGCCCACGTTGGCCAGGTGCGAGAAGAGGCGCAGCCGCTCGATGAAGCGCCGCCCTGCCTCGCGCCCGCCGCGGATCGCGAAGCTGACGATGGCCCCGGCCCCGCGCGGGAGCAGCCGCGCCGCCAGCGCCCGGTCCGGATGGTCGGGGTGCTCGGGGTAGCGCACCCACGCCACCGCCTCGTGGCCGGCCAGGAACTCGACGATGCGGCGGGCGTTGTCCACGTGGCGCGCCATGCGCAGGGGCAGGGTCTCCAGCCCCTGCAGGATGTGGAAGGCGTTGACCGGGCTCATGCAGGCGCCGAAGTCGCGCAGCCCCTCGCGGCGGGCGCGGGCGATGAAGGCGGCCGGCCCGTACTCCTCGGCGAAGTCGAGGCCGTGGAAGCCCTCGTAGGGCTCGGTCAGGGTCGGGAAGCGCCCCGAGGCCTCCCAGTCGAAGGTGCCGCCGTCCACCAGCAGGCCGCCGATGGCCACGCCGTGCCCGCCGAGGAACTTGGTCGCCGAGTGCAGCACCATATCCGCCCCGTGCTCCAGGGGGCGCAGCAGGTAGGGCGTGGTGAGGGTCGAGTCCACCAGCAACGGCAGCCCCGCCGCGTGCGCCACCTCCGCCACCGCCGGGATGTCCAGCACCTCCAGGCCCGGGTTGCCGATGGTCTCGGCGAAGACCAGGCGCGTCTCGGGGCGGATGGCGCGGCGGAAGGCCTCCGGATCGCGGGGGTCGACGAAGGTGGTCTCGATGCCGAAGCGCGGCAGCGTGTAGGCGAGCAGGTTGTGCGAGCCGCCGTAGAGCGAGCGCGAGGCGACGATGTGCCCGCCCGCGCCCATCAGGGTCGCCACCGCGAGGTGCAGCGCCGCCTGCCCGCTCGCCGTGGCGACGGCGCCGACGCCGCCCTCGAGGGCGGCGATGCGCTCCTCGAGCACCGCCGTGGTGGGATTGGAGATGCGCGAGTAGACGTGCCCCGGGCGCTCGGCGTTGAACAGCGCCGCGGCATGGTCGGTGTCGCGGAAGACGAACGACGTGGTGAAGTAGATGGGCGTGGCGCGGGCGCCGAAGTCGCCGTCCGGCCGCTGCCCGGCGTGCAGGGTCAGGGTGTCGAAGCGCGGATAGTTGGGACCCCCCATCGTTCCCCCTCCCTCGGTCGAGGCCGCCTACTCTAGCGCGACCCGCCTCCGGCCGCGAGCCGGCGGCGCAGGCGGGCGCAGCGCCGCGCCCGCGCCGGCCCCGGCGGCAGCCGCTCGGCCCAGGCGAGCGCGGCGGCGAAGTCGCGGCGCACGTGCTCGTGGTACTTGGCCAGCCGCTCCACGGCGCCGGCATCCCCCACCGCCGCCAGCCGCCGCCACAGGGGGAGCGCCGCCTCGGTGCAGCCGGCGCGGCGCAGCAGCTCCGCCCGCTCGCGCATGGCGGCCACGCCCTCGGCGGCGGCGATCACCGCGCAGGCCTCGGCGAGGCGCCCGGCGCGGGCCAGCGCCCGCGCCACCCCCACCCCATCGGCGCCGTGGCGGTGCGGTGCGCGGTGGGCGTGCGCCAGGCGCGCGAGGAGCTCGGCGAGCACCGCGACGTCGCGGCGGTTGTGGGCGACGACGCGGGCCACGGTCGCGGCCTCGCCGAGGCGCAGCCAGGCGAGCCACGCCGCCGGGGCCTCGCTGCCCGGCAGGTCCCCGCGCCGCGGCCGCCCCAGGATCTCGGCCTCCACGCGGGCCAGGCGGCAGTCGGCGAGGCGATGGCCCCAGGCCCTGCGCACCCCGTGGAGGAGGTCGATGTGGCCGCGGTGCGCCGGCAGGGCCACCCCGGCGAGGCGGGCCCGCGCCTGGATCAGCGGCAGGTCGAAGCTGCGCCCGTTGTAGCTCACCAGCGCCGCCCCCCTGAGCCAGGGTGCGGCCGCCTCGTAGAGCGCGGCCTCGCCGGCGAAGGCGGTGAGCAGGAGCTGGCGCAGGCGCAGCGCCCCGCCCTCGATGCGCGCAAGCCCCAGGAGGAAGACCGCGGTGCCGCTCCCGCCGGCGAGCCCCGTGGTCTCGGTGTCGATGAAGACGAGCTCGTCCGGCGCCACCCCTGCGGCCTCGGGCAGCGCCTCGAGCGGCGCCGCGGCGAGCGCCCGCGGCAGCGGCAGGCGGGCCTCCAGCGCGAGCAGCCCGGGTGCCGGCTGCCGCGCCCCGAGCCGTGCCGCCAGCGCCCGCTCGGCGGCGGCGCGGCGCCGCCGCTCCCGCTCCGCCAGCCCCCCGAGGGGGGCCGGCCGCGGCGCGCCGGCCTCGCGGCGCAGCCGCGCCAGCCGCGCGCTAAGGTCCGTCACCGGCGAGCAGCTCCAGCACCCGCAGCGCCGCCGCCCGCGGCGTGCGCACCCCGGCCTCGTCGCCCGCCAGCACCGGGCCGACGCAGGCCGGGCAGCCGGCCCGGCAGGCGCACTCGCGCACCAGCGCCAGCGCCCCCGCCACCACCTGCGCCCGCGCCTCGTACAGCGGCTCCGACAGGCCGATCCCGCCGGGATAGGCGTCGTAGAGAAAGACCGTGGGCCGGAAGCGGGCGAGCGCCCCCGCCTCCAGCGCCGACCCGTCGGCGCCGCGGATGCCGCCCCGCCCGTCGGCCCCCACCACCGAGCACCAGCCGGCCTCGCCGTCGCCCACGGCGCGGCCGAGGTCGCGCGGCTCGGCCATGAGGTGCAGCGCGGCCACGTGGTGGAGGGCGTAGGCAGCCCCGAGGAAGCCGTCGAGGGCCTCGTCGCGCGAGGCGAAGGCGCGCTCGAGGGCCTCCGGGTCGAGCTGCCACCACGCCGCCGTGGTGTGCATCTCCTGGTCCGGCAGCCGGACCTCGCCGTAGCCCACGTTCTCGTGGCTGTAGTAGCGGATCTTCTTGTAGCCGGCGACGCGGCGGACGAGGTGGACCTCGCCGTGGGCGGCGACGGCGGCGCCCCAGCGCGCGGCCGCGCAGCGGTCGAGGATGCGCAGCCGCGCGTAGTCGATGGCCTCGGTGTAGTAGTCGGCGCGGGTCGGCCGGACGTAGGCCTTGCGCCCCGTCCAGTCGAGGCGCTCCACCTGGTAGGGGCGGGCCTGCACCAGGTAGATGGCCCCCTCGTAGAGGGTCACGGGGGCGCTGGCGTAGTCCACCTCCGCGATGACCCGGCCGCCGTCGGCGCTCTCGTCCACGACCACGAAGTTGCCCTCCGCCACCGAGCGCAGGCTCACCGAGTTGGCCGGATAGCTGTCGGCGATCCAGTGCCACCGCCCGCCCTCGCGGTAAAGCACGCCCTGGGCCTCGAGGTAGGCCAGCAGCTCGCCCACGTCCACCCCGCCGAAGCGCTCGCCGTCGCGGAAGGGCAGCTCGAAGGCGGCGCAGCGGACGTGGTCGAGCAGGATCAGGAGCTGGTCCGGGTCGATGCGCGCCCGCTCCGGGCTCGCCTCCAGGAAGAACTCCGGGTGGCGGATCACGTACTGGTCCAGGAGGTCGCTCCCCGCCACCAGGACCCCGAGGGCGGGCCGCCCCCGGCGCCCGGCGCGGCCGAGCCGCTGCCAGGCCGCGGCGACGCTGCCGGGATAGCCGTTGAGCACGGCCACGTCGAGGCCGCCGATGTCGACGCCGAGCTCCAGCGCCGAGGTGGCCACGACGCAGTGCACCGCGCCCTCGCGCAGGGCCCGCTCGGTGGCGCGCCGCGCCGTCGGCAGGTAGCCGCCGCGGTAGCCCGCCACCCGCGGCGGGCGACGCGGATCGCGGTCGAAGACGTCCTTCAGGTAGCGGGTGAGGATCTCCACCATGAGGCGCGTGCGCGCGAAGACGATGGTGCGAAGCCCCGCCCGCACCGCGGCGCGGGCGATGCGGGTGCTCTGGGAGCGGGCCGAGGCGCGGATCCCGAGGTCGGGATTGACCACCGGCGGGTTCCACAGCAGCAGGTGGCGCGCCCCCGCCGGCGCCCCGCTCTCGGTCACCGCCTCCACCGGCGCCCCCACGAGGCGCTCGGCGAGCTCGCGCGGATTGCCGATGGTGGCCGAGCACAGGATGAAGACCGGCTCCGCACCGTAGAAGCGGGCGATGCGGCGCAGCCGCCGCAGCACGTTGGCCACGTGCGAGCCGAAGACCCCGCGGTAGACGTGCAGCTCGTCCACCACCACGTAGCGCAACCCCTCGAACAGCCGCGCCCACCGGGTGTGGTGCGGCAGGATGCCCTGGTGGAGCATGTCCGGGTTGGTGACCACGATGTCGGCGCGGGTGCGGATGGCGCGGCGGGCATCGCCCGGGGTGTCGCCGTCGAAGGTGTCGGCGCGGACCCCGAGCCCGCCCGCCTCGTCGAGGGCGAGCAGCTCCGCCACCTGATCCTGGGCCAGGGCCTTGGTGGGGAAGAGGTAGAGCGCCCGGGCGCCCCCGCCGAGCACCGCCTGGAGCACGGGCAGGTGATAGCAGAGGGACTTGCCCGAGGCCGTGGGGGTGGCCACCACCACGTGCCGCCCCGCGGCCACGTGGGCCCAGGCCTCGGCCTGATGGCTGTAGAGGGCGCGGATCCCGCGCGCCGCAAGCGCCGCCTCCAGGCGCCGGTCGAGCCCGCCCGGCAGGGGTGCGGTGCGCGCCGGCCGCGGCGGCAGGGTGACGGCGGCGGTGATGCGGTCGCGGTAGCGCCGGCCGAGCCGCGCCGCCAGGCGCGAGACCGGATCCGGCGCGGCGAGCTGCTCGGCGGGCGCGGACATGGGCGATCCTCCGCGGGCGCCGCCCCGCGATACCCGCCCCGAGGACGCGGCATCGGCGGCGGCCCGGCGCGCGTGTTCTCATTCCGTTCTCTGGTAGGATCATAGAGAACACGGGGAGAACGGACAAGGGATGCACGACCTCAGGGGACGCCGGCGGGAGATCCTCGAGCGGCTCCTCGCCCGCGCCCGCGCGGGCGCGCCGCCGCCGACCCTCGACGAGCTCTGCGCCGAGCTCGGCCTGCGCTCGCGCGGCGCGCTGCATCGCCACGTGCAGGCGCTGGTCGCGGCGGGCTGGCTGGAGCCGCCGCGGGGGCGCCCCGGGCTGCGCCTCAGCGCGCGCGCCTTGGCGGAGGCGGAGGGGCTGCCGCTGCTCGGCCGCATCGCCGCCGGCCGCCCCATCGAGGCCGTCGCCGACCCGCGCCGCGTCCCGGTGCCCCCCGCACTGCGCACCGCGCGCCCCTGCTACGTTCTGGAAGTGCGCGGCGACTCCATGATCGAGGACGGGATCCTCGACGGCGACTGGGTCGTGGTGGAGGCGCGCGAGCACGCCCGCAACGGCGAGGTGGTGGTGGCCCTGATCGACGGCGCCGAGGCGACCCTCAAGCGCATCGAGCAGCGCCCGGGGGAGGTGGTCCTCCACCCCGCCAACGCGGCCATGGCGCCGCTGCGCTACGCGCCGGAGCGGGTGCGCATCCAGGGCGTGGTGGTGGGCCTGATGCGGCGCTACTGACCCGGCCCCGGTCCGCGCCGCGCCACGGCCACGCGGCGGCGCCTTCGTGGTAACGTACGCGGCCATGTTCCGCGAGCTTCTGGTCACCGTCGCGGTCGCGGCCATCGTCTACGCCGTCGTGCGCGCCCGCACCCGCGCCGCCGCGGTGGGGCGGCAGCAGCGCAGCCCCCGGCCCGCGGAGGTCTTCCCCTGGCGGCAGGCGGCCTGGACCTTCGTCGCCCTCACCCTCCTCATCGGGACCGCCATCGGCTACCACCAGTGGCGCGCCCGTCAGGAGGTGCTGCTGGTGCGGGTGGTCAACGGCGCCACCGGCGAGGTCGCCACCTACCGGGCCCGGCGCGGGGCCATCCGCGCCCGCGCGTTCGAGACCGTCGACGGGCGCATCGTGACCCTGGCCGAGACGGAACGGCTGGAGGTCCTGGACCGACCCCTGGAGGAGAGACCATGAGTGAAGGCGGCTTCCACCACCCCGACCGCGATGCGGCCTACGACGAGGCGCGGCTGGCCAAGCGCAACCTCTGGTCCTCGCCGCACCTCGTCTGCGACTACTACGGGCTCCTGCCCGGCCAGGCGCAGAAGGCGCACGCCCACGCCGGCAACGACAAGCTCTACTGCGTCCTGCGGGGCCGCGTGGAGGTGCAGCTCGGCGAGACCCGGCGCGAGCTCGGCCCCGGCGAGGTGGCGGTGGCCCCCGCCGGGGTGGTCCACGGGCTGCGCAACCCCGGTCCCGAGCCCGCCCTGGTCCTCACCGTGATGGCCCCGCCGCCGGCCTGATCCCCCGTCCTGGCTACCCCCACCGGGGGACCCGCGGGGGCTTGCCAAACCGCCCGCCTTGGCGCATGATCGCGCGCCATTCAGGGCCGGTTCAGCCGGCCCCGCGCCCAATGGAGGCGTACCCTTCGGGGCGGTGGCAGGGGGTCTCAAGCGATGGACCCGGGCGGCCGACAGAAGAGGCGGGACTGGCGCGAGGGCGAGGGCATGGGCGCACCCGCAGCCAGGCATCGGGCCGACGAGCTCAGCGTCGATCGGCTGGCGCGCGAGAGCCGACGCTACGCCGGCTCCTGCGGCACCTCCGAGCGCGCCGCCGGCGCCGGCCTGCGCCCCGCCTTCCGCGACCGCGACACCGGCGAGGTCTTCCTCGCCCGCTTCGCCGACGGCCGCCCCGCCCCCCTGCACATCCTCGACGGCCTCCCGGCCCGCTACGTCACCCGCCGCGACGCCCGCGGCTGCGTCCTCGCCGTCACCGCGGCCATCGAGGCCGGCTTCGTCGACGCCCTCGGGTTCTTCCTCACCCGCGCCGAGGCCGCCGCCCGCTACCGCTGAGGCTCAGCGGGCGAGGAAGCGCGACATCTCCGCGAGCGCCGCCGCCATCACGGCCCCGTCCGGCCGCGCCTGCGGCAGCGGCCGCCAGGTGCGGTAGTCGTAGGCCTCCAGCGGCCGCATCTGCTCCGAGACGAAGACGCGCCCGCCGCTCGCCACCGCGATCCGCCCCCAGCTGCCCAGGACCCGGAAGGGGCGCGGCGAGGTGTCGATGAGGGGCCGCCCGTTGGCGTAGCTCCCCGGCGGGCTCGTGCAGCCGAGGGCGTCGCCCAGGAGGGTGGGCAGCAGGTCCACGTGGCTGGTGGGATGCGTGAACACGCGGTGCGTCCCGCCCGGCCAGCGCACCAGCAGCGGCACCTGCACCTGCCAGGGCGAGAAGTTGCTGTTGTGGCCCCAGAAGTTGCCCCCGGTCTCGTTGAACTCCTCGCCGTGGTCGGAGGTGACCACCACCACCTGCGGCCGCCCCCGGCGCTCCAGTGCCTCCACCACCTGCGCCACGAGGCGGTCGTCGTACCAGATGGCGTTCTTGTATCGGTTGCGGTAGGGGACGGGGTCGAAGTCCGGTCCCAGGGCGAGGAAGTCGATGCGCGCCCACACCGGCCGGAACGGCGCCGGCGGCTGCGGCGGGTAGTCCTTGCCGTGGGGGGCGTCGTAGTAGAGGAAGGCGAACAGGGGGCGCGGGTCGTCGGGGTCGAGCTCGGCGAGGAAGCGCTCGGTCATGCGCCGGTCGCGCTCGGCCACCGAGCGGCCCGGGATCTCCAGGGTGATGCGGTCGCGCACGTTGGCGAAGACGGTGGCATCGAAGGGGGGGCTTGCGAGGCCCGCGCTGCCGTAGGCGAGGATGCGGTAGCCGCGCGCACGGAGGGCGTCGAAGAGGACGCTGCCGCGCTGGGCCCGCTTCATCGGGTCCCAGTAGCTCGCCACGAGCCCGGTCATGAGGCTGAAGACCCCGTAGCGCGAGGCGTTGCCGCCGCTCAGGTGATCCGTGAACACCCAGGCCTGCCGGCCGAGGCGCCAGAGGTTGGGCGTCACCTCCGGGTCCAGCATGTCGAAGCGCCAGCTGTCGATGACCACCACGACGATGTCGGGGGCGGGGCCGTCGGCCGGGCAGCGCAGCGGCGCGAGGGGATAGCGCAGGGTGCCGCCGGCCGCGGCCAGCGCCGCCCCCCGCGGCGGCTCGATCCCGAACCGCTCGCGCAGGAACTTGCGCGCGGTGGCCGGCGCCACCACCGGAAGGAGCCGCCCGTGGCGGGTGATGGCCGCATCGCCGCGGGCGTCGGCCACCGCGTGATAGGCGTTGGCGGCGAGCAGCAGTGCCGCCATCGCCCCCGCCACCGTCCACCCCCGGCGCAGCCTGCCGGCCCCGAGCGCCCGCCACACCGCCGCCGCAAGCCCGGCGCAGAGCAGCAGCAGCAGCGCCACCACACCCGCCGCCGCGGCCACCGTGCCGCTGCCCAGCGGCAGCATCCGCCCCGCCGCCCCGCCGGTGAGGATCTCCCACACGAAGCCGTTGAGATGGAAGCGGTAGAGGCGGTAGACCACCGCGTCCACGCCCACGAAGGCGGCGGCCGCGGTCCCCAGCGCCACCCCCAGCGCCAGCACCGCGGTCCGGCGCCCCGTGAGCAGCGCCGCAAGCGCCAGCGGCGGCCAGAGCAGGAGGAAGACCAGGCCCGTCAGGTGCGCCGGGACAATGGCGAGGACGAAGGCCCACTCCCGCGCCGAGGCGGGCGCGCCGGACCCGCCCAGCACCTCGGCGAGATACCAGAGGCTCTCGATCCAGAGCAGGCCCGAGACGCCGAACAGGAACCAGCCGCTCCAGCGCAGCAGCCGCCCCCGCGCCCCCATGAACGACCCGCGATCCCGTGGCATGTCCCCGACTCCCGCCGCGACGGCCGCCGATCCTGCCAGAGGGGACCCGCCGGCGCAACGCGGCGGCGCGGGGGGATGACAGGAGCGCCGCCGGCGGGCAGGATGGGAGGCGACGGCACCGGCGGGAGACGCGGGCGATGACACGGGAAGCGAAGCTCGTCTGCTGGCGCTGCGGCACCGCCCTCGACGGCATCGGGCCGCGCCTCGGCCGGCGCGATGCCTGCCCCGCCTGCCGCGCCGAGCTCCACGTCTGCCGCATGTGCGCCCTGTACGACCCGGCGGCCGCGGGCCAATGCCGCGAGCCCGTGGCCGAGCCGGTGGCGGAGAAGACGCGGGCCAACTTCTGCGGCTACTTCACGCCGCGCCCCGGGGCCTACGCCCCCCGCCCCGACGACGGCGCGGCACGCCGGCGCCTGGCCGCGCTCTTCGGCGAGGACGACGCCGCGGACGCCCCGGATGCGGCGGCCGACCCGGCGGAAGCCGTGCGGCGCCTCTTCGGCGAGGACTGAGCCCCTGCGCCCCCGTGCCCTCAGCGCGCCGGCAGACGCCCCCGCAGCCCCTCGGCCCCGCGCACCGGCCCGCCCATGCCGGCCGCCACGCGCAGCGTCCCGACCTCCCGCGCACCCCGCCCGTCCGCCAGCCGCAGCAGATAGCGCCCCGGCGGCAGGTCCGCCGGCAGCGTCAGGCGGAAGACCCCGCCAGCGGCCCGCGCCGAGACGTCCGGCAGCGGCCGCAGGGCCGCCACCGCCTCCGGCGCCGGCGCGCCGTAGACCGCCTCCGGGTCAGCCGCCAGCCGGTCCACCGCGGCCGCCAGCGGCTGGCGCCGCGCCGGCCCGAGGCCGTCCGCCCCCACCGCCGCGGTCACCAGCGCACCCGCGCCCGCCACGTGCAGGACCGGTCCCGCCAGCGCGAGCGCCCGCGCGCCGGGGACCACGAGCCGCCCGGCCGGGGACCACCCCCCCGCCGCCGCGCGCCGCCAGCACGCCACCTCCGCCGATTCCGCGAGGGCGCAGAGCAGCCCGCCCTCCGCGGCGAGGCGCACCAATCCCGCCGCCGCCGGGACATCCGCGTCGGCCGGGCCGCCGTCGAGGCGCCGCCCCTGCAGCCGCCCGTCGGCCCCGATCCAGTAGAGGACCCCGGCCGCCACCGCCGCATCCCGCCACGGACCGGCCACCGCCAGCGCGGGGCCGTCCGCCGCACCGGCGCGCAGGACCACCAGCCCCGCCGCCGGATCGCCGGCCGCCACCCAGCGTCCGTCGCTCCACACGCGTCGGACCGGCATGCCGACGGGATGCCATCCCCGCAGCGCCGGGGCATAGGGATCGGACAAGTCCACCTCCCCCACGCCCAGGCCGCCCAGCGCCACCCAGACCCGCCCACCGGCCGCGGCCACGTCGGCCACCCCGGCGGCGGCCAGCATGGAACCCGCCCAGGTGGGGTTGAGGGGGTTGCGCACGTCGAACACCAGCAGACCGCCGTGGCCCGCCGCAGCCAGCAGCCACCGTCCGCTGCGGGCCAGCCCCCGCACCTCCGCCCCCCGCGGGTAGCCGTCGGTGACCCGCATCCGCCCCGGCTCGCCCACGTCGACGGCGAGCATCCCCGCCCACCAGTCCAGGACGTAGGCGCTCGTCCCGCGCAGGGCGACGCCCCACGCCATGCCCGGGGTGTCGAGGACACCGAGGAGCCGCGGCGCCGCGGGGTCGGCGAGGTCGTAGACGCGCAGCCCCGCATCCCAGTCGGCGACGTAGAGGCGGCCGTCGGCGAGCGCCAGCCCCCGCGCCGGCCCCGGCATCGCCAGCCGCCCCCGCAGGCGCGGGCGGGCGGGATCGGCGAGGTCCAGGACCAGCACGCCGTCGTCGTAGGTCCCGACGTAGGCCAGCGTCCCGGCCAGCACCACGTCCTCGGCGTCGAGCCCTTCGTGGCGGTAGCGGCCGCGGAGGCGCGGATGCGCCGGGTCCGAGAGGTCCAGCGTGAGCACGCCGCCCTCGGCGTCGGCGACCACGCCCAGGGTCCCCCGCACCGCCACCGACCAGGCCTTGCCCGGGGTGTCCAGGGTGGCGACGAGGCGCGGGCGGGCGGGATCGGTGACGTCGATCACGTGCAGCCCGGCCCGGTGCGCCGCGAGATAGAGGCGCTGCCCCGCCGGCACCGGGGTGTAGGCGAGCCCAGGCAGCGCCAGCCGCGCCAGCAGCCGCGGCCGCCGTCGGTTGCGCACGTCCACCACCGACAGGCCGCGGTCGTCGTCGGCGACGTAGGCGATGCCGTCGCGGACCGCCACCCCCTTGGCCGAGCCGGGGGTGTGGAAGGTGGTCACCAGGCGCGGTCGCGCCGGATCGCGCAGGCTGTAGATGCGCAGCCCCGCGAACCAGTCCGCGACGTAGAGCCAGTCGCCCTCCACCGCCGCCCGGCGCTGGCCGCCGAAGTTCACCCCCTCGCCCGGGCCGAGGCCCTCGTTGCCGAAGCGCGGCCCTCCGGCGCCCGCCGCCGGCTCCAGCCACAGCCGGGCCCCCGCGCGCACCCCCGGCACGGTCACGCGCACCGTCTCGCCGGGCCGCGCCGCCGCCGGCTCCAGCCGCGCCGGCCCCGGCGCCGCGCACCCGGCCAGCGCCAGCGCCGCCAGCGCCCCGAAGACGCCGCCGAGCCGCCCTCTCCTCCCGAATCCAGCCGCCATCGCCCTCCCCCGCTCCACCGCAAGGCCCGCCATTGTAGCCGCCGCGCGGCCGGGGCTCGTCTGGTGAGCCCGTGAGCGGGCATCATGTGCGCCACACCCGGGCCACGGAGGCGCCCCTTGCTCACGGTCCATCACGGCAACCGCCTGGAGCGGCTCGCGGCGCGGCTCGCGACGGAGCTCGCCTTACCCCGCGGCGATGCCCTCACCCCCGACACCGTGGTGGTGCCCAACGCCGCGGTGGGGCGCTGGCTCGCCCTGCGCCTTGCCGACCACCTGGGCATCGCCGCCAACCTCCGGCTCCTGCTCCCGGCGGAGTTCGCATGGACCCTCTTCGCCCGCCTCCTCGGCGACGTCCCCGCGCGCACCGGCTACGACACCGAGGCCCTCACCTGGCGTGTGCTCGCCGCCCTCGAGGGCGACCTCGCGGGGCTCGAGCCGCTCGCCGGCTACCTCGCGCGCGCCGGACGGGACCCGCGCCAGCGGCTGGCGCTGGCGCGCCGCCTCGCCGCCGTCCTCGACGTCTACCAGACCCACCGGCCGGACTGGATCCTGCGCTGGGACAGCGCCGCGGAGGCGCCCGACGACCCGGTGCTGCGCTGGCAGGCCCGCCTCTGGCGCCGCATCGCCCCCCGCGGCGCGCCCCACTGGCCGTGCCTGCTCCGCCGCTGCCTCGAGCGGCTCGCGGCCGACGCGCCGCCGCCCGGGCTGCCGCCGCGGCTCGACCTCTTCGCCCTCCCGGCGCTCTCGCCGGGCTACCTCGACCTCCTCGAGGGCCTCGCCCGCCACATCCCCGTCGCCCTCTACGTCCTCGACCCCTGCCGCGCCTACTGGGGCGACGTGGTGCCCGAGCGGCTGCTCGCCCGCCGCGCCGCCGAGGGCCGCCCCCTGCCCCACGCCGAGAGCGGCCACCCGCTGCTGGCCTCCCTCGGGCAGCAGGTCCAGGCCTTCCTCGACGCCCTCTGGGCGAGGGACGTGCACGACGAGGACCACTTCGAGGCCCCGTCGGAGGCGACCCTGCTCGGACGCATCCAGCGAGACATCCTGGACCTGCGCCCCCCCGCCGGCGAGCCCCAGCGGCTCGCGGAGACGCAGTCGCTGCAGATCCACGTCTGCCACGGCCCCCTGCGCGAGGTGGAGGCCCTCCACGACCGCCTTCTCGACCTCTTCGCGCGCCAGACCGACCTCGCCGCCACCGACGTCGCGGTGCTGGTGCCGGATCTCGCCACCTACGCCCCGCTGGTGGAGGCGGTCTTCGGCGCCGCCGGGCGCATCCCCTACACCGTCGCCGAGCGCGCCGCCGCCGACGGCGCGCCCCTGGTGACCGGCTTCCTGGGGCTGCTGGAGGCGGCCCGCAGCCGCTTCGAGGTGGATCGCATCGCCGACCTCCTCGAGATCGCCCCCGTGCGCCGGCGCCTCGGGCTCGGGGAGGGCCAGCTGCCGCTGCTGCGGCACTGGCTGCGCAGCGCCGGGGTGCGCTGGGGGCGCGACGGCGCCCACCGCGCCGCCGAGGGCCTGCCCGCGGTGGAGACCCATACCTGGGCCGAGGGCCTGCGCCGCCTCCTCCTCGGCTACGCCCTGCCGGGCGAGGGCGAGCGCCTCTACGACGGACTCGTCCCCTGCGACGACGTGGAGGGCCAGGACGCCGAGGCGCTGGGCCTGCTGTGCCGGTTCGTGGAGGCGCTCGGCGCACTCGGCGCGGCGCTCGCCGAGCCGAGGCCGCCGGCGGCGTGGCGCGGCTTCCTGCTCGACGTCGTGGCGCGCTTCCTCGCCCCGGGCGAGGCGGACGAGAGCGAGCACCGCAGCCTCTGCGAGGCGGTGGAGGCGCTCGCCGCCGACGCCGAGGCCGCCGGCTTCGACCGCCCCGTCCCCTTCGCCGTCGTGGAGAGCGAGCTGCGCCGGCGCCTCGCCCGCCCCCGCGGCGGCAGCCCGCGCCTCGCCCGCGGCGTCGTGGTCGGCCCCATGCGCGCGCTGCGCGGGCTGCCCTTCCGCGTCGTCTGCCTGCTCGGCCTCAACGACGGCGACTTCCCCCGCGTGCGCGCCGACGACGGCCTCGACCGCACGCGGGCGCACCCCCGCCGCGGCGACCCCGACCCCCGGGCCGAGGATCGCGGGCTGTTCCTCGACGCCCTCCTCAGCGCCCGCGACGCCCTCCATCTCAGCTACGTGGGCCGCGACGAGCGCGACGACAGCCCCCGCCCGCCCTCCGTGGTCCTCGCCGAGCTCATGGACCTGGTGCGGAGCCTCCACGGCGAGGAGGGCCTGCGGCGGATCACCGTCGTCCACCGCCTCCAGCCCTTCCATCCGGACTACTTCCGCCCGGACGGCCCCCTCTACAGCCACGACGCGACGCTGTGCGAGGGCGCCCGCCGCCTCGTCGCCCGGGAGCCGGACCCCACGCCCCCCGAGCGGCGGCTGTTCCCGGCGCCCCTGCCGGCGCCGGAGGAGCCGGAACTGACCCCGCAGGCCTTCGCCCGGCTGCTCCGCCACCCGGTGGACTTCCTCCTGCGCGAGCGCCTCGGGGTGCGCCTCGAGACCGCGCCGGAGGTGCTCGAGGCCCGCGAGCCCTTCCTTCCCGACCCGCGGCAACGCCAGCGCCTGCGCGCGGTCCTGCTGCGGCGGGCCCTGCGCCAGGGCGCCCCGCCCGACCCCGGGGAGGCACGCGCCCTGCTCTCCGGCCTCGGCCTCCTCCCCCACGGCGAGGCGGCCGCCGCGCTCGCGGCCGGGCGTGCCCATGGCGAGCTGGCCGCGCTCTGGGCCCAGGCCGCGCCCCATCTCGCGCGTCCGCCGCGTCCGCCGCTGCCGGTGGACCTGGAAGCGGGGCCCCTGCGCGTGCGCGGCGTCCTCGACGACCTGCGCGAGCACGGGCGGCTGGTGCTCCTCGCCGGGCGGCTGCGCGCCCACCACCTCGTGGAGCACTGGGTGCTGCACCTGCTCGCCGGCGCCGTCCTCGCGACGCAGGGGGAGCCGGCCCCGCCCACGCACCTCGTCGCCCACGGTAGCCTCGCCCGGCTCGCGCCCACGGATGCCGGGACCGCGGCGGCGGCGCTGCAGGCCCTGGGGGCGCTCGCCGCCCAGGCCCTGCGCAAGCCCGTGCCCTTCGTGCCCGTGGTGTGGCTCGCGGAGGTCGCCGATGCGCTGCGCGAGGCGGGCCTGCCCCACGTCACGGCGCGGGATCCGGCCACGGCCTGGGAGGGCAGCGACTACGTCACCGCGGCCCGCGACGATCCGGCCCTGCGCCTCGTCTTCGGCGAGGGGCGCGAGGCCGACGAGCTGGATTTCGCGCATCCCCCCGGCCTGCTCGGGATCCTGCTCGCCGGCCTGGAGGGGGTGCGATGAGCCGGTCCGCGCAGCCGACGCAGCGCCCCGCTCCCTTCGACCCCCTCGAGGTGCCCGTCGCCGGGTGGAACCTGGTGGAGGCGAGCGCCGGCACGGGCAAGACCTGGAGCCTCGTCACCCTCTACGTCCGGCTCGTCGCCGAGTGCGGCCTGCGCCCGGAGCAGATCCTCGCCATCACCTTCACGCGCGCCGCCACCGCCGAGATGCGCGAGCGCATCCGCGCCCGCCTCGTGGGGCTCTGGCAGGCCTGCCGCGGCGGTGCGCCGGAGGACGAGGCCATGGCGCGCCTGCTCGCCCGCCTGCGCCGCGACCCCGGTCTCGAGGCCGCGGCCGGGCGCCTGGAGCGGGCGGTGCGCGACTTCGACCTCGCCGCCGTGCACACCATCCACGCCTTCTGCCAGCAGGTGCTGGCGGAGCACGCCTTCACCGGCGGCGCCGCGCTGGATGCCGAGCTGGACGAGGACACCGCCGAGGACGTGCGGGCGGTGCTGGAGGACTTCTGGCGCCGACGTATCGCCCCCCTGCCCCCCGATCTCCTGGAGGCCTTCGCCGAGGTCTGCCCGGACCCCGCCGCGCTGCAGCGGACGCTGCGGGACCTGCTGCCCAAGCCCTACCTCCGCGTCCCCGAGGGGTGGCACGGCGGCGACGGGCCCGATCTCGGCCCCCTCCTCGCGCACCGGGACGAGGCCTGGGCGGCGGTGCGTGAGGCCGCGGCCGATCTCGACTCCGCCGGCGCCGTGCTGGAGGCCTTCCTCGCGGGCGACTGCCGGCTCAACAGCCGCGACCGGATCCGCCGCGGGTTCGAGGCCCTGCGCGCGGCGCTCGGCGGCGACCGGCCCCCGCCCCTCGACGACGACCTCGCCGCGATCCGCGCCGCCCACCTGGCGCGCTGCACGCGCAAGGGGGGCACGCCCCCGGACCACCCCCTCTTCCGGCGCATGGAGGCCTACGCCGAGGCCGCCGAGGAGCTCCGGCAGGCGCTTGCGCGGCGCGTCCCCGGCCTCCTCGTCGAGGCCCTGAGGACGGTCTGGCGCGAGCTCCCGGCAAGACTCGAGGCCGACGGCCGGCGCGCCTTCGACGACCTGCTGCGCGGCCTCCAGCGCGCCCTCGAGGACCGCACCCGGGGCGAGGCCCTGGCCCGCGCCGTCGCCGAGCGCTTTCCCGTCGCCCTGGTGGACGAGTTCCAGGACACCGACCCCATCCAGTACGCCATCCTCCGCCGCATCTACGGCGGGGGGCGGGGCCGCGCGGTCTTCCTCGTGGGCGACCCCAAGCAGGCCATCTACGCCTTCCGCGGCGCCGACGTCCACACCTACCTCGCCGCCGCCGGCGCGGTGGACCGCCGCTACGCGCTCACCGTGAACCGGCGCGCGACCCCGCGCCTGGTGGCCGCCTTCAACGCCTTCTTCGGCCGCATCACCGATCCCTTCGGCGCCGTCCCCATCGCCTATCCCCCGGCGGAGGCCACCGCCGATCCCCCCCTGCGCCTGCTCGTGGACGGCGAGGAGCCGGCGCCGCTGCGCCTGCGGGTCGTGGAGGGCGCGCCTCGCGACCGCGCCGCCACCGCCGTCACCGTGGCCGCCATCCGCGAGCTCCTCGCCCTCGGCGCGGCCGGGCGCGCCGTCCTCGTCGGCCGCGACGGCGCGCGCCGCCCCCTCGCGGCCCGGGACATCGCCGTGCTCACCCGCTCCAACGCCCAGGCCGAGACCATGCGCCGGGCGCTCGCGCGCGCCGGCATCGCCGCCGCCTGCGCCACCCAGGCCTCGGTGTTCGAGAGTGCCGAGGCGCGCATGCTGCTGCGCGTCCTCGCCGCGGTCCTCGCCCCCGCCGACGACGGCGCCCTGCGCGCGGCCCTGCTCACGCCGCTCTTCGGCCTCGACGCCTGCCAGCTCGACGCGCTCCCGGCGCGGGAATACGACGACCTGGTGCAGGAGGCGGCGGAGCTCGGGCGGCTCTGGCGCGAACGCGGGTTCATGCCCATGTTCCGCGCCCTCCTCGCCCGCCGCGGCGGGGCCGCCCGCCTCCTCGCCGGACCCGACGGGGAGCGCGCCATGACCAACCTGCGCCACCTCGCCGAGCTCCTGGAGGCCGAGGCCGACGCCCGCGGGGCCCGCCCCGAACGGCTCCTCGACTGGCTCGCCGAGCGCGTCCACGGCCTCGTCCCGGCAAGCCCGGTGCACCAGCTGCGCCTGGAGAGCGAGGGCGAGCTGGTGCAGATCCTCACTATCCACCGCAGCAAGGGCCTGGAATTCCCGGTGGTCTTCTGCCCCTTCCTGAACGGCGGTCTGGGGCCGGTGCGGGAGCCGCTCGCCGCGGCCCACGACGAGGACGGGCGGGCGGTCCTCGTCCCCGACCCGGACGGTGCGTGGGAGGAACGGATCCGTGACGAGCGCTGCGCCGAGCTGCTGCGGCTGCAGTACGTGGCCCTGACCCGCGCCGCCTGCCTGTGCGAGATCGCCTGGTGGGTGCCGCCGCCGCGGTCGCAACAGCGCTGGAGCCCGCTCCGCCACATCGCCGAGGGCGCAGCCGGCCCCGCCGATCTCGCCGGCCCCGACATCGTCGTCCTGCGCGGCCCGCCGCCCGAGGCGCCGCCCGCGCCCCCGGCGGAGACCGCCGCCGAGCCCCTCGCCGCGCGCACCCCGCCGGCGGTGGATCCGGGACCGCGCCTGACCAGCTTCACCGCCATCGCCGCCGGGGTCGAGGCGGTGGCCGACCACGACCCCGAACCCGCCGCCCCCGCGGCCGAGGACGGCGGCGAGGGCATCCACGCCTTCCCCCGCGGCGCCGTGCCCGGGAGCTGCCTCCACGCCGTGTTCGAGGCCCACGACTTCGCCGCCGCGGACCGCGCCGCACTGGAGCGGCTGTGCACCGAGCGGCTGCGGGCCTTCGGCCTCGAGACCTCCTGGACCCCGGTGCTCGCCGACGCGGTGGAGCGCACCCTCGCCACCGCCCTCGACGACGCCGGCCTGCGCCTCGCCGGCCTGCCGCGCGCGCGGCGGAGCGACGAGATGGTCTTCCACCTCCCGGCGCGGGTGGAGCCCGCCCGCCTCGCCGCGGTCCTGCGGGCGCACGGCGCCGCGCCCCACCGCCGCCTCGCCGAGCGCCTCGCCGGGCTGCCATGGGCGCCGCTGCAGGGCTACCTCACCGGCGCCATCGACCTCGTCTTCGAGGCCGACGGCCGCTACTGGATCGTCGACTACAAGTCCAACCGCCTCGGCCCCACCGCCGAGGACTACACCCCCGAGCGCATCGCGCGCGCCATGGACGAGCGCCTCTACACCCTGCAGTACCTACTCTACACCGTGGCCCTGCACCGCCACCTCGCGCGGCGGCTGCGCGGCTACGACTATGCGCGCCACTTCGGCGGCGTCTTCTACCTCTTCGTGCGGGGCATGGACCCCGCCACGGGACCACGCCGCGGGGTCTTCGCCGACCGCCCGCCGCGGCCGCTGGTGGAGGCCCTCGACGCCTGCTTCCGCGGGGACGGTGCGGCATGAGCCGGCTGCTGCAGCGCTGGCTGGACGCGGGGCGGGTGCGCGACCTCGACGTCCACTTCGCCCGCACGCTGGGCGCCGACGACGACGCCGTCGCCGCCGCCTTCGCCCTCGCCAGCCAGGCCACCGGCCTCGGCCACGTCTGCCTCGACCTCACCGCCCTCGCCGCCCGGGGCGGCGATGCCGGAGACTGGCGTCCGCCGCCGCTGGCGGAGTGGACGGCACGGCTGCGCGCCCACCCCCACGTCGGCGCCCCCGGCGAGGCCCGCCCCCTGATCCTCGACCACGCAGGCCGCCTCTACCTCTACCGCTACTGGGCCTACGAGCGCCGCATCGCCGAGCGCCTCGCCGCCCTCGCCGCGCCGCGCACCGACGCCCCCGAGGCGGCCTGGCTGCGCCGGCGCCTCGAGGAGCGCTTCCCGGACCCGCCCCCCGGGGCGACCGTGGACTGGCAGCGGGTCGGCGCCGCCGTCGCCCTCCTGCGCGGCCTGTGCGTGCTCTCCGGCGGCCCCGGCACCGGCAAGACCACCACCATGGCGCGCGTCCTGGCGCTGCTCGCCGAGCACCGCGGCCCGCGCCTCCGCGTCGCCCTCGCCGCCCCCACCGGGAAGGCCGCGGCGCGCATGCAGGACTCGGTGCGCGCCCTGCGCGCCGCGGGCGCGCTCCCGGCGGAGGTGGCCGCGGTCCTGCCCGAGGAGGCCCACACGCTGCACCGGCTGCTGGGCCTGCACCCGCTGACGCGCCGCCCGCGCCACGGCCCCGATCACCCGCTGCCCCACGACGTGGTGGTGGTGGACGAGAGCTCGATGGTGGACGTCGCCCTCATGGCCCGGCTCCTCGACGCCTTGCCGCCCCATGCGCGCCTGCTCCTCCTGGGCGACAAGGACCAGCTCGCCTCGGTGGAGGCGGGCAGCGTGCTCGCGGACCTCTGCGGGCCGGCGCCGGGCTTCACGCCGGGGTTCGCCGACACCCTCCGCGAGGCCACGGGGCAGCCCGTGCCCGCCGGCCCATCCCCGGCGCCGGGGCCGCTGCAGGACAGCATCGTGCTCCTGCGGCACAGCCACCGCTTCCGCGACGACGGCGGCATCGGCGCCCTCGCCCGCGCGGTGCAGTCCGGCGACACGGCGGCGGTGACGGCCGCCCTGCGCGCCCGGGACCCCGCCGTCCGCTGGCGGGACACGCCCGACCTGCGCGCCCGCGACGAGGCCCTCGCCCGCCGCGCCCCGGCGCTGTTCGAACCCGCCCTCGCGCGGGCGCGCCCGGGTGCCGATCCCCTCGACGTCCTGCGGGCCTACACCGCCTGGGGCGTGCTCTGCGCCCACCGCGAGGGGCCCGCCGGGGCCCGCCGAATCAACCGCGTGGTGGAGGCCGCCCTCGCGGGTGCCGGCCTCGTCCCCCCCGACCGGGCCTGGTACCCGGGCCGCCCCGTCATGGTCCTCGGCAACGACTACACCCTGCGGCTGTTCAACGGCGACATCGGCGTCGTCCTGCCCGATGACGACGGCACCCTGCGGGTCTGGTTCCCGGCCCCCGACGGCGGCCCGCCACGGGCCTTCGCCCCGGCACGGCTGCCCGCCCACGAGACCGTCTACGCCATGACCGTGCACAAGAGCCAGGGCTCGGAGTTCGCGCGGGTGCTGCTGATCCTGCCGGAGCGGCCCACGCGCGTCCTGACCCGCGAGCTCCTCTACACCGGCATCACCCGCGCGCGGGAGGCGGTCGAGGTCTGGGGTCCGGCCGAGGTGGTCGCGGCCGCGGCGGCGACCCCGACCCGGCGCAGCTCCGGGCTGCGCGACGCGCTCTGGCCGCAGGCGGCGGCGCAGTGACATCCGCGCCGACGGAAACGGCCGCCCCCGGGGCGGCCGCGTAATCCTCCGATTTCGTTGGTCGGGGCGAGAGGATTTGAACCTCCGACCACCTGAACCCCATTCAGGTGCGCTACCAGGCTGCGCTACGCCCCGTGTGGGAAAGGGCCCGGCGAGCGGGCGCGGCCATGATAACTGATCCGCCCCGCGGTTGTGAAACCGCCTCAGCCCTTGAGGATGCGCAGGACCTCCTCGAGGTCCTGGCGGAGCTGGCGCACGATCTGCCGACTCTGCTCGAGATCGCGCCGCCCGGCCTCGCCCGCGAGCCACTGGCGGGCGCCGCCGATGGTGAAGCCCTGGTCGTAGAGGAGGCTGCGGATCTGGCGGATGACGATGACGTCCTGGCGCTGGTAGTAGCGGCGGTTGCCGCGGCGCTTGACCGGCTTGAGCTGCTCGAACTCCTGCTCCCAGTAGCGCAGCACATGCGGCTTGACGCGGCAGAGCTCGGCCACCTCGCCGATGGTGAAGTAGCGCTTCGCCGGGATCGGCGGAAGGTCGTCGTCGCTACCGGCTTCCAGCATCGCGCTCGTCCTCGCCGCCGGTGTAGGCCTCGACGCGCTGCTTGAGCTTCTGCCCCGCGCGGAAGGTCACCACGCGACGGGCGCTGATGGGGATCTCCTCCCCGGTCTTGGGGTTGCGGCCGGGGCGCTCGTTCTTGTCCCGGAGGTCGAAGTTGCCGAAGCCCGAGAGCTTGACCGACCGCCCCGCCTCCAGCGCCGAGCGGATCTCCTCGAAGAAGGCCTCCACGAAGTCCTTGGCCTCGCGCTTGTTGAGCCCGACCTCCTCGAAGAGCCGCTCCACCATGTCCGCCTTCGTCAGTGCCATCGACCTCAGTCCCTCAGCGCCGCCCCGAGCCGCTCCCCCAGCAGCCGCGTCACCCTCTCCATGACGGCATCCACCTCCTCGTCCTTGAGCGTGCGCGCCTGCGCCTGCAGGGTCAAGCCCAGGGCCAGACTTTTCTTCGTCGGTTCAATGCCCTTGCCGCGGTAGACGTCGAACACGGTGAGCCCCACCAGGAGCTCGCCGGCGGCCTCGCGCACCACCCCCGCCACCGCCGCCGCCGGGGTCGCCTCGTCCACCACCACGGCCAGGTCGCGCCGGATGGCCGGATGGCGCGAGATGGGGCGGAACCGCGGAATCCCCGTCTCTTCCAGCGTCGCCAGCGAAAGCTCGAAGAGGATCGCCCCCCCCTTGAGGTCGAGTTCCCGTTCTGCCGCGGGATGCAGGGCCCCCATCCATCCCACCGTGCGCCCCGCCCGCTCGATGCGCGCCGACTGGCCGGGGTGGAGCGCCGGGTGATGCTCGGGGACAAACATAACTTCCTGATTCCAGCCGGTCAACGAAAGCAGCGCCTCCACGTCCGCCTTGACGTCGTAGAAGTCCACCGGCCGCCTCGGCTCGCCCCACTGCTCCGGCAGGGCGTCCCCCGCCGCCACCCCGGCCACCATCGGCTCCTGCACCAGCCCCTCCTCGCCGGGGAGGAAGCGCAGGCCCACCTCGAACAGGCGCACCCGCTCGCGCTGGCGGTTGCGGTTGTGCCGCAGGGCCCCCAGCAGCCCCGCCCACAGCGTCGTCCGCATCACCGCCATCTCCGAGGAGATGGGGTTGGCGAGCCGCAGCGGCGCGCGCCCCGGGTCGAGCACCGCCTGCACCGCGGGGTCCACGAAGCTGAAGGTGATCGCCTCCTGGTAGCCGCGATCCACCAGCGCCGCGCGCACGCGCGCAAGCGCCACCCGCCCCTCGGGGCAGGGCAGCATCGCCGCCGGCATCGCCGGCAGCGCCTCCGGCACGCGGTCGTAGCCGCGCACCCGCGCCACCTCCTCGACCAGGTCCTCCTCGATGGCGATGTCGAAGCGGCGGCTCGGCGGCACCACCTCCCAGCCCTCGCCGGTGGGCGTGACCTCCATGCCGAGGCGCTCGAGGATCGCCTCCACCTCGCCCGCCGGGACCGCAGCGCCCAGCACCCGCTCGAGACGGCGGTGGCGCAGGCGCACGCGCGGGCGGGCCGGCAGGTGCTCGGGCGCGACGGCCTCGATCACCGGCCCGGCGCGCCCGCCGCAGATCTCCAGCAGCAGCGCCGTCGCCCGCTCCATGGCCGTGCGCTGAAGCTCGGGATCGACGCCGCGCTCGAAGCGGTAGCCGGCGTCGGTCTGCAGCCCGTAGCGGCGCGCGCGCCCGAGGATCGCCCGCGGCGCGAAGAAGGCGCTCTCGAGGAGGACGTCGCGGGTCTCGGGCCCGACGCCGCTCGCCTCCCCGCCCATGATCCCGGCGAGCGCCACCGGCCCCGTGTGGTCGGCGATCACCAGCACCTCCGGGTCGAGGGCGACCTCGCGCCCGTCCAGCAGCCGCAGCCGCTCGCCCGCCTCGGCGCGGCGCACGCGGATGCCGCCGCGCAGCCGCGCAAGATCGAAGGCGTGCATGGGCTGGCCGAGCTCGAGCAGGACGTAGTTGGTCACGTCCACCAGCGGCCCGAGGCTGCGGATGCCGCTGCGACGCAGCCGCTCGCGCATCCACAGCGGCGTCTCGGCGGCGGGATCGACGCCGCGGACGATGCGCCCCACGTAGCGAGGGCAGCCCTCGGCGTCGAGCAGCTCCACCGGCAGCGCATCCTCGATGGCCGCCGGGACCGGCTCGATGGCGGGCGCGCGCAGCGGCGCCCCGGTGAGCGCCGCCACCTCCTGCGCGATCCCGGCGATGCCGAGGCAGTCGCCGCGGTTGGGGGTCAGCTCGATCTCGAGGCAGCGGTCGTCCAGGGCCAGCGCCTCGCGCAGGTCGGTGCCCGGGGCGAGATCCGCCGGCAGCTCCATGAGGCCGTCCGACTGCTCGGCAAGCCCCAGCTCCCGCGCCGAGCACAGCATGCCCTCGGAGGCGACGCCGCGCAGCTTCGCCCGGCGGATCCGGACCCCCTCCGGGAGGCGCGCGCCGACGCGGGCGAAGGGCGCGTGCAGGCCCTCGCGCACGTTGGGGGCGCCGCACACCACCTGCCGGGGCTCCGGGCCGCCGTCGTCCACCTCGCACACGCGCAGCCGCTCGGCGTCCGGATGCGGCGCCACCCGCCGCACGCGCCCCACCACCACCCCCTCGAAGGGCGGGGCCGCCGGCTCCACCGCCCCCACCTCGAGCCCGGCCATGGTCAGCCGCTCGGCCAGGGCCGCCGTGTCGAGGTCGGGGTCCACCCACTCACGCAGCCAACGTTCGCTGAATCGCATGCCTTCCCACCCGTGGCGCCGTCTACCGGAACTGCTCCAGGAAGCGCAGGTCGTTCTCGAAGAAGAGCCGCAGGTCGTCCACCCCGTAGCGCAGCATGGCGAAGCGCTCCACCCCGAGACCGAAGGCGAAGCCGGTGTAGCGCTCGCTGTCGATCCCCACGTGGCGGAACACCGCCGGGTGCACCATCCCGCAGCCGAGCACCTCCAGCCAGCCGCTTCCGCCGCAGACGCGGCAGCCGCCGCCGCCGCAGATCACGCACTGGATGTCCACCTCCGCCGAGGGCTCGGTGAAGGGGAAGTAGGAGGGGCGGAAGCGCAGCGCCAGCTCGCGCTCGAAGAAGTGGCGCACGAACTCGTGCAGCACGCCCTTGAGGTGGGCGAAGCTCACCCCCTCGTCCACCAGCAGCCCCTCCACCTGGTGGAACATGGGGCTGTGGGTGACGTCGGAGTCGCAGCGGTAGACCCGCCCCGGGGCGATGATGCGCACCGGCGGCGGCTGCCGCTCCATGACCCGGATCTGCACCGGCGAGGTGTGGGTGCGCAGCAGGGTGCGGGCGTCGAAGTAGAAGGTGTCGTGCATGGCCCGCGCCGGATGCTCGGGCGGGATGTTGAGGGCCTCGAAGTTGTGGTAGTCGTCCTCCACCTCGGGACCCTCGGCGACCTCGAAGCCCATGCTGCGGAAGAGGGCCTCGATGCGCTCCAGGGTGCGCGTCACCGGGTGCAGCCCCCCCGGCGACTGCCCCCGCCCCGGCAGGGTGACGTCGATCCGCTCGGCCGCCAGGCGCGCCTGCAGCGCCGCCTCCTCCAGCGCGCCGCGCCGCGCCTCGACCGCCTCCTGCAGCCTCGCCTTGGCCTCGTTCACCGCCCGCCCCGCGCGCGGGCGCTCCTCGGGGCCGAGCCGCCCGAGGCCCTTGAGGTACTCGGTCAGCCGCCCCTTCCTGCCGAGATAGGCGACGCGGACGGCGTCGAGGGCGGCCAGGTCCTGCGCCTGCCCGATCCGCCCCAGGGCCTCGGCAACGATGCGCTCCAGCTCTTCCACGGTCTCCCCCGTTGCAGTGCCCGGAAACGCGACGCGGGGGAAAGGCCCAAGGCCCTTCCCCCGCGCCGTGCCTGCCATGCCCCCCGCGGGGGCCGCCGGCTCAGCCGTTCGCCAGGGCGGCCTTGGCCTTCTCCGCCAGGGCCGCAAAGGCCTCGCGGTCGTGCACGGCGAGATCCGCCAGGACCTTGCGGTCGAGCGCCACGGAGGCCTTGCGCAGCCCGTCCATGAAGCGGCTGTAGGACAGCCCGCACTCGCGCGCCGCGGCGTTGATGCGCACGATCCAGAGGGCGCGGAACTGCCGCTTGCGCTGCTTGCGGTCGCGGTAGGCGTACTGGCTCGCCTTGATCACCGCCTGCTTGGCGACCCGGAACACCTTCCGCCGGGCGCCGTAGTAACCCTTGGCCTGCTTGAGGACCTTCTTGTGACGGGCCCGCGCCGTCACGCCACGCTTGACTCGAGGCATCGTCCCCCCTCCCTCAGGCGTATGGCAGCAGACGGCGCACGGCGCGCACGTCGGCGTCGGCGATGAGCGCCGTCTTGCGCAGCTGGCGCTTGCGCTTGGGGCTCTTCTTCGTGAGGATGTGGTTGTGGTGCGACTGGGCGCGCTTGAAGCGGCCCGTGGCGGTGCGCTTGAAGCGCTTCGCCGCCCCGCGGTTGGTCTTCAGCTTCGGCATTTTTTCACCTCTCGACGCAGGTTTCTGTTGCGGGCGGCCCAGGCAAATGCCACCGGCCCGGCCGCCCCGGCGCCCCTCAGCCCTGCTGGGGGCGCTTCTTGGGGGCGATCACCATCACCATCTGACGCCCCTCGAGCTTGGGATACTGCTCGACGGTGCCGTACTCGGCGAGGTCCCGCTCCACCCGCTCCAGCAGCCGCAGCCCGATCTCCTGATGGGCCATCTCGCGGCCGCGGAAGCGCAGCGTCACCTTCGCCTTGTCGCCGTCGCCGAGGAAGCGGATGAGGTTGCGCAGCTTGACCTGGTAGTCGCCCTCGTCCGTCCCCGGCCGGAACTTGATCTCCTTGATCTGGATCTGCCGCTGCTTCTTGCGGGCGGCGGCGCGCTTCTTGCTCTGCTCGAAGCGCCACTTGCCGTAGTCCATGATGCGGCAGACCGGCGGCCGCGCATCCGGGACGATCTCCACCAGGTCCAGCCCCGCCTCCTCGGCGATGCGGCGTGCCTCGTCGGTCGGCACGATGCCGACCTGCTTTCCGTCGGGATCGATCAGCCGCACCTCACGGACGTTGATGTCGTCGTTCAGGCGCAGCGGCTTGTCGTCGGCAGCGATATCTCAGCCCTCCAAAGCAACGCGGCCGAGCCGCGCAACGTCCTCGGCGAGACGGGCGGAGAACGCATCCGGGGACATCGTCCCCAGGTCCTCGCCGTCGCGCGTGCGCACGGCCACGGCCGCCTGTTCGACCTCGCGGTCCCCCACCACGAGGAGATAGGGGATGCGCTGAATCGAGTGCTCGCGGATTTTATAGCCGATCTTCTCGTTCCTCAAGTCGGCCTCCACGCGGAAACCCCGCTTTTCAAGGGCTTCGCGCACCTCGGCCGCCCACGCGGCATGGCGGTCGGTGATCGTGAGCACCACCGCCTGGACCGGGGCGAGCCAGGGCGGCAGGGCGCCCGCGTGGTGCTCGATGAGGATGCCGATGAAGCGCTCGAGCGAGCCCAGGATGGCCCGGTGCAGCATCACCGGCGTGCGGCGGCTGCCGTCCTCGGCCACGTACTCGGCGCCGAGGCGCCCCGGCATGGAGAAGTCCACCTGGATCGTGCCGCACTGCCATACCCGATCGAGGCAGTCGCGCAGCGAGAAGTCGATCTTGGGCCCGTAGAAGGCGCCCTCGCCCGGCTGCAGCGTCCAGTCGAGGCCCTTGGCCTCGAGCGCCTCCTCCAGCGCCTTCTCGGCCTTGTCCCAGACCTCGTCCGAGCCGACCCGCTGCTCCGGCCGGGTGGAGAGCTTGACGATCACCTCGTCGAAGCCGAAGTCGCGGTAGACCTCGAAGAGCAGGTCCACGAAGGCCGAGACCTCGTCCTGGATCTGGTCCTCGGTGCAGAAGATGTGGGCGTCGTCCTGCACGAAGTTGCGCACCCGCATCAGCCCGTGCAGCGTGCCCGAGGCCTCGTTGCGGTGGCAGGAGCCGAACTCGGCGAGGCGCAGCGGCAGGTCGCGGTAGCTCTTCAGCCCCTGGTTGAAGATCTGGATGTGGCAGGGGCAGTTCATGGGCTTGATGGCGTACTCGCGGTCCTCCGAGCGCGTGGTGAACATGTCCGCGCGGAATTTCGCCCAGTGCCCGGAGCGCTCCCACAGCGAGCGGTCCACGATCTGAGGCGTGCGCACCTCCTGGTAGCCGCGCCCGCGGATCTTGTCGCGGATGTACTGCTCGACGATGCGGTAGACGGTCCAGCCCCGCGGGTGCCAGAAGACCATCCCCGGCGCCTCCTCCTGGAAATGGAAGAGGTCGAGCTTGCGGCCGATCTTGCGGTGGTCGCGCTTCTCCGCCTCCGCCAGCCGGTGCAGGTAGGCCTTGAGCTCCTTGCGGTCGCGCCAGGCGGTGCCGTAGATGCGCTGCAGCATCTCGTTGCGCGCATCGCCCCGCCAGTAGGCGCCGGCCACGTTCATCAGCTTGAAGGCCTTGAGCCGGCCGGTGCTCGGCACGTGCGGGCCGCGGCACAGATCCACGAAGTCCCCCTGCCGGTAGAGGGAGATCTCCTCGCCCTCGGGGATGTCGCGGATGATCTCGGCCTTGTACCGCTCCCCCATCTCCTCGAAGAAGCGGATCGCCTCCTCGCGCGGCATCACCTGGCGCTCCACCGGGATGTCCGCCGCGGCGAGCTCGCCCATGCGGCGCTCGATGGCCTCGAGGTCCTCGGGCGTGAAGGGGCGGGCGTAGGCGAAGTCGTAGTAGAAGCCGTTCTCGATCACCGGCCCGATGGTGACCTGCGCCTCCGGATAGAGGGACTTCACCGCCTGGGCGAGCAGATGGGCCGTGGAGTGGCGGATGATCTCCAGCCCCTCCTCGTCGCGCTCGGTGACGATGGCCACCTCGGCATCGCGGTCGATGACGTGCGAGAGGTCCACGAGGCGGCCGTCGACGCGCCCCGCGATCGCCGCCCGCGCCAGCCCCGGCCCGATGGCCTCGGCCACCTCGCGCACCGTCACCGGCGCATCGAAGCCGAGCCGCTTGCCGTCCGGCAACGTCACCACCGGCATCCGACACCTCCTCTCGTCCCCGGGCGCCCCCCGCGCCCGACGAAAAAGGGCACTGCCGCGCAGTGCCCGCAGGCCCCGGAAAGGGCGCCCTGCATCGCGCCCCCCAGCGCGCCAAGCCGCGGCGCAGGCTAGCACCGGGCCGCCCCCGTGTCAAACCGCGCGGACCCAAGGCGCGTCTCTAACCGCTTGTTCCTGCGGCATTTCCCGGATGGACCCGCGTCCCGCCGGCGGCCCCCCGAGGGATCCCGCCGCGGCATCGCCCCGCCCGACGTCCGGGTGTGATCCCGGCCGCCCCCGCGCAGGCCTTGCGCCAACGAAAAAAGGGCTGCGCCCGATGCGCAGCCCTTTGCGGTTGGTAGGCGCGATTGGACTCGAACCAACGACCCCCACCATGTCAAGGTGGTGCTCTAACCAGCTGAGCTACGCGCCTGCAGCGGCGCTAAAAGATACCCGCGGGCGGCATCCATGGCAAGCCGGATCCGGGCCCGGCAGCGCCCCGGCGCGGGCCGCCGCCGGCACGGGGGCGGCCCGCGGGCCGCCCCCGGCGCCTCAGGAATGGCCGTCCCCGTCTCCGTGGCCGCGCGCTTCCTGCGCCGCGGCGGTGCGGCCGCGGTGGAAGGCCTGGTGGACGTAGGTCAGCACCGCCCACCGCTCGGCCTCGCTGAGCATGCCCTTGAAGGCGGGCATGGCCGAGCCCGAGCTGCGGAAGGGCTCCACCGTGCCCCCCTCGCTCACGCGCCAGAAGAGGTAGGCATCGCCCTTGGTGCCGGTGCCCCCGTGGAAATGGCGCGTGAGGTCGGCGGGCTTGTGCTGCAGGCTGGCCGCCATCGGCCCGGTGCCGCGGCCGTCGCTGCCGTGGCAGACGGCGCAGTTGCGCTGGAAGATCTCCCGCCCCCGGGCCGCGAGGGCGGCATCGTCCCAGCGGTCCCAGCGCCGGCCGGCGTACTCCGCCGGCGGATCCACCCAGCGGTCGTGGGCATGCCCGCCCATGGCGCCGTGCCCCTCCGCCATGGCCCCGCCGTGACCGCCCCCATGGCCGCCCCCGGCCATCGCAGCCCCGGCCGCAAGTCCAACGACGAAGACGATGCCCGCCACCCGGGCGCCCCTGTTCGCTCCACGCTTCATGTCGCAATCCTCCACGATGTGCTCCACTCGCGCGGCCCCGCAGGACCGCGCAGGACGATTCCCGATGCGCTTCGATCAGGCGTGGAGGAGCGGAGCGGGCGGAAGGCGCAGGCGCCGCAGGAGGAGATAGAGCGGCCTTCGGCGGCGCCGACGCACCAGGCGCCTGAGCAGCCGCGGCGCGACGCCGCCGCCCGCAAGGGCAAGGGGGAACACGGCCGGCGGCAGCACCGGGGCCCAGGCGCCGCCGCCGTCCTGGCCCTTGCCGGCGAGGGCCGGCACCCAGCCGCCGTCGAGGCCGACGTCGCAGTGCGCACCGCTGCCGGCGACGAGACCGCTCTCGACGTGCGGCAGCGCGGCATGGGCGACCTCGCACCAGGGCCGCCCCGCCACGAGGACCCAGGCCGCCACCAGGAGGACGAGCCAGAACCGCAGCGGCCGCCGCGTCTTCCCCTTCCCCATGAGGCCCGAGGGTGACCCAGGACCAGCCCGTCCGTCAACCCGGCGCCGCGGTCGGATTCACGCCCCCGCCGCGCGCGGCGCGTCCTCGTCGGGCAGGCCGAGGCCGAAGCGGCGGATGCGGCGGATCTCGTCGCGCAGCCGCGCCGCCTCCTCGAACTCGAGGTCGCGGGCGTGGCGGTACATGCGCTCCTCGAGCTCGCGGATGCGCCGCGCGAGCACCTCCGGCGGCTCGCGGTAGTGCGCCGCCTCCTCGGCCACCGCGTCGGCGCGGCGGGCCGGCCCGGGCGCCCCCGGGCGCGCCGCCTCCATGATGTCGGCCACCGCCTTCTCGATGCTGCGCGGGGTGATGCCGTGGGCCTCGTTCCAGGCGAGCTGCCGCCGCCGGCGCCGCTCGGTCTCGGCGATCGCCCGCTGCATGGAGCCGGTGACGGTGTCGGCGTAGAGGATGGCCTTGCCGCGCACGTTGCGGGCGGCCCGGCCGATGGTCTGGATCAGCGACCCCTCCGAGCGCAGGAAGCCCTCCTTGTCGGCGTCGAGGATGGCCACCAGCGACACCTCGGGCAGGTCCAGACCCTCGCGCAGGAGGTTGATGCCGACGAGGACGTCGAAGGCGCCGAGCCGGAGGTCGCGGACGATCTCCACCCGCTCCACGGTGTCGATGTCGGCGTGCAGATAGCGCACGCGCACGCCGTGCTCGTGCAGGAACTCGGTGAGGTCCTCCGCCATCCGCTTGGTTAGCGTGGTGACGAGGACGCGGTCGCCCAGGGCGACGCGCTCGCGGATCTCGGACAGCAGGTCGTCCACCTGGGTCGAGGCCGGGCGCACCTCCACCTCCGGGTCCACCAGCCCCGTGGGCCGCACCACCTGCTCCACCACCTGGCCCGAGCGGGCGAGCTCGTAGGGCCCCGGGGTGGCGGAGACGTAGATGGCCTGCGGCGCGCGGGCCTCGAACTCGTCGAAGCGCAGCGGCCGATTGTCCAGCGCCGAGGGCAGGCGGAAGCCGTACTCCACCAGCGTCTCCTTGCGCGAGCGGTCGCCGCGGTACATGCCGCCGAGCTGCGGGATGGTGACGTGGCTCTCGTCCACGATGAGGAGCGCATCCGGCGGCAGGTAGTCGAGCAGCGTCGGCGGCGGCTCGCCCGGCCGGCGCCCGGAGAGATAGCGGGAGTAGTTCTCGATCCCGGCGCAGTAGCCGAGCTCGAGCATCATCTCCATGTCGTAGCGGGTGCGGCTCTCGAGGCGCTGGGCCTCGAGCTCGCGGCCGGCCGCCCGCAGCTCGGCGAGGCGGGCCTCGAGCTCCTCGCCGATGGCGGCCACGGCGGCCTCGATGGTGGCGCGGGGCGTGACGTAGTGGGTCTTGGGGTAGACGGTGTAGCGGGGCAGGTCGGCGAGCACCTCGCCGGTGAGCGGGTCGAACAGGCGCAGCGCCTCCACCTCCTCGTCGAAGAGCTCCACCCGCACCGCCTCGCGCTCGGACTCGGCCGGGTGGATGTCGATGACGTCGCCGCGCACGCGGTAGGTGCCGCGCTCGAGGGCGACGTCGTTGCGCCGGTACTGGAGCTCGGCGAGCCGGCGCAGGATCGCGCGCTGGTCGACGAGGTCGCCGCGGCGAAGATGCAGCACCATCCCGTGGTAGGCCTCGGGGTCGCCGAGGCCGTAGATGGCCGAGACCGTGGCCACGATCACCACGTCGCGCCGCTCCATCAGGGCCTTGGTGGCCGAGAGGCGCATCTGCTCGATGTGCTCGTTGATGGAGGCGTCCTTCTCGATGTAGGTGTCGGTGCTGGGGACGTAGGCCTCGGGCTGGTAGTAATCGTAATAGGAGACGAAGTACTCCACCGCGTTGCGGGGGAAGAAGGCGCGCATCTCGCCGTAGAGCTGCGCCGCCAGGGTCTTGTTGGGGGCGAGGATCAGGGTCGGCCGCTGCACGCGGGCGATGACGTTGGCCATGGTGAAGGTCTTGCCCGACCCGGTCACACCGAGCAGGGTCTGGTGCGCGAGCCCGTCCTCGAGCCCCCGCACGAGGGCCTCGATGGCGGCGGGCTGATCCCCCGCGGGCTCGAAGTCGGCCACCAGCTCGAAGGGGCGGGCGGCGGGCTTTTCGTGCTGCATGGCGTCACTATAAGATGGGCGACCGCCGTTCGGGTTCCTCACCATAGGAAGACGCCAGTGAAGCTGCAACTGTCCGACCGCGTCCAGGCGATCAAGCCCTCGCCGACCCTCGCCGTCACCGCCCGCGCCCAGGAGCTGCGCGCCCAGGGCAGGGACATCATCGGGCTCGGCGCCGGCGAGCCCGACTTCGACACCCCGGACCACATCAAGGAGGCCGCCATCCAGGCCATCCGCGACGGCTTCACCAAATACACCCCGGTGGGCGGCACCCCAGGGCTGAAGAAGGCCATCGTGGAGAAGTTCCGCCGCGACAACGGCCTCGAGTACGAGCCCGCCCAGATCCTGGTCTCCGTCGGCGGCAAGCAGAGCTTCTACAACCTCGCCCAGGCCCTCCTCAATCCGGGCGACGAGGTGGTGATCCCCGCGCCCTACTGGGTCTCCTACCCGGACATGGTGCTCCTTGCCGGCGCCCGGCCCGTGATCGTCGAGGCCGGCATCGAGCAGGACTTCAAGATCCGCCCCGAGCAGCTCGAAGGCGCCATCACCGAACGCACCCGCCTCGTGGTCATCAACAGCCCCTCCAACCCCACGGGGGTGATGTACACGCGGGCGGAGCTCGCCGCCCTCGGCGAGGTCCTGCGCCGCCACCCGCACGTGCTCGTCGCCACCGACGACATGTACGAGCACATCCAGTGGTCGGAGGAGGGCTTCTCCAACATCCTCAACGCCTGCCCCGACCTCTACGAGCGCACCGTCGTCCTCAACGGCGTCTCCAAGGCCTACGCCATGACCGGCTGGCGCATCGGCTACGCCGCGGGGCCGCAGCCGCTCATCGCGGCCATGACCAAGATCCAGTCCCAATCCACCTCCAACCCCACCTCCATCGCCCAGGTGGCGGCGCAGGCCGCCCTCGAGGGGGACCAGTCCTCGATCGGGGTCATGTTGGAGGCCTTCAAGGCGCGCCACGACTTCGTGGTGGAGGCGCTCAACCGCATCCCGGGCGTGACCTGCCGCCCCGCGGACGGCACCTTCTACTGCTTCCCCAGCGTCGCCGGGGCCATCGAGCGCATCGACGGCGTCGGCGACGACGTGGCCCTCGCCGAGTACCTGCTCAACGAGGCCGGCGTCGCCGTGGTGCCGGGCAGCGCCTTCGGCGCCCCGGGCTACGTGCGCCTCTCCTTCGCCACCAGCATGGACAACCTCGAGAAGGCCCTGGCGCGCATGGCCGAGGCCCTGGCCTGACCCGCCGGAGGCGCGGGCACCCGCCCGCGCCCCGCCCGACATCCCGCGTCGGCGTCGGCTGACACAAACCCTCGCCGATCCGCCATGGCCCCGTCGCGGCCCGCGTCGTAGCCTTCCGGCGGGCATCGCATGGGACGCGAGGAGCCGCCATGGACGGCCGGGCCTCTCGCCGCGGCGCAGGCTACACCCTCCAGGAGGCGCTCGTCGCCCTCGCCGTCGGCGCTTTCGTCACCGCGGGCGTCGTCCCGACGCTCGCCGACCTCGTCGCCGGCGAGCGCGTCACCGCCGCCCTCAACGACCTCCTCGCCGACCTCCACGCCGCCCGCGCCGCCGCCGTCCAGCGCCGCGGCCAGGTGGTCCTCTGCCCCTCCGCCGACGGCGCCGCCTGCCTCGCCGAGCCGCACTGGGAACGGGGCTGGATCGTCTTCGTCGACACCGACCGCGACCGCGAGCACGACGCCGGCGAGCCGCTGCTCTCGGCGCACGGCCGCCTCGCCGGCCTGACCCTGCGCTCGAGCCTCGCCCGCCGCCGCATCGCCTACCGCCCCGACGGCACGTCCCCCGGCACCAACGCCACCCTCACCGCCTGCCCCGCCACCGACGTCCCGCCCCGGCGCATCGTCCTCTCCAACACCGGCCGCCCCCGCATCGCCGAGGCCGCGCCCTCCGCCTGCGCCGGCACCGCCTGACCCCGCCCCTTCCCCCCGCCGGCGGCAGCGGCCTATCCTTGCCCGCGGGGACGCCCCCTGGCGCCTGCACCGCAAGGAAGACGCCCATGCCGGATCCTGCCGCCCTGCTCGCCTTCTTCGCCGCCTCGGTGCTCCTCGCCCTGGCCCCGGGGCCCGACAACCTCTTCGTCCTCGCCCAGTCGGCCCAGCACGGCGCCCGCGCCGGCCTGCTCGTCACCCTCGGCCTCTGCACCGGCCTGCTGGTGCACACCGGCGCCGTCGCCCTGGGTCTCGCCGCCCTCCTCGCCGCCTCCACGGCCGCCTTCACCGCCCTCAAGCTCGCCGGCGCCGCCTATCTCCTCTGGCTCGCCTGGCAGGCCTGGCACGCCGCGCACCCGGCCGCCACCCCGGCCCTCGCCGGCCCCCGCCGGCGCGCCCTCTACCTGCGCGGCATTGTCATGAACGTCACCAACCCCAAGGTGACGCTGTTCTTCCTCGCCTTCCTGCCCCAGTTCGCCGACCCCGCCCGCGGCCCCGTGGCGCCCCAGGTCCTCGCCCTCGGCGCCCTCTTCATCCTCGCCACCATCCTCGTCTTCGGCGCCGTCGCCCTCCTCGCCGGCGGCATCGGCGCCTGGCTGCGCCGCACACCCCGCGCGGGCCTCGCCCTCAACCGGCTCTCGGCCCTGCTCTTCGCCGGCCTCGCCCTGCGCCTCGCCACCGCGCGCTGAGGACCCGGGACGACGGTTGACCCCCCTCACGCCTTGCCCTACGATAGCGGCCCGCTCGCAAGCGGCACCGTTCCCCGGTAGCTCAGTTGGTAGAGCAGCTGGCTGTTAACCAGCGGGTCGGCGGTTCGAGCCCGTCCCGGGGAGCCATTCCCGAAACAAAAGGCCTGGCAACCCACACCAGGCCTTTTTCGTTTGTCCGACCCAGGCTCTCACCGCCTCTCGGCGGCTGACCGCCGCCATCCCTGGCCACGGCCCTTCCGGCGCACTGCGTGCGTCCGATTCCGCTCCCGGCGGAATCTTCGAGCCCGTCCCCGGGAGCCAGACCCCACCAAGGCCCGGCGCCCCCCCGGCGCCTGCCCCGCGGGCTCCGGCATCCCACACGGTCCGCGCCCGCCTGTTGGCCGCCCCCGCAAGGCCATGCCATCCTTACCGTTGTCGCCGCCGCCGGCGGCCTCCGCCGGCCGCAAACCACCGGCCCCGGAAGCAGAAGGAACGCACCGAGACAGCAAGGAGCACATCCCCGATGGCGGAGCCCTTGGCGGATCAGGTCCTGCGAAAGATCGGCGAGGTGTGCTCCCTCTATCACCGCCTGATCCTGATGGTGGGCCCGGCGGGAAGCGGGAAGACGTCCGCGTTGCAGGAGGTGTCGGCCTCGACCTCCGCACCGCTCGTCAACGTCAATCTCGAGCTGTCTCGCCGGATGCTGGACCTAAGCGCACGCCAACGGGCTCTGCAGGCTCCAAGGCTCTTGGGCGAAATCGTGGGTGAAGCCACAGGCGAGCTGGTTTTGCTTGACAACATCGAGATCCTTTTCGATGTCCACCTGAAGCAGGACCCTTTGCGTCTGCTTCAGGGATTGTCCCGGAACAAGACGATCGTGGCCGCCTGGAGCGGATCTATCGTGGATGGTCACATGACCTACGCTGTCCCGGATCACCCCGAATACCGCTGCTACCCGCTTCGTGATTTTCTGGTGGTGAATCTGGACCCAGGGAGCGGGAAGAGAAGATAGGGATCGCGGCATGAGCAGTGTGCTGCAATCAATGATCAGGGCACTGGATCTAGAGATTGCCGCTATCAAGAAGAAAGGGGGGGGCACTCAGGTCGAGCTGCGTGGCGGTGAGCGCGTCGGCCAGGCCGAAGGGTCGTGGCTCTACAGCTTTGTGGTAACCGAGGACCTGAATCTACGTGACGACACACCTGTGCGGGTCGCGGTCGGCCAAGAGGACGTGCGTGGCGTCATCGTGTCGCTCAAGGACGGCGTGCTACTGGTCGCTCTCGAGCAGGATCTCGGACTCAGGATCGCGGCCGCGCGGCTGGTCGCCGATGACGCGTTCCTCATCGAGCGTCTCATGGAGCGACTCCAGAAGGTCCAGAGCGGCGAGGTCCAGCATTGCCGGTCGGCCGCAGAGCGCGCGATCGGACAGGCCCCGCCGGACACGGCCGATGTGGAGCCGCACCCGAGCGTGACGAGCGACGGTGCGCTGAACGCGGATCAGATGAGTGCCCTGCGCCGCTCGCTCGGCAGCGATACGACCTTCGTCTGGGGTCCGCCCGGCACAGGCAAAACGACGACGCTCGCACGCATCGTTGAGGGCCATTACCGTGCGGGGCGTTCAGTGCTCCTCGTTTCCAACACGAACATCGCCGTCGACACCGCGCTCGAGCGAGTGGCTGAACGTCTCAAGGGCGAGCCTGAGTTCCACCAGGGCCTCGTAATCCGGCAGGGACCGGTCGTAAAAGAGGAGCTGCGCTGCCGATTCGGCTCCCAGGTGATCCTCGATGAGATCGTCGCCCGGCTTGGCGAGGGGCTTCACAGCGAGAAGGACGCCATCACTCGCGAAGCCGCCTCGCTCGAGGCCGAAGAGCGCTCCCTCGCGGCTGCGCTCCGGGACCTCGAGACGGTGGCGCAGGCCCGCCAGACCCTCGAGGCCCGCAGCCGGGCGCGCGAGACTGCGCTGTCCACGATCGACGCGCGGGAGCGAGAGGCGAACAGCCACCGTGAGCGTGCGGCGAAGCTTGCGGCTGACCTAGAGCGGGCCCGGAGGATGGGTGCGATCCGGCGCTTCTTCTCCGGGCTCAATCCAGAGCGACTGGAGCGCGAGCGGGCGGCGGCGGAGCGGCAGGCCCAAGCGGCGACCGAGGCGGCCCGCGCGCTCGCCGCGGACATCCCCAAGCTCGACACCGAGATCGCGGCTCTCCAGGCGGAGGTCAACACCCTGTTGACGAGCATCGCTCATCATCCGCCCGAGCCGGCGATCCGCGATCGTCTCCAGACCGTGCGCGAGCGCCTGAGGGAGATCCACGAACGCATCGCCACCATCGATCGCGAACTGGCCACCCTCGAGCAGGAGGTGCTCGGCCGCTGCCGGATCCTCGCGACCACGGTCTACCGCACCTACCTCGGCAGCGGCCTGCCTCGCCAGTTCGACGCCGTCGTGATCGACGAGGCGTCGATGCTGATGCCGCCGCTCGTTTACTACGTGGCAGGGCTCGGTACCTCCTCTGTCACCGTCGCCGGCGACTTCCGCCAGCTCCCGCCGATCGTGATCTCCGACGGTCCGCTCGCCGAGGAGTGGCTCAAGTGCGACGTCTTCGAGAAGGCCGGCATTCCCAAGCGCCTGGCGAAGCGCCAGCCGACGCCACACCTGGTCGCCCTTGGCATCCAGTACCGGATGCGCGAGCCGATCTGCGCGGTGATCAACGACCTCTTCTACGCTGACCGTCCGCTGCGCACCGATCCCGCCGCAGGCCGAGGCGGCGGCGACTTCCCGCTCGGCACGGCACCGCTCCTCTACGTGGACACGACGCAGTTTCATCCGTGGACCGCCCTCCGTGTGGGAACCTATTCCCGGTACAACCTCTTCCACGCGCTGCTCGTACGGAACATCGTCCTGCACCTGGCCGAGACCGGCTTTCTCCCGCCAGCCGGCGAACCCAACGAGGCTGTGGGCGCGGTGGCGCCCTACGCATCGCAGGCGCGCCTGATCCAGGCCCTGCTCGACGACCGCCTCGGAGAGCGCGCTGTAGGGATCGCAGCCACCGTCCACCGCTTTCAGGGCAACGAGAAGCGAGTGATGCTGCTCGACTTTACCGACTCGCTCGGCGTGAGGCTGGGCCGCTTCCTGCGGGCGACGCGGATCGAGGAGGACGGCGCGCGGCTGCTCAACGTGGCGGTGAGCCGCGCGCGGCACCACGTCGTCCTCGTCGGGAACTTCGAGTACCTGCGCGCCAAGGCGCCGCGCGGCGGCTTCGTGCACGGGCTGATCGAGCACTTCGAGACCCATGGCGAGGCCCTCAACCTCGGCATGTTGCTCCCGCTGGCCGAGCGCGACTGGATCGACGGCCTGCACCAGGTGCTGCCCGCCGGATTCGATCTGCACGAGGGGACGGCCGGGGTCTTCACGGAGGGAACCTTCTACCCGGCCTTCGCTCGGGACCTGGAGCGCGCCACCAAGTCGATCGTGATCCTCTCCCCCTTCGCGACCGGCCCGGGCACGGCGCGCTGGGCCGAGGCGCTGCGGGCAGCGGTCGCGCGCGGCGTGCGGGTGCGCGTGGTCACCCGTCCTGCGGAGGAGTTCGGCGTCGGGGGCACTGCCGAGGTGAGCGAGGTGGTCCGCGGCCTGCGCGAGATCGGTGTCACCGTGGACCTGCGCGCGCGTATGCATGAAAAGGTCGCGATCCTCGACGGCCGCATCCTGTGGCACGGCTCGCTCAACATTCTCTCCCACCGCGACACTTCGGAGAGCATGCTGCGCCTCAAGAGCCCGGCCGCGTGCCGGCAGCTCGGCCGCTTCCTCAGCCCACCGGCCGGCCGCCGCGAGGAGGACGCGCCGGCCTTCGCCGCTGCCGCCAATCCGGAGTGCCCGAAGTGCGGCGGACCGACGGTGTGGAGGGACGGGCGGTACGGCATCTGGTTCGAGTGCGAGGACCCCGATTGCGACGGCAAGATCGATGCCCGCCGTCGCGGTGCCGGCGGAACGCGCGGCGGAGAACGGCGCAGAGGCACACGGGCGACGGGTAGCATCCCCTGCCCCGAGCCCGGATGCAGCGGTACGCTGCGCGAGTGCAACGGCCGCTACGGAGCGTTCCTGGGCTGCTCAAACTACCCGAAATGCCGACACACAGAACCCGTGGAGTAAACCATGAAATATGGAGACCTGATCCAATTCGAGCCCATCGAGTCCGTAGTCCAGCTACGGGATGCCGATGAGGCCGCAGCTGCCCGCCAGCTGGTCAGCACCTATGTCATCTCCGACGAGATGGCCGAGAAGCTGACCGGCCTTGTGATCCGCCAGCTTCAGTTCGACCAGCCCGTCGATAACAAGGGGCTGCTTGTCGTGGGCAACTACGGCACCGGTAAGTCACACCTGATGTCGGTGATCTCCAGCATCGCCGAGCACGCGGACCTGCTTTCCGCCCTGGGCAACGCACAGGTGGCACAAGCAGCAAGAGCGATCGCCGGCAAGTTCAAGGTGGTCCGCACCGAGATCGGGGCCACCACCATGTCGCTGCGGGACATCCTCGTCGGCGAGCTGGAAGAGCACCTGGCCGCCATGGGCGTGACCTACACCTTCCCGGATGCCAGCCAGGTCCCCAACAACAAGCGGGCCTTCGAGGAGATGATGGCCGCGTTCCACCAGGAGTATCCGGACCATGGCCTGCTCCTGGTCGTGGATGAGCTGCTGGACTATCTGCGCACCCGCAAGGACCAGGAGCTGATCCTCGACCTCAACTTCCTCCGTGAGGTGGGCGAGGTCTGCAAGGACCTGCGCTTCCGCTTCATGGCGGGTGTGCAGGAGGCCATCTTCGACAGCCCCCGTTTCGCCTTCGTGGCCGATCAACTCCGCCGGGTCAAGGACCGCTTCGAACAGATCCTCATCGCCCGCAAGGACGTGAAGTTCGTCGTCGCCGAGCGCCTGCTCAAGAAGACCGGCGAGCAGCAGGCCAAGATCCGCGAGTACCTCACACCGTTCGCCAAGTTCTACGGCCACATGAACGAGCGGATGGACGAGTTCGTCCGCCTCTTTCCGGTTCATCCCGACTACATCGACACCTTCGAGCGCGTCACGGCGGTGGAGAAGCGCGAGGTGCTCAAGACCCTGTCGCTGGCCATGAAGGGGCTCCTCGATAAAGATGTGCCCGACGATCAGCCCGGCCTGCTTTCCTATGATAGCTACTGGAACACATTGCGGAGCAACCCGGCCTTCCGTGCCATTCCAGATGTGAAAGCTGTGATCGATTGCAGCCAGGTGTTGGAATCCCGGATCGAGCAGGCCTTCACCCGGCCGGCGTACAAGCCCATGGCGCTCCGCATCATCCACGCGCTCTCGGTCCACCGGCTGACGACCGGAGACATCTACGCACCCCTGGGCGCCACGGCCGAAGAGCTGCGCGACGCGCTCTGTCTCTACCAGCCCGGCATCGAGGACCTGGGCGGAGACCCGGCCGACGACCTCTTGTCCCAGGTGGAAACGGTCCTGCGCGAGATCCACAAGACGGTGAGCGGCCAGTTCATCTCCTCCAACCCGGACAACCGGCAGTTCTACCTGGATCTCAAGAAGACCGACGACTTCGACGCGCTCATCGAGAAGCGCGCCGAGAGCCTCGATGCCTCCCAGCTCGACCGCTACTACTACGAGGCCCTGAAACGGGTCATGGAGTGCACCGATCAGACCTACGTCACCGGCTACAAGATCTGGCAGCACGAGCTGGAATGGCTGGAGCACAAGGCGGCAAGGCAAGGTTACCTGTTCTTCGGCGCTCCCAACGAGCGCTCGACGGCGGTACCGCCTCGTGATTTCTACCTCTACTTCATCCAGCCGTTCGATCCACCGCACTTCAAGGACGAAAAGAAGGCCGATGAAGTGTTCCTTCGCCTGACCAACACGGACGAAGAGTTTCGGACCGCGCTGACGAACTACGCCGCGGCGCTGGACCTCGCGTCCACCTCGAGCGGCCACGCCAAGGCTACCTACGAGTCCAAGGCTACCGGATTCCTGCGGGACCTGGTGGGCTGGCTGCAGAAGCACATGACCGATGCCTTCGAGGTGACCTACCAGGGACGCACCAAGTCGCTGGTCGAATGGGCCAAAGGCAAGTCCATCCGCGAGCTGTCCGGGCTCGCCTCCCATGAGCGGATCAACTTCCGCGACCTGGTGAACACCATCGCCGGCATCGTCCTGTCCGCACACTTTCAGGACCAGGCGCCCGAGTATCCGTACTTCTCGGTGCTCATCACGGGCCAAAACCGCGAGCAGGCAGCCCAGGACGCCCTGCGCGCCATCGCCGGACAGAATCGCACCAAGCAGGCGACCGCCGTGCTCTACGCCCTGGAGCTCCTCGATGGCGAGCGGCTCGATCCGTACCGCTCCAAGTACGCGAAGCACATCCTGAACATCCTCAAGAAGAAGGGGCATGGCCAGGTGGTCAACCGCTCGGAGCTGATCCAGGAGGTCTACGGCGTTGAGTACTTCGCACCGGACAAGGGCTACCGTCTGGAGCGCGAATGGGCTGTCGTGGTCCTGGCCGCGCTGGTCTACTCCGGTGACCTGGTGCTTTCGATTCCCGGCAAGACGTTCGACGCCACCGGGCTGCCGCAGCTCGCCGCCACGCCGATGAAGGACCTGGTCGTCTTCAAGCATATCGAGCGGCCCAAGGACTGGAACCTGCCCGGCCTCAAGGCGCTCTTCGAGCTGCTCGGACTCACGCCGGGCATGGCACAGCTCGTCACCCAGGGCAAGGAAGAGCCGGTCCAGCAGCTCCAGAAAGCCATCTCCGCGGTGGTGGAGAAGCTGGTCCTGGTCCAGCAGAGTCTGCAAAGCGGCCTGCCGTTCTGGGGCAGGAACCTGCTCGCCGAGGAGGAAGCAGCCCAACTGCGCGACCGCCTCGACCAGACCAAGACCTTCCTGGAATCCCTCCAGGCCTACTCCTCGCCCGGCAAGCTCAAGAACTTCCGCTACGACGCCCAGGAGGTGAAGCGTCACGAAGACAATCTTTCGGCCCTCTCGGAGATCGAGTCCCTGCAGGAGTTGGTGAGCGACCTGGGCCCGGTAGCCTCCTATCTCTCCACCGCCGAGGCGGTGCTGCCCACGAACCACGAATGGGTGGAGCGGATGAAGGCGACGCGAGATGCGGTGCTCGCGCAAGTGTCGGACCCGGCCCAGCGCACGTCCAGCGCTTTCCGCCAGCAGACCCTGCGCAAGCTCACCGACCTCAAGAAGTCTTACGTGCAAGCCTATCTCGCCATGCACACCCGGGCCCGCCTGGGCGTGAACGAGGACAAGCGCAAGAGCGCGCTGATGGGAGACGAGCGGCTCAAAACCCTCTCGAGGCTCTCCACCATCGACCTGATGCCGCGCCAGCACCTGACCGATTTCCAGAACCGCCTGGCCGGCCTGAAGAGCTGCTTCGCGCTCACCGAGCAGGACCTCGACGCATCGCCGGTCTGCCCGCATTGCTCCTTCCGGCCCGGCACGGAGGGCGTGGCCGCACCTGCAGCGACGGTGCTCGAGCATCTGGACACGGAGCTGGACAAGCTCCTCGACGACTGGACCCAGACGCTGCTGGCCAACCTGGAGGACCCGACCACCCGCGGCAACCTCGACCTGCTCAAGCCCGAGCCCAGGAAGCTGGTGGACGCCTTCCTCAAGGAACGGAAGCTGCCCGACGCGCTGGGCCAGGATTTCATTCACGCCCTGCAGGAGGTGCTCTCCGGGCTGGTCAAGGTCGCGGTGAAGACCGAGGATCTGCGCGCAGCGCTTCTCAAGGGCGGCTCACCCGCGACGCCCGCGGAGATGAAGAAACGCTTTGAGGAATACCTCGATGAACTCACCAAGGGCAACGAGCCCGGCAAGGTCAGGATCGTGTTGGAGTAGGAACCACGAATGAACACGCATAGACACGAATGAAAAACGCAAGAATTGGAAATGGATCTGAACGAGCTGAAAACGCTGGTTGCTCGCGGAGAGTCTGAGATTTCAGAATTCAAGAAATCCACGGCCCAGCTACGCCGGGCGATGGAAACGCTCTGCGGCATGCTCAACGGCAGCGGTGGACGTGTGCTGTTCGGCGTCACGCCCCAGGGGCGCATCGTCGGGCAGGCGATCTCCGACAAGACGCTACGTGAGCTGGCCGACTGGCTTCGGCGCTTCGAGCCTCCGGCCACCATCACCCAGGCCCGCATTGACCTCGGGAACGGTAAGGAAGTGTTGATGCTGGAGGCGCTGCCGGATCCCGTCCGGCGCCCCTATGTCTTCGACGGCCGGCCCTATCAGCGGGTAGGCCCCACCACCTCCGTGATGCCCCAGGAAACCTACCATCAGCTTCTGGCCGAGCGCCCGGACAGCCGCACGCGCTGGGAGACACTTCTTGCCGAAGGATACGGCCCAACTGACCTGGACCAAGAGGAGGTCTTGCGCACTGTGCGTCTGGGCATCGCCGCCGGACGCTTGCCGGAGTCAACGGGCAATGATGTGCCCGACATCCTGAACCGCCTGGGGCTGCTTAAAGAGGGCAGACTGAACAACGCCGCGGTGGTGCTCTTCGGTACCCGCTTCCTGCCCGATTATCCCCAATGCCAGCTGCGCATGGCCCGCTTCCGCGGGGTGAATAAGTCGGAGTTTCTCGACCAGCGCCAGATCGAAGGTCACGCCTTTGCCCTGCTCGACGAGGCCATGTTGTTTTTGCGCCGCCACCTTCCGGTGGCCGGCCGGATCGTGCCCGGCCTGTTCGAGCGGGAGGATGAGCCGCTGTTTCCGCTGGAGGCCTTGCGGGAAGCGCTGGTGAACGCCTTCTGCCACAGGGACTACACCATTGCAGGTGGGGCAGTCAGCCTGGCGATTTACGATGATCGCCTGGAGATCTGGAGCGACGGCACGTTGCCCGCCGGGCTTACACCTGATGATCTCAAGCGGGACCACCCGTCAAAGCCGCGCAATCCGCTGATCGCCAAGGTGTTCTACCTGCGCGGTGTCATCGAGCGCTGGGGCCGAGGCACACAGAAGATCGTCGAGCTCTGCGTCAAGGCGGGGCACCCGGAGCCCGAGTTCGGCGAACAGGCCGGCAGCGTTTGGGTGCGCTTTTTGCCCAGCGGCTACATCGCCCCGCACCGCGTAGCGCATGACCTCACCGAACGACAGCGGGAGATCCTGCACGTCTTGTCCAAAAAACCGTCTATGCCCCTGCGTGAGATTCGTTCCAGGTTGGAGAATCCGCCGTCTGACCGGAGGCTTCGCGAGGAGCTTTTGCATCTGAAGAAGCTGGGCTTGGTGTCGTCGTCGGGGCATGGCCGGGGATCTGCCTGGTCATTGGTGAGACAAGACAATGGATAAGGCGGGGAATAAGGCGGAAATAAGGCGGCCTCATTTTGCCTTATTCAGCCAATAAAGGAGTGAAGTTCGCATGAATTGCCCAGACCTTTTTGAACACCAGGAATTCAAAACCAGGAACCAGGGACCGGTCGAATGCCTTGGCCAGACATTCGACTCCGACGAGGCGCGGCGGGAGCACTTCCTTGGCCTCTTGCGCGATATGCTTACGGAACTCCACGCCAAGCTCGGCGGTGTGCCCTTTACCACGGTGGAAGACGCGATTCAGCGTCTCAAGTCTCTTCAGCATTGGCCGGTTGGAGACGAAAGGCGAATCAGGGAATTGGCGGAACGCATGGGTCAAGCGTCACGCGTCCAGCGTCTAGCGTCATCGGATACCGACGCGCGACGCACGACGCGCGACCTTCTGACGCTTTACAAGGACGAGGTCGGCTTCCCGCACGGGGAGATCGAGGACATCCTGAACCTCTCCGATCCTCCGTATTACACGGCGTGTCCGAACCCCTTCATCGCGAACTTCATCAAGCACTACGGCAAGCCCTATGATCCGAACGTGCCTTACAGCAAGGAGCCATTCGCAGCGGACGTAAGAGAGGGGAAGAACGATCCCATCTACAACGCGCACTCCTACCACACCAAGGTGCCGCATAAGGCGATCATGCGGTACATCCTGCACTATACCGAGCCGGGCGACGTGGTCTTCGATGGTTTTGCCGGAACCGGGATGACCGGCGTTGCGGCGCAACTTTGTGGTGACCGCAAGACGGTGGAGTCGCTTGGCTACAAGGTGGATGAGCAAGGCGTCATCTACCAGCAGGAGGAAGAAACGGATGAGTTTGGCAGAAGGCGCCCGGTCTGGAAGCCCTTCTCAAGGCTCGGCGCCCGGCGTGCCGTCCACAACGACCTGTCGCCTGCGGCCACCTTCATCGCCTACAACTACAACACGCCGGTGGATGTGCCGGCCTTCGAGCGCGAAGCCAAACGCATCCTGAAAGAGGTGGAAGAGGAATGCGGCTGGATGTATCGGACGCTGCACACAGCGTCCTCCAGGATTGAGCAGCGAGGACTGAGCGATGAGTGGGCCGGCAAGCTCAAGGCCTGCAAGACAGTCGAGGAGATCCGCGCCTTACTCAGCCCTCAGTCCTCAGTCCTCGGCACTGTGAATTACACCGTCTGGTCGGATGTGTTTGTTTGTCCCGAGTGTACGCGGGAGGTGGTCTTCTGGGAAGCGGCGGTGGACAAGGAAGCGGGCAAGGTGCACAGCGAGTTTCCCTGTCCCCACTGCGGCGCCACACTCACCAAGCGCAACATGGACCGCGCCTGGGTGACCCGCTACGACAAGGCCATCGGCCAGGCCATCCGCCAGGCCAAGCAGGTGCCGGTGCTGATCAACTACAGCGTGGGCAAGAAGCGCTTTGAGAAGACGCCCGACGCCTTCGACCTGGCGCTCATCGAGAAACTCGAGGCGCTGGACATTCCCTACTGGTTCCCGACCGACCGGATGCCGGAGGGATACAACACCGAGCAGCCGAAGGTGTCACACGGCCTCACCCACGTGCATCATTTTTATACGAAGCGGAATTTGTGGGGGATTGCTTCTTTTGTCCACAGAATGCATCGTATCTCAGAGGCTAAACTGCGGTTACGGCTGTTCTTCACAAAGACAGCGGCAGAGCGAATAACGTCTCGACTTGCGAGTATCGCTTTTAGCTACTTTTTCCATGGAGGCGGGGGTTTTATCAACGCTGGAACTAAGGGGACCTTGTATGTCTCCTCCACGGTTCCAGAGATTCCCGCCTACACGAGCCTTGAGTCGCGGCTGTTATCTATGAAGTGGGAGCTTCCCGGCAATGCAGTCGTAGCCATCAGCACACAATCGACTACAAGCGCTATATGTAATGCAGAATCGGTTGACTATGTGTTCGTAGACCCACCATTTGGGGGAAATCTCATGTATTCCGAGCTGAGCTTCCTATGGGAGGCTTGGCTGAGGAGTTTCACCAACAACAGGCATGAGGCGATCGAGAACAAAGTCCAGGGCAAAGGCTTGCCGGAGTACCAGCGGCTGATGACCGAGTGCTTCAAGGAATACTACCGGGTGCTCAAGCCAGGCCGCTGGATGACCGTGGAGTTTCACAACTCCAAGAACAGCGTCTGGAACAGCATTCAGGAAGCACTGCAAACGGCAGGCTTCGTCATCGCCGACGTGCGAACGCTAGATAAAAAGCAGGGATCATTCAAACAATACACTTCGGCAAGCGCAGTCAAGCAAGACCTTATAATCTCCGCCTACAAACCCAACGGTGGCCTTGAGGAACGGTTCAAGCTGACGGCCGGCACCGAGGAAGGTGTCTGGGACTTCGTCCGCACGCACCTGAAGCAGCTTCCGGTGTTCGTCTCCAAGGACGGCAAGGCGGAGGTCATCGCCGAGCGGCAGAACTACCTGCTCTTCGACCGCATGGTGGCCTTCCACGTCCAGCGGGGCGTGACGGTGCCTCTCTCCGCGGCGGAGTTCTACGCCGGTCTCGCCCAGCGCTTCCCGGAGCGCGACGGGATGTACTTCCTGCCCGAGCAGGTGGCGGAGTACGACAAGAAGCGCATGAAGGTGAAGGAGGTCCTGCAACTCCAGCTCTTCGCCACTGATGAGGCCTCCGCCATCCAATGGCTCAAGCAGCAGCTCACCAGGAAGCCGCAGACCTTCCAGGAGCTCCATCCGCAGTTCCTCAAGGAGATCGGCGGATGGCAGAAGCACGAGAAACCACTCGAGCTCTCCGAGCTGCTGGAACAGAACTTCCTCCGCTACGACGGCAAGGGCGAGGTGCCGAGCCAGATCCACAGCTACCTCTCCAGCAACTTCAAGGAGCTGCGCAACCTGCCCAAGGACGACGAGCGCCTCCGGGCCAAGGCCAAGGACCGCTGGTACGTCCCGGACCCCAACAAGGCCAGCGACCTGGAGAAGCTCCGCGAGCGGGCCCTGCTGCGCGAGTTCGAGGAGTACCGCGAGTCCAGCTCGAGGCGCCTGAAGGTGTTCCGCCTCGAGGCCGTCCGCGCCGGCTTCAAGAAGGCATGGCAGGAGCGCGACTACGCCACCATTATCGCCGTGGCGCGCAAGATCCCCGAGAACGTCCTTCAGGAGGACCCCAAGCTCCTCATGTGGTACGACCAGGCGCTCACGAGGATGGGAGAGGAGTAAACCATGTGTGCCGCGAATCGCCAAACAGTGGATCTAAGTAAATATGCGCGAAACATTCTTGCCGACGAAGATCGTCCTTTATTCGATGAAGCTGTCAAAGCGGGGAAGGCTGGCGCACTCCGAGCCGCCTACGTGATGATATGGCTGGCATGTGCGGAATCCTTGAAGCGACGCTTCCGTGAGGCGCAAAAACGCGACAGTGCTGCGGGCAGAATCGTTAGTGATATCGAAAAAAAAGAGCGTGAGCACAAGTCCGTAGATAAATTCGTTTTGGACAAAGCTCACGAGTACGGCTTCTTATCTGATTCTGGTCACACAATCCTGAACCACGTCTACGAGATGCGCTGTCTTTACGGCCATCCTTACGAGGAAGCCCCATCGCAGGAGCAAGTGTCACATGCTGCGGCAGTTGTGGTTGAACACGTGTTGTCCAAGGCAGTCAAGCTACGGCATGGGTTTGGCAAACAGTTGCTTAAGAGTCTGCTGGAGAATCGAAGTTATTTGGACGACCAGCAAACGGCAGTTACGGCATTCACCAAGGATATTATCCCAAGGCTGGACGAGAGCATTCATGGCTGGTTACTAGACAATTACTGGGAAGAACTGGAGAAGTTGGCAGATGATTCATCGATGGCCATCTTCTTCCGACGTGGAATATGGTTTTGCCGTGCGATGCTTATGGAGGTCGGAGTTGGTGTATTCTCACATGATGAATGGCATGACAAGGTTAACCGATTTCCGAAGACGCTGATGCGTGTATGTAGTATTGCTGACCTCTTCAGAGAGATCGGCAAACGTGCGCAAGATTCGTTGGTTGGCTCGATCCTAGCCGAGTCTGGCACACGTTCCAGTGTCCTTACGTATCTTGAGCGTCTCGACAATGATGGCGCGTTGTCAAAACGCCAGAAGCAGCGTTTCACCGAGCGCGTATCGCGCTTGTCTTCAAGCGAGCTACGGTCCGCGTCATTGAGCACGAAAACTTGTTTCCAGAACTTGATCAATGCGTTGCAATCATATACTTGGCCGAAGCAAAACCCAGCGATTGAACTGATTGTTTCGAACGGGCCCGGCCAGGCTGCGGCCCTCAACGAAGAGCAGCAGGTGGAGCTCGGCCGGAACATTCTCCAAGCTGCTGATGGCAGAGCTTTTTCAGCTTGTGCATTTCTTGAGAAGCTGTCGCAAGATGGGGCATCTTGGCCGTTAGACGTTGTTCGGGGTATTGCACTCGAGACGTTCACCAATGAGAAAAACGAAATTCGCTTTAAGGATCGTCATTTGAATAGAGTCCTCTCTGCCCTTGCCCATCTCAACAAGAAGCAACGTGAGCAGATTGTCGCTGAGATTGTAGCATCGGTAGACGTTGGCAGTCCCAAGAGTTGGGTGGGCAGGAAAGATTTCGACAGTGTTATCGAGTCTTTGAGGGCTTATAAGTGGACCGCGCCGTTGATATCGAGGCTCGAAGCGAAGGCGGCGTCTCTCCCCGGTGAAGATGAAGAGTGGTGACTATTGAGCGATGAAAGCGGATCAAATGCGGCAGGATTCGATAGGGAAGTCAACTAAGAAAGTGTCAAGAAACCGTGTACAAACCAGGTGGAACTGAAGAAGGATGAGCCAAGCGACGCGTTCATCATCTTTCAATAAGCAGCCATTTGCCGAGGGCGATTGGGTACTCGTCCATCCACACCAAGTATTGGGCAGGATCATTGAGAAGTCTGTCCTGTGGGGCAATGCATTTTTCCGCGTCTGGCTTCCATCAACCGATTCGATCATCCGCGTCGATGCTTCAGCTCTTTCACCTACTCAGTCCTCAGTCCTCAGCACTCATCACTTGACCTATCTCGCCGCGGCGGCGCGGGTCGCCGATGCGCTGACCCAGGACGTCCTGCTTGCGCCCATCGAATCTTCCGTCATCCCGTTGCCACACCAGATTCGGGCTCTCTCCAGGGCCATTTCCAACGACCGCGTGCGCTATCTCCTGGCGGACGAGGTGGGCCTCGGCAAGACCATCGAGGCAGGTCTCATCATGCGGGAACTCAAGCTCCGGGGCCTGGTGAGGCGGACGCTGGTGATCGCCCCGAAGGGCCTGGTGACCCAATGGGTGGCGGAGATGCGCACCCACTTCGGGGAGGAGTTCCGCCTCCTCATCCCGAGCGACTTCTCCGCCTACCGCCGCATCGCCCGGGAGGACAACCTCTGGCAGAGCCATCCACAGGTGGTCTGCCCCATGGACTCTGTGAAACCCCTGGACGGCCGGCGCGGCTGGTCGAGGCAGCAGGTGGCCGAGTACAACCGGGAGCGTTTCGAGGACCTGATCTCCGCCGGCTGGGACCTGGTGATCGTGGACGAGGCCCATCGCTTGGGTGGAAGCACGGACCAGGTGGCCCGCTACAAGCTCGGCCAGGGGCTGGCCGAGGCCGCGCCCTACCTGCTCCTGCTCTCCGCCACACCGCACCAGGGTAAGACCGATGCCTTCCACCGGCTGATCTCCCTGGTCGACGCCCAGGCCTTCCCCGACGTGAGCAGCGTGACCAAGGAGCGGGTACAGCCCTACGTCATCCGCACGGAGAAGCGCCGCGCCATCGACGCGGAGGGCAAGCCGCTTTTCAAACCCCGGCGCACGGAGCTGGCACCGGTCTCCTGGGAGGATCGCCACCGGGATCAACGGCTGCTCTACGAGGCGGTCACCGAATACGTGCGCGAGGGCTACAACCAGGCCATGCGCGAAAAGCGCAGCTACATCGGATTCCTCATGATCCTGATGCAGCGCCTGGTGGTCTCCAGCACCCGCGCCATCCGCACCACCCTGGAGCGGCGCCTCGAAGCGCTCGAGGCCCCACAGGAACAGCTCACACTCTTCCCGCAGCTCAGCGAGGAGGACTGGGCCGACCTGGACGGCCAGGAGCAGATGGACACGCTGCTCAAGACCCGGCTCAAGGCCCTGAAGAATGAACGGGCCGAGGTGAAGCTGCTTCTGGAAGCGGCAAGACGCTGCGAAGCCCAAGGCCCGGACGCCAAGGCCGAAGCGCTCCTGGACTGGATCTACCGTCTCCAGGCTGAGGAAGGCGACCCGGATCTCAAGGTGCTGGTGTTCACCGAGTTCGTGCCGACCCAGGAGATGCTGTACGAGTTCCTGACCGAGCGTGGCTTCGAGGTGGTGTGTCTCAACGGCTCCATGGACATGGAGGAGCGCAAGCGGGTCCAGGACGCATTCGCCAAGGATGCCCGCATCCTCATCTCGACGGACGCCGGTGGTGAGGGTCTCAACCTCCAGTTCTGTCATGTGGTCATCAACTACGACATCCCCTGGAACCCGATGCGCCTGGAACAACGCATCGGCCGGGTGGACCGCATCGGCCAGACCCATACGGTGCGCGCCATCAACTTCGTGTTCGAGGACTCGGTCGAACACCGTGTCCGCGAGGTCCTGGAGGAGAAACTGGCGGTCATCTTCGAAGAGTTCGGCATCGACAAGACCGGTGACGTGCTCGACTCGGCCCAGGCGGGCCAGATCTTCGATGATCTGTATGTGGAGGCCATCCTCAACCCTGATGTGGTGGAGACGAAGGTCGACGAGGTCCTGAAAAACATCCAGGAGCAGGCCTGGGAGTCCCGACAGAGCGCCTCCGTGCTCGGCTCTACCGAGGACCTGGACCCTCGTGAGGCCCAGCGGCTGCTGTCCCACCCGCTCCCGCATTGGGTGGAGCGCATGACGGTAAGCTACCTGCAGGCTCACGGCGGTAAGGCTGAGAGGAAGAACGGCGCCTGGGATCTCACTTGGCCCAACGGCGAGCGACTGACCAATGTCGTCTTCACCAGCAAGGAGGCTGAAGAGAAGCCTCTGAGCCGCCACTTGACGCTGGAAGATCCCAAGGTGCGTGGGCTGGCCATGCGCCTACCTCCCTTTGCCCCTGGACAACCGGTCCCGGTCATCACGCTTACCAACCTTGCCCCAGAGATCATGGGTTTCTGGTCACTCTGGCGAATCTCGATCTCGACCGCCGACTGGAACCGCCGCCGGATCATGCCTTTGTTCCTGGCCGACGACGGTCGGGTGTTCGCGCCGACTGCCCGGCACATCTGGGATCAACTGGTGGTAACGAAGCCCACGATCCTGCGGCATTTGGACGTCGAGACCTCTCATCAAGCCTTCGAGCGACTGCAGGAGGCGGCGGAACGACAGGGGAAGACGATCTACGACGAGCTGGTGCAGGCTCACCGGGAGCGTCTTGCTCGGGAGCGTGAGAAGGGCGAGTACGCCTTCGCTGCGCGACGCAGAGCCATCGAGCGCATCGGACTGCCCCAGGTCCGTAACCATCGCCTGAGTCTCTTGGAACAGGAGGAAGAACGCTTCAGGGAACAACTCGAGCGCAGGGCCCAGATCTTGCCGGAAATGGCGCCCCTGCTTCTCGTCCGCGTGGAGGGAGGCGCCCATGGGTAGTTGGCGTGACCAAATCCTGAGTGAGTTCACACCCCAGGTCGCCCGGCTTACCCTGGTCGCGGATCCGGACGGCCTGCTCCTTGAAGAAGGTGTCCTCGAAGGGATCCGGGAACGGGGCTTTGAGCTGATCCCGTTCGAGGATCATGTCGCCTTTCGCTATGCCTACGAATCCAAGTTCCGCTCCCGCTGGGACCGCGGCGAGGAAACCGATCTGGTGGTGGTGCTGAGATCGCCTTCGAGCGATCTCGATGCCTTGCCCTACGACCTGCTGCAGGCTGGCCGCAAGCTCTCGTTCAACCTGGGCGATCTCTTCCCGAATCTCAGCTATCCCGTGGTCGCGGCGCTCGACCGGGCTGATCTCGACGCCTTGTTCGATGCGCAATTGAGGCACGCGCCGGGGCAGCTCGGCGACAACGCTACGAAGGAGTTCGTCCTTCGTCATGTGTTCGAGATCGCTCCGGAACTCATCAAGCAGCCATCGGACCTACTCCGGGTCTTGCTGCGTCGTCATTACCGCGGACAACGAATCCCGGCCATCCTCGATGAGCGCTTTATCCAGGTGCTTCGTCAAAACGGCCTGTTCGAGGATTGGCCTCTGGAAGCCATCATTCCGGACGCGCAAGCATTCTTTGCGTTCCTGCAGGAGCGCTGGCCGGTGTTCCTGGATTCGCTCGCAAAGCCGAAGGACGATGCCGTCCACGAGGACGCGGCGGACTACGGCTTCGAGTTCCCAGGACCGACGCTTTTGCCTTTCGACCACCACGATGTCCGCATTTACATCGACAACCTTTTCCTCGAGGGCTTGCTCCAGCCGGTTCCTCACGAGCAATCGCAAGCGCTCGCCAAGACCTGGGTGGCTTACGGCATCAAAGTCTCCCCCGTGGAGAACCGTCGCCGCCGCATGGAGGGGCTGCTGGATTCCATCGAGAAGACGATCCCCACGGTGCAGGCGCGTTATGGGGAGTGGCTCCATTTCGCCTACCGTTGGGCGGAACTCGTCGCTTTGGAGCTGGAGCCGGACACCACCCTGCCGGAAGAATACCGGGAGCGCCTGGAGGCATTGAGATCCCGGATCGATTCTGCGCTCACCGATTGGGTGGTGAAGCGCTACGCGAGCCTGATCAACCTTCCGCCCGCGCCGCCGGTGATGCTGCATCACATCCCGCGGTTCCTCGCCCGAAGCCTCGGAGACGACCGGCGCACGAAGATCGCTTTTCTGCTGGTGGACGGCCTCGCCCTGGACCAATGGATCGCCTTGCGCGAGGTGCTCGGAGAGCTGGATTCGAAGCTGCGGTTCCGTGAGAACGCCGTTTTCGCTTGGATTCCCACCATCACCTCGGTTTCCCGTCAGGCCGCCTTTGCCGGCAAGCCGCCGATCTACTTCCCGGCGAGTATCCATACCACAGACAAGGAGCCGGGCCTTTGGACGCAGTTCTGGGTCGATCAGGGGCTGACGCAGCATGAGGTAGCTTACGCCAAGGGGCTGGGCGACGGGGACATGGACGAGGTCTCCGAGCTACTGAGCCGGCCCAGGCTACGTGTCGTCGGACTGGTCATCGACAAGGTCGACCGGATCATGCACGGCATGGAGCTGGGTGCAGCGGGGATGCACAACCAGGTTCGGCAATGGGCCAGGCAGGGTTTCATGCGGGACCTTCTCGGCCTGCTCCATGACCGCGGTTTCCAGGTCTACCTTGCCTCGGACCACGGCAACATCGAGGCGAAAGGCGCAGGACGGCCTGCCGAAGGGGCGGTTGCGGACCTGCGCGGCGAGCGCGTGCGTGTCTACTCCGATCCCAGGCTCAGGGCTCAAATCAAGGAGCGATTCCCGGAGTCCTTGGAGTGGCCCTCGGTGGGCCTCCCAGAGGACTACCTCGCCCTCATCGCTCCGAACCGGGCTGCTTTCGTGCGGGCGGGTGAAACCCTCGTCGGTCATGGAGGCATTAGTGTCGAGGAACTGCTCGTCCCTCTTGTCCAGATCGATAGGAGGGACCGATGAACAGTCGCCTGACCCAGATCGGTTTCAGCCAGCGGGTCCGTCTTGAATGGCTGGAGAGAACGGCCAACCTGGTGCTTGCCGGAAACGACGAGGCGTCCATCTACAACGCCCTCCAAGAGCTGCTCGAAGACAAGCTGTCTGTCGGCGGGAATGCCAAACGCGGCAATCGGGAGAAGGTGATCACCATTCTGATGAAGATCTGGGTCCGCCCCCCGCGCGACCTCCATCCCCTTCAGCGGGAAGGCCTCAAGCTTCTCTCACACCTGCCGCGTGAGGACCATATCGCGGTCCACTGGGGCCTGGCCATGGCGGTTTATCCGTTCTGGGGGGCCGTAGCGGCCCATGTGGGGCGACTGCTCAGGCTCCAGGGAACGGCCGCAGCCAGCCAGGTACAGCGCCGTGTGCGGGAGCAATATGGGGAACGCGACACGGTATCCAGAGCGGCACGACGGGTGCTGCGGAGCTTCGTCGATTGGGAGGTCCTGAAGGAAACATCGGAAAAAGGCATCTATACCGCTGGGCTTTCACTCGCCATAGCTCAGGTGGAGGTTATCGCCTGGTTGGCCGAGGCCTTCTTGCACGCTCATCCCAACGGTTCGGTGGCTCTGAGAACGGTCCTCGATTCCACGAGCCTGTTCCCGTTCCGTCTCAGCCCAATATCCGCAGACCACCTGGTCGCGGTATCCGGACGGCTCGATGTGCTGCGACACGGCCTTGACCAGGACTTGATCATGCTCCGCACGGAAAGCCTGCCAGCGGCGAAGGGAGGCGGATCATGACGCTTTCGGATCATCGACTCCATGATCTGATTCGCTTCTATGAAATTCTCGATATGTTTGCCGAGAGAATTGGTGGGCCGAGAATGCTGACAGAATGTGCTGGCCGGGTACGGCTGAATACGAACCAGGAAACCAGAGAGGTGTGAACATGCCGTCAAGAGGCGAGATCAAGAGCGAGAAGATTCTGGTGAAGGATATCTTTTCCCGGATGTGGTTCCGGGTTCCCGAGTACCAGCGTCCCTACGTGTGGGGCCGGGAAGAGATTGCCGACCTTCTTGATGACGTGACCTTTGCCATGACGGAAAAGCCCGATTTCGAGTATTTCCTGGGCTCGTTCGTGTTCCAGTCCAAGCCCGCAGCGCCGGATAGCGGACAGGAGTTTGACGAAAACGACCTTCTCGACGGGCAGCAGCGCATGGCGACGTTGCTCATGCTTTTTGCCGTGCTGCGAGATTTGGCGGAGGACCCCGACGCCAAGGACGACTGCCAGAAGTGCATCTATCAGAAAGCCAGCAAATACAAGGTCATTCCGGAACGAACCCGCCTAGTGTTCGCCATACGTGATGAGGTGCAAAAGTTCATCGATGAGTTCGTCAAGGCCGACGGCGGCACGAACCGAGAGGATGACCTGAAGCGTATGGTTTCCAAGGGAGGAGACGTATCCGTGCGGAACATGGCCGCCGCCATCCTCGAGATCCGCGGGTTCTTCCGCGAGAACCCGAACACGAAGCCCGAAGACCTGCTCCAGTTTCTCCTCAACAAGGTGCTTCTCATCTACGTCTCGACCGAAGACCTTGAAGATGCCTTCCGGTTGTTCATGATCCTTAACGATCGGGGCATCCCCCTTCGCAACAGCGACATCCTGAAGTCCATGAATCTCGGGGCCTTGGAGAGCGAGGAAGAGAAGGTCAAGTACGCCAAAATGTGGGAGGAGGCGGAAAGCGAGCTTGGGGATGACTTTGATCGATTCCTCAACCACGTGCGGACCATCCTGGTGAAGGACAAGGCGCGGCTGAGTCTTCTTCAGGAGTTCGAGGACAAGATTTACAACCCCAAGGAGCGGGACAAGGCGACAGGTCAGAAAAAACCCGTGCTCCTCAAGAAAGGGCGCGAGACATTTGAGCTGATCGAGCGATACCTGGGGCAGTATCGGACCTTGCTGGGCGGCCAAAACTACGACGAAACCGGCGGCAGCTTCGAGTTCGACAACCTTATCAAGGTCATGCTCACGGGGCTGCCTGCAACGGACTGGGTCCCGCCTTTGCTCAGGTATTTCGACAAGTTTAAATACGACCGCATTCTGGAGTTCTTGAAACGCCTCGATAACAAGTTCTCGGCCGACTGGATTTGCCAGTACACTCCCACGGACCGTATCGCTGCGATGAACAAGATCATCCAGGCAATCGATGACGCCAACACTGTGGACGACCTTTTTTCCACCGACGTTTTCGACATTGATGAAGGATCGCTCGTCCGAATGTTGGACGGAGCGGTATATGGCCGGCGATTTGCCCGATATCTGCTTCTGAAACTTGACTACCTCTACCAGAACCACGACCAGCGGATGCATTTCGAGACCCTGTCTGTCGAGCATGTTCTGCCGCAAAACCCAACGGAAGACAGCCAGTGGGTCAAAGATTTTTCAGAAGAAGAGCGAAACGAGTGGACCGACAAGCTCGGTAACCTTGTACTCATAACCCGGCGCAAGAACTCGTCGCAAGGGCGACTGGATTACTCAGAGAAGCGCAAAAGGTACTTTGAGAAAAACATAGACACCTGCACCAATTCCCTTCGTGTCCTGCGAAGTGAAAAATGGACTCCCACCGAACTGAAGGCAAATCACAAGACGGTCCTAAAAAAGCTCGGAAAGCACTACGGGATCAACGTGGATGTGGTCTCCGCAGTCAAGGACGTGAATACGGATGGGTCGGAGGTGCCAAATGCCGAATAGCGTTCCCGATATCAATCCCACCAATAGCAGCCGAATGCACTGGGTCGATCAAAACGGCACCGCCTGCGGGGGAAACAGGATGCGCCTTGAGGGAACGACATGCATGGAGGTGAAACAATGCCAAGACGTAAGACTTACCATGTGACTCCTCGGACCGACGGCGGCTGGAACGTCAAAGAAGAAAATGCGTCAAGGGCGTCCAGCAGCCACGATACGAAGGCCGAGGCCATAGCCCGTGCCAAGGAATTGGCGAAGAAGCAGGCGCTTGGACAGGTGATCATTCACAAGCAGGACGGTACGATCCAGACGGAACACACATACGGCAAGGATCCGTATCCGCCCGAAGGATAACAGGACGTTCCGGATGAGCTTCCGCTTCTGGAGACGAATCAGGATCGCACCGGGCGTGACCCTGAACCTGAGCAAGTCGGGCGGCTCTCTTTCGTTCGGGCCGCGCGGGGCGAAGTTCACCATCGGTCCGAGGGGCAAGCGGGCCACGGTGGGCATCCCGGGAACAGGCCTTTTCTACACGACCACGCTTCCGAGCGGGAGGTCCAGCGGTAGGAGAAGCGCGTCCTACTCCGCTCCGGCCGTCCCAACGGTCCGCCCGGAAGACCGGCTGACGCTGGGTTTCTTCAAGCGGCTCATCACGCCGGACGACGAGGAGGCCCTGGTGGACGGGTGCCGGGAGTTGGTGCTGGGGAATGAGGACAAGGCGCTTCAGCACCTTGAACAGGCGACTCACCTGGCCGACGGCGCGTACCTCGCCGGTTTCCTGGCGCTCAAGCAGGAGCGGCTGATCGAGGCCGCGAACTATCTGGCGACGGCCGCCGAGAAGTACCGCCGATTGGGAACCTACTTCTCCAAGTACGGCATCTCCGCCACCATGAGTCTCCCCATCACAGACGAGGTGTCCGCGCATGTGGGGCCGGATCTCCGCGGCGTGCTGTTGGGCCTGGTGGAGGTCTATCAGCGTCAGGAGCGCTGGGAGGATGCGATTGCCTGCCTGGAGCGCTTGCTGCGCCTCGAACCCGACGACGTGGTGGTGAAGCTGTCCCTCGCGGAGCTGCTGTTGGACGCCCGCCCGGGCGACAAGACAAATCGGCAGGAGAGCCGATTTGGACGTGCCGAAGGCACGCCCGAAGGGCGCGAGCCACGGACGGCGAGCGTCAACGTCTGCCGGAAGATCGTGCGGTTGGCCGAAGGCATCGAGAACGAGACGCCGGTCCACACCGCTCTGCTGCTCTACAAGGCCAGGGCCCTGCGTGGGCTCGGGCTCCTGATTGCTGCGCGGGAGACCCTGACGGGCGCCCTGCGCCGGAGGAAAGGCCGGTCCGAGGAACTGCTCCGGGCGCTCCGGTACGAACGGGCCCTGGTCTACGAGAACCTCGGCCAGCGCCGGCGGGCGCACAGCGAGCTCGAGAAGCTCTACGCCGAGGACCCGGACTACGAGGACGTGGCGGCCCGGTTGGGACTGTAGCGGAAATCCGCATCAACGCCGTTTCCGCCCCCTCGGGGATGTGCCGCTCTTTGAAAAGATATTGTGTATCAACTGGTTAGGTGATATCCTGGCGGTGGAGAGTGGTTATGAAGAGGGTTGCAAGCGGGGAGCCATTCCTGAAATAGAAGGCCTGGCAACCCGCACCAGGCCTTTCTCGTTTGTCCAAGCCAGGCTCTCACCGCCTCTCGGCGGCTGACCGCGGCCCTCCCTGGCCGCGGCCCTTCGGGCGCACTGCGTGCGTCCGATTCCGCTCCCGGCGGAATCGTCGAGCGCGTCCCGGGGAGCCGGCCCCCACCAAGGCCCGGCTTCCCCGCCAGGCCTTTCTCCTTCCGCCCCCTGCCCCCTGCCCCGGAGCCGAAACGCCGCGCTGGGTCTATGCTCGCCGTGGCGGGCGCGTCCCCGCGGGGCGCGCGCGGTAAAGGGGCGGCGTCGGCACGCATGATCCGGACGAGGCGCGTGTACCTGCCGCCGGGGCCCGGGGACGGGGTCCGGGTCCTCGTGGATCGGCTCTGGCCGCGGGGGCTTGCGCGGAAGGCGGCGGCGGTGGATCTGTGGCTGCGGGAGGTGGCGCCGTCGGACGCCCTGCGCCGCTGGTACGGCCACGACCCTGCCCGCTGGGCGCGGTTTGTGCGCCGCTATCACGCCGAGCTCGAGGCGAGGCCGGAGGCGGTGGATCGGCTCCTTGCCCTCGCCCGCGAGGGTCCGGTGACGCTGCTCTTCGCCGCGCGGGACACGGAGCGCAACAACGCGGTGGCCCTCAGGGCCTTCCTCGAGGCGCGGCTGCGCCGGCGGCCGGCGGCGGACCCTTCGGGCTGAGGGGGTCGGGCCCGCGCCGATGGGCGGGTCCGGCGCCGTGACGCAGGCGGCACGGTCCGGGCCGGCCCGGGCGATGCGCCCCCCGCCTCGGCGCGGCCGCAGCACCCCCGCGGATACGCCGGCGCAACGCCCCGCGCGCCGGGCCGCCGCGTTCCCGCCTTGCGCGCCGCCGTGCTGCTGCGCTGCAGCATGCCGGATCCGGCCGTGGCATCTCCGCAGGGCGCAGGCCATGCCTTTCGCAACATGCGCTTACATGTTGGGCAAGAAATTCTTTTGCATGATCCGGGCTCTTGGTGTTGCATCGCAGCATGCAAGGCGTATAATGCGCGCCAACGCGACGGCTTGTGTGACTCCTCCATCCTCCTTTGGTGGTAGCTTGCCGGTACCCTCCCACCCTTCGGGTACCGGTTTTTTTTTGCCCCCGCCCGTGCCAGCATCGACGCCATGGAACCGGCCTGGGAGCACTTCGACCACGGCGCCGACATCGGCGTGCGCGGCTGGGGGGCGACCCCGGAGGAGGCCTTCGCCCACGCCGCCCTCGCCCTCGTCGCGGTGATCACCGACCCCGCCCGGGTGCGGCCGCGGGAGGCGGTGGAGATCACCCTCGAGGAGTCCGACCTCGAGTACCTGCTCTACGCCTGGCTCGGGGCCCTGGTCTCGGAGATGGCCCTGCGGCGGATGCTCTTCGGCCGCTTCGAGGTCGCCATCGAGGATGGCACCCGCCTGCGGGGGCGCGCCTGGGGCGAGCCCGTGGACCCGGACCGGCACCGCCCGGCGGTGGAGGTCAAGGGCCCGACCTTCACCGCCCTCGCCGTGCGCCGCGAGCCCGACGGGCGCTGGCGCGCGCAGTGCGTGGTGGACGTCTGAGGTCTCGAAAAGGGCACCCGCCGACCCCACAAAGGACCCGTCCGCGGGAGGTCTCGTGATGGAGCTGCGATCGCTCGAACCGCTCGCCGAGTGCGTCTGGCGCCACCCGCCGCGGGGGCGGATGCGGGTGCCGGTGGTCTTCTTCGGCGACCGCGAACTGCTCGCGGCCATGGACGAGAAGGTGCTCGAGCAGGCCGCCAACGTCGCCACCCTGCCGGGCATCGTCGGCGCCAGCTACTGCATGCCCGACGCCCACTGGGGCTACGGCTTCCCCATCGGGGGGGTGGCCGCCTTCGATCCCGACGAGGGCGGCGTGGTCTCGGCGGGCGGGGTCGGCTTCGACATCTCCTGCGGCGTGCGCACGCTGCACACGGGCCTCGACGAGGAGGCCCTGGCGCCGGTGCGCGAGCGCCTCGCAGACGCCCTCTTCCGCCACATCCCGGCCGGGGTCGGGGTGGGGGGGCGGATCCGCCTCGACGACGAGGCCATGGAGGCGATGCTGCGAGGCGGTGCGCGCTGGGCCGTGGCCGAGGGCTGGGGCGAGGCGGCCGACCTCGCCCGCGTCGAGGAGGGCGGATGCGTCGCGGGGGCGGACCCGGACGCGGTCTCGGCCCGCGCCAAGGCGCGCCAGCGCCCCGAGATGGGGACCCTGGGCTCGGGCAACCACTACCTCGAGGTCCAGCGGGTGGGCGCGATCCACGACCGCGAGGCCGCCCGCGCCTACGGTCTCGAGGAGGGCGCCGTGGTGGTGAGCCTGCACTGCGGCTCCCGCGGGCTCGGCCACCAGATCGGCACCGACTACCTGCCGCGCATGGCCCGCGCCGCGGCGGGCCACGGCATCGCCCTGCCCGACCGCGAGCTCGCCTGCGCCCCGATCCGCTCGGAGGTGGGCGCGCAGTACCTCGGCGCCATGCGCGCGGCCATCAACTGCGCCCTCGCCAACCGCCAGATCCTGACCCATCTGGTGCGCGAGGTCTTCGCCGACGTCCTCCCCGCGGCCCGGATCACGCTGCTCTACGACGTCTCGCACAACACCTGCAAGGAGGAGCGGCACGTGGTGGACGGGGTCGAGCGCACCCTCTTCGTCCACCGCAAGGGGGCGACGCGGGCCTTCGGCCCCGGCAGCCCGGGGCTGCCGCCGGAGTTCGCGGCCGTGGGGCAGCCGGTGCTCATCGGCGGCACCATGGGCACCGCCTCGTGGGTCCTCGCCGGCCGCCCCGGCCCGGGCGAGGGCGCCTTCCAGTCGGCCTGCCACGGCGCTGGCCGCCGCGTGAGCCGCCGCCAGGCCAGCCGCCGCTGGCAGGGGCGCAGCCTGATCGAGGAGATGGCCGCGCGCGGGATCCTCCTGCGGGGGCGCTCGCTGCGCGGCCTCGCCGAGGAGGCTCCGGGGGCGTACAAGGACGTGGACGCGGTGGTGGAGGCGGCGGAGCGGGCGGGCCTCGCCCGGCGCGTGGCGCGCCTCGAGCCCCTCATCTGCATCAAGGGCTGACCCTGGGGCGGCGGTGACCGCAGGGGTGCGGCTCTGCGACAATGCCCCCGGGGCGAGACCACGGAGGTTCGGACCATGAGCGAGCGCGAGGAACCCCAGGCCGTCCGCCTGCAGGAGGGCGACGCCCTCATCGTCGTCGACGTGCAGAACGACTTCCTCCCCGGCGGCGCCCTCGCCGTGCCCGCCGGCGACCAGGTGGTGCCGGTGCTCAACCGGTACGCGGAGCAATTTGCCGCCGCGGGGCTGCCCGTCTTCGCCACCCGCGACTGGCACCCCGCCGACCACTGCTCCTTCCGGGACCAGGGGGGGCCGTGGCCGCCCCACTGCGTGGCCGGGACCGAGGGCGCGGCCTTCGCCCCGGGGCTGCGCCTGCCGCAGGGCACGGAGGTGATCTCCAAGGCCGACACCCCCGAGCGCGACGCCTACTCCGGCTTCGAGGGGACGGATCTCGCCGAGCGGCTGCGCCGGCGCGGCGTGCGGCGGGTCTTCGTCGGCGGCCTCGCCACCGACTACTGCGTGTTCAACACCGTGCTCGACGCGCTCGGCGAGGGCTTCGAGACCTGGGTCCTGGGCGACGCCATCCGCGCCGTGAACGTGCGCCCGGGCGACGGCGCCGAGGCCGAGCGGCGCATGCGCGAGGCGGGCGCACGCTTCCTCACGCTGGACGCGCTGGAGGGCGCCGCTTGAAGACGCCGCCGCTGCTCACCGACCTCTACCAGCTCACCATGCTCCAGGCCTACCTGGAGGGGGGGCTGACGGAGACGGCCTCGTTCGAGTTCTTCGTCCGCCGCCTGCCGCCGCGGCGCGGCTTCCTCCTCGCCGCCGGCCTCGAACAGGTCCTCGACTACCTCGAGGGGCTGCGCTTCGGCGAGGCCGAGCTGCAGTGGCTGCGCGACAGCGGCCGCTTCAGCGCCGACTTCGTGGACTGGCTCGCCGCCTTCCGCTTCACCGGCGACGTCGACGCCATGCCCGAGGGGACGGTGTGCTTCGCCGACGAGCCGATCCTGCGCGTGACCGCCCCCCTGCCCCAGGCGCAGCTGGTGGAGAGCCGCATCATCAACCTCCTCCACTTCCAGACCCTGATCGCCTCCAAGGCCGCCCGCTGCGTCCTCGCCGCCCCGGGGCGGCTGCTGGTGGACTTCGGGCTGCGCCGCGCCCACGGCGCCGAGGCCGGGCTGCTGGCGGCGCGCGCCTGCTACATCGCCGGCTTCGACGGCACCGCCACGGTGGAGGCCGGGCGCCTCTGGGGCATCCCCGTCTACGGCACCATGGCCCACTCCTTCATCCAGGCCCACGCCACCGAGGAGGAGGCCTTCGAGCGCTTCGCCCGCGCCCAGCCGGACAACGTCGTCCTCCTCATCGACACCTACGACACCGAGGCCGCCGCGCGCAAGGTGGTGGCCCTGGCGCCGCGCCTCGCCGCCGAGGGGATCCGCATCCGCGCCGTGCGCATCGACAGCGGCGACCTCGCCGAGCACGCCCGCCGCGTCCGCGCCATCCTCGACGCCGGCGGCCTCGCCGAGACGCGCATCTTCGCCAGCGGCAACCTCGACGAGTACGCGCTGGCGAAGCTCGCGGCGCAGGCGCCCATCGACGGCTTCGGCGTCGGCACGCGCATGGACACCTCCGCCGACGCCCCCTATCTCGACTGCGCCTACAAGCTGCAAGAGTACGCCGGGCGGCCGCGGCGCAAGCGCTCCGAGGGCAAGGCCACCTGGCCCGGGCGCAAGCAGGTCTACCGCCGCCACGCCGACGGGCGCATGGCGGGCGATCTCCTCACGCTTGCCGACGAGGCCGCCGAGGGCGAGCCGCTGCTGGCGCCGGCGATGCGCGGCGGGCGGCGGCTGGCGGCGACGGACCTGGCCGCCGCGAGGGCGCGGGCGCGGGCGCAGCTCGCGGCGCTGCCCGAGGGGGTGCGCGACCTCGAGGCGCCGGCGCCCTACCCGGTGGCGGTGGCGCCGGCGCTTCGGCGGCTCGCCGACGCCCTCGACCGCGAGGCCCACTGAGACGGGGGGCGTGCATCGGCCATGAACGAGGAGACCCCGCGCGTCATCGACGCCGGCACCGGCGAGCCGGTGGCCGCCGAGGGGGGCCTTGCGGTCGCCGCCGACGTCCTCCCGGGCGAGCTGCTGCTGCTGCCGCTGCCCGACCGCCCTTTCTTCCCCGCCCAGACCCTGCCCATCGTGGTGGAGGAGGCGCCCTGGCTGGAGACCATCCAGGGCGTGGGCGAGACGCCGCAGCGCGTGCTGGGGCTGGTGCGGGTGGCGACGGCGCGGCCGGATGCGGCCGGCCCCGGCGAGTTCGCCGCCGTGGGCACCGTGGCCCGCATCCACCGGCCCATGCGGGCCGAGGGCAAGATCCAGTTCATCGCCGAGGGCCTGCGCCGATTCCGCATCCGGCGGCTGCTCGCCGAGCGGCCGCCCTACCGCGCCCAGGTGGACTACCCGGAGGAGCCCGCGGGGGGCGAGGAGACGGAGCTTCGCGCCTACGCCGTGGCCATCATCGAGGCGATCAAGGAGCTCCTGCCCCTCAACCCCCTCTATTCCGAGGAGCTCAAGTACTTCCTCAACCGCTTCGGCCCCAACGAGCCCTCCGCCCTCGCCGACTTCGCCGCCGCCATCACCACCGCCCCGCCCGAGGAGCTGCAGCAGGTGCTCGAGACGCTGCCGCTGCTCGAGCGCATGCGCCGGGTCCTGGTGCTGGTGCGCAAGGAGCTGGAGGTGGCGCGCCTGCAGGCGCAGATCCGCAAGCAGGTGGAGGAGAAGCTCGGCGAGCAGCAGCGCCGCTTCTTCCTGCGCGAGCAGCTCAAGGTGATCCAGCAGGAGCTGGGCCTCGCCAAGGACGACCGCACCGCCGAGATCGAGCGCTTCCGCGCCCGCCTCGAGGGGCTGGAGCTCACGGACGAGGCCCGCAGCCGCGTCGAGGAGGAGCTCGACAAGCTGGCGGTGCTCGAGCTCGGCTCGCCCGAGTACGCGGTCACGCGCAACTATCTGGACTGGGTCACGGCCCTGCCCTGGGGGCGCCGCTCCGAGGACCGCCTCGACCTCGCCGCGGCGCGGCGCATCCTCGACCGCGACCACGAAGGGCTCGAGGACGTCAAGGAGCGCATCGTCGAGTTCCTCGCCGTGGGCGCGCTGCGGGGCGAGGTCACGGGCTCGATCCTGCTCCTGGTGGGCCCGCCCGGCGTGGGCAAGACCTCCATCGGCCGCTCCATCGCCGAGGCCCTCGGGCGCGGCTTCTTCCGCTTCAGCGTCGGCGGCATGCGCGACGAGGCCGAGATCAAGGGCCACCGCCGCACCTACATCGGCGCCATGCCCGGCAAGATCATCCAGGCCCTGCGCCGCACCGGCACCGCCAATCCGGTGCTGATGCTGGACGAGATCGACAAGATCGGCGCCTCCTATCAGGGCGACCCCGCCGCGGCCCTGCTGGAGGTGCTCGACCCGGAGCAGAACCAGGCCTTCCTCGACCACTACCTGGACCTGCGCTTCGACCTCTCCTCGGTGCTCTTCGTCTGCACCGCCAACCAGCTGGACACCCTGCCGGGGCCGCTCCTGGACCGCATGGAGATCCTGCGCATCCCCGGCTACCTCACGGAGGAGAAGGTGCGCATCGCGCGGCGCCACCTCTGGCCGCGCCAGCTCGCCCGCGCCGGCGTGCCCGCGGGGCGGCTGCGCATCAGCAACGGCGCGATCCGGGCCATCGTCGAGGGCTATGCCCGCGAGGCCGGCGTGCGCGGCCTCGACAAGCGCCTCGGCCGCATCGTGCGCAAGGCCGTGGTCCGCCTCGTCGAGGACGAGGGGGCGGGGCCGATCCGCGTGCGCGCGGCCGACATCGAGGACTGGCTCGGCCCGCGCCCGTTCCGCGAGGCCCGCCACCGCCTCGCGCCGGGGGTCGCCGTGGGGCTGGCCTGGACGCCCCTCGGCGGCGCCACCCTCAGCATCGAGGCCACCCGCGTGCACGGGCGCGCCCGCGGCCTGCGCCTGACCGGGAAGCTCGGCGAGGTGATGCGGGAATCGGCCGAGATCGCCTACAGCTACGTCGTCGCCCACGCCGACGCGCTGGGGGTGCCCGCGGGCTGGTTCGACAGCGCCTTCATCCACCTGCACGTGCCCGCCGGCGCCACCCCCAAGGACGGCCCCAGCGCCGGCATCACCATGGCCACGGCGCTGCTCTCCCTCGCCCGCGGCCGGCGCATGGCCCGCGGGCTCGCCATGACCGGCGAGCTCACCCTCACCGGCGAGGTCCTGCCCGTGGGCGGGATCCGCGAGAAGGTCCTGGCCGCGCGCCGCGCCGGGATGCGGGCGGTGATCCTGCCGCAGGCCAACCGCGGGGAGTGGGAGGAGCTGCCGGCGCATCTGCGCGAGGGCCTCGAGGTGCACTTCGTCCGGCGCTACCCCGAGGTGGCCGCCCTCGCCTTCGCCGCCCCCTGATCCTCCCCGCGCAAAAGAAAAGGGGCGCCGCGCGCGGCGCCCCGCAGAGGCCGATACCCGCAACGTGGGGGAGGGGAAGGAGAAGCTCCGGGTATCGGTGACAGCGGATGGTTGACCATCCCGGTGTCGCGGCATACCTTAGCATTCCGCTCAGGATCACGCAACCCCCCGCAGGCCGCGTTGCCGGGGGGATTGCCCGAGCGGTTCATACGGGACTATATTGGTCCCATATTTCACCGGAGCAGCCCCATGCTGCGCATGAGCAAGCTCACCGACTACGGGATCGTGGTGATGTGCCACCTGGCGCGCGACCCGGCCACGCCCCGCAACGCCGGCGACATCAGCGCCGCGATCCAGATCGCCCAGCCGACCGTGAGCAAGATCCTCAAGCTGCTCGCCCGCGAGGGGCTGCTGGAGTCGCGCCGCGGCGCCAAGGGCGGATACCGCCTGGCCCGCCCGCCGGAGGCGATCACCGTCACCGAGATCATCGACGCCATGGAGGGCCCCATCGCCCTGACCGAGTGCAGCGCCGACGACCGCCACTGCGCCCAGGAGCCGCACTGCTCGGTGCGCAGCAACTGGCAGTGGATCAACCGCACGATCCGCCGCGCGCTCGACGGGATCACCCTGGCCGAGATGGTGCAGGCGCGCCGGCCGGGCCTCGAGGTCCGCATCGAGGGGGCCGCCCCGGGCGCCTCCTGCCCCGCCGGCTGAACCGGAGGAGAGCCATGTCCAGCAGCACCCGCGAGATCGACGCCCTCGTCCAGCAGGAATACAAGCACGGCTTCGTCACCGAGATCGAGCAGGAGAGCCTCCCCCCGGGGCTCGACGAGGACGTCATCCGCCACATCTCGCGCAAGAAGGGCGAGCCGCAGTTCCTGCTCGACTTCCGCCTCGCGGCCTACCGCCACTGGCTGACCATGGAGGAGCCGCGCTGGGCCAAGGTCCACCACGCCCCCATCGACTACCAGGCCATCAGCTACTACGCCGCGCCCAAGATGCCCAAGGACCGGCCCAAGAGCCTGGACGAGGTGGACCCGGAGCTGCTGCGCACCTACGAGAAGCTGGGCATCCCCCTCGCCGAGCAGGAGCGCCTCGCGGGCGTGGCCGTGGACGCGGTCTTCGACAGCGTCTCGGTGGCCACCACCTTCAAGGAGAAGCTGGCCGAGATGGGCATCATCTTCTGCTCCTTCTCGGAGGCCGCGCGCGAGCACCCGGAGCTGGTGGAGCGCTACCTCGGCAGCGTCGTCCCCTACACCGACAACTTCTTCGCCGCCCTCAACTCGGCGGTCTTCTCCGACGGCTCCTTCGTCTACGTGCCCAAGGGCGTGCGCTGCCCCATGGAGCTGTCCACCTACTTCCGCATCAACGCCTCCAACACGGGCCAGTTCGAGCGCACCCTCATCATCGCCGACGAGGGCGCCTACGTGAGCTACCTCGAGGGCTGCACCGCGCCCATGCGCGACGAGAACCAGCTGCATGCCGCGGTGGTGGAGCTCATCGCCCTGGAGGGGGCCGAGATCAAGTACTCCACGGTGCAGAACTGGTACCCGGGCGACAAGGAGGGCCGCGGCGGCATCTACAACTTCGTCACCAAGCGCGGCGACTGCCGCGGCGCCAACTCCAAGATCTCCTGGACCCAGGTGGAGACTGGCTCCGCCATCACCTGGAAGTACCCGAGCTGCATCCTCCGCGGGGACAACTCGGTGGGCGAGTTCTACTCCGTGGCCCTCACCAACAACCTGCAGCAGGCCGACACCGGGACCAAGATGATCCACATCGGCCGCAACACCCGCTCCACCATCATCTCCAAGGGGATCTCGGCGGGCCGGGCGCAGAACACCTACCGCGGGCTGGTCAAGATCCTCAAGAGCGCCGAGGGGGCGCGCAACTACACCCAGTGCGACTCGCTCCTCATCGGCGAGCGGTGCGGCGCCCACACCTTCCCCTACATCGAGATCCGCAACCCCACCGCGCAGGTGGAGCACGAGGCCACCACCTCCAAGATCTCCGAGGACCAGCTCTTCTACTGCCTGCAGCGGGGCCTCAGCCCCGAGGACGCCGTCTCCATGATCGTCAACGGCTTCTGCAAGGAGGTGCTGGCGGAGCTGCCCATGGAGTTCGCGGTGGAGGCGCAGAAGCTGCTGGGGCTCAAGCTCGAGGGCAGCGTGGGCTGACTTTCCCCTTGCCATACGGGAGCGCGACGAGATGCTGAAGATCGAGAACCTGCACGTGCGGGTCGAGGACAAGGAGATCCTTCGCGGCCTCGACCTCGAGGTGAAGGCCGGCGAGGTCCACGCCATCATGGGCCCCAACGGCGCCGGCAAGAGCACGCTCTCGCACGTGCTCGCCGGGCGCGAGGGCTACGAGGTCACCGCGGGGCGGGTCGAGCTGGACGGCCGGGACCTGCTCGCCCTGCCGCCGGAGGAGCGCGCCCGCGAGGGCGTCTTCCTCGCCTTCCAGTACCCGGTGGAGATCCCGGGGGTGAGCAACGTCTTCCTCCTCAAGGCCGCGGTCAACGCCGTGCGCAAGCACCGCGGCCTGCCGGAGCTCGACGCCATGGACTTCCTGAGCGCGGTCAAGGCCCAGATGGCGGCGCTCAAGATGAAGGAGGACTTCCTCTACCGCTCGGTCAACGAGGGCTTCTCGGGGGGCGAGAAGAAGCGCAACGAGATGCTCCAGATGGCGCTGCTGGAGCCGCGGCTGGCGATCCTCGACGAGACCGACTCGGGCCTCGACATCGACGCGCTCAAGATCGTCGCCGACGGGGTCAACCGCCTGCGCTCGCCCGAGCGCGCCTTCATCGTCATCACCCACTACCAGCGCCTGCTCGACTACATCCACCCGGACCGCGTCCACGTCCTCGCCGAGGGCAGGATCGTGCGCTCGGGCGGCCCGGAGCTCGCCCACGAGCTCGAGGCCAGCGGCTACGGCTGGCTGGAGAAGGGGCCGGAAGAGGCGGCGCGGGCCTGAGGGGGCGGTCATGAGCGAGCCGAAGCTGATCGAGCGCGCCCGCACCGCCCACGAGGCGCTGGCCGGGCGCCTGCCGGGGGCGGCGCACCCGGAGCTGGCCGCGCTGCGCCGCCGCGCCCTCGACCGTGCCGTCGAGCGCGGGCTGCCGACCCCGCGCGACGAGGACTGGCGCTACACCGACCTGCGCCCGCTGGCGCAGGCCGAGCTCGCCTTCGTCGCCGAGGGGGGCGGGGCGGAGATCGAGCTCGCCCCCTGGCGCATCGAGGACCTCGACGGGGCGCGCCTGGTCTTCGCCGACGGCCGCCTGGTGCCGGCCCTGAGCGACCTCGGAGGCGCGGCGGGCGTGCGCGTCGCCCCGCTCGCAAGCCTCGCCGACAGCGCCCCGGAGAGCCTCGTCGCGGCCCTCGGGGCGGACGCCGAGGGTGACGCCCTGCCCGCCCTCAACCTCGCCCTCGCCACGGACGGGCTGGTGCTGGAGCTCGACGACGGGGTGGCGCTCGAGGCCCCGGTCCACGTCCTCTACATCGCCACGGGCGAGGCCCGCGCCGCCCACCTGCGCAACCTCCTGCGCCTCGGCCGAGGCGCGCGCGCCACGGTGATCGAGCACCACGTGAGCCTCGCCGAGGGCGCCGCCTACACCAACGTCGTCACCGACGTCGTCCTCGCCGAGGCGGCCCGCCTCGCCCACTACCGCATCCAGGAGCCCGAGCGCGGCTACCGCTACACGCGCACCCGGGTGCGCCAGGCGGCGGGCAGCGGGCTTGCGGCCTTCACCGCCACCTTCGGTGGGCGCATCACCCGCAACGAGATCCTCGTGGATCTCGAGGGCGAGGGCGCGCGCTGCGAGCTCGACGGCCTCACCGTCCTGCGCGGGCGCGACCACGCCGACCACCACACCCGCATCGAGCACCGCACCCCGGAGGCCACCAGCCGCGAGCTCTACAAGGGCATCCTCGACGACCGCGCCCGCACCGCCTTCACCGGCCGCGTGGTGGTCCACCCGGGTGCGCAGCAGACCGACGCCGAGCAGGCCAACCACAACCTGCTGCTGTCGGGCGAGGCCGAGGCCGACGCCCGCCCGCAGCTCGAGATCTACGCCGACGACGTGCGCTGCAGCCACGGCGCCACGGTGGGCCAGATCGACCCCCGCGCCCTCTTCTACCTGCGCTCGCGGGGCATCGACGAGGCCTCGGCGCGGATCCTGCTCACCTACGGCTTCGCCGAGGAGCTGCTGGAACGGATCCCCCTGCCGGCGATCCGGCGCCGGCTCGACCGCACCCTGATCCGGCACATGCCCGCCGGCGAGCGCATCGAGGAGCTGCTATGAACACGGTCCGACCGATCCCCGAGGCCGGGGCCCCCATCCTCGACGTGGAGCGCGTGCGCCGCGACTTCCCGGTGCTGCACCAGGAGGTCCACGGCCGGCCGCTGGTCTACCTGGACAACGCGGCGACGGCGCAGAAGCCGCGGGCGGTGATCGAGGCCGTGGACCGCTTCTACCGCCGCGACAACGCCAACGTCCACCGCGGCGTGCACACCCTGAGCCAGCGCGCCACCGCCGCCTACGAGGGCGCGCGCGAGACGGTGCGGCGCTTCCTCAACGCCGCCGACCCGCGCGAGATCGTCTTCGTGCGCGGCGCCACCGAGGGGATCAACCTCGTCGCCCAGAGCTTCGTCCGTCCCCGCCTGCGCCCCGGCGACGAGATCCTCGTCACCGAGATGGAGCACCACGCCAACATCGTGCCCTGGCAGATGGTGTGCGAGGCCACCGGCGCGCGGCTGCGGGTGGTGCCCATCGACGAGCGCGGCGCACTCGACCTCGAGGCCTTCCACCGCCTCCTGGGCGAGCGCACCCGCTTCCTCGCCGTGGTCCACGTCTCCAACGCCCTCGGCACCATCAACCCGGTGGCGGAGATGGTGGCGGCGGCGCGCGCCCGCGGCATCCCGACCCTCGTCGACGGCGCCCAGGCCGTGCCCCACATGGCGGTGGACGTGCAGGCCCTCGGCTGCGACTTCTACGCCTTCTCCGGGCACAAGGTCTTCGGCCCCACCGGCATCGGCGCCCTCTACGGGCGCCTGGAGGTGCTGGAGTCGATGCCGCCGTGGCAGGGCGGCGGCGACATGATCCGCGTCGTCACCTTCGAGCGCACCGAGTACCATGACGTGCCCCACCGCTTCGAGGCCGGCACCCCGCACATCGCCGGCGCCGTCGGGCTCGCCGCCGCCATCGAGTACCTCGAGGGCATCGGCATGGAGCGCATCACGGCCTGGGAGCAGACCCTGCTGCGGCACGCCACGGCGCGCCTCGCCGAGGTGCCGGGCCTGCGCATCATCGGCACCGCGCCCGAGAAGGCGGCGGTGATCTCCTTCGTGGTGGAGGGCATCCATGCCCACGACCTCGGCACCATCCTCGATCACGAGGGGGTGGCGGTGCGCGCCGGGCACCACTGCACCATGCCCGTGATGGACCACTTCGGCGTGCCGGCCACGGCGCGCGCCTCCTTCGCCTTCTACAACACGCTCGAGGAGGCGGACCGCCTCGTCGCCGCGCTGCACCGGGCAAGGGAGCTCTTCGGCCTATGAACGACCTGCGCGCCCTCTACCAGGAGGTCATCTTCGACCACAACCGCAGCCCGCGGAACTTCGGCCGCCTCGCGCACGCCAACCGCCGCGCCGACGGCCACAACCCGCTCTGCGGCGACCGCATCACCCTCTACCTGGACGTGGACGAGGGGGGCGTGATCCGCGACATCGCCTTCGAGGGCCAGGGCTGCGCCATCTCCACCGCATCGGCCTCGCTCATGACCGAGGCGCTCAAGGGCCGCACCGTGGCCGAGGCCCACCGCCTCTTCGAGGGCTTCCACAAGGTGGTGACCGGCGAGGGGAGCGGCGAGGAGATCGGCAAGCTCGCGGTCCTCGCGGGGGTGCGCGACTACCCCATGCGGGTCAAGTGCGCCACCCTCGCCTGGCACACCCTCGAGGCCGCCCTCAAGGGTACCGAGCAGCCCGTGAGCACGGAGTGAGACCATGAGCGAGAACGGCAAGGCCCCGCAGCAGCCCAGGGTCGATCCCGCGCAGCTCGAGAGCGACATCGTCGCCGCGCTGCAGAACGTCTACGACCCCGAGATCCCCGTCAACATCTACGATCTCGGGCTCATCTACACCCTGGAGGTCTCCCCCGAGGGCGACGTCTACATCGAGATGACGCTCACCGCCCCCGGCTGCCCGGTGGCCCAGACCTTCCCCGACATGGTGGCCTCCCACGTGCGGGCCGTGCCCGGGGTGCGCGACGTGCGCGTAGAGCTGGTCTGGGACCCGCCGTGGACCAAGGACCGCATGTCGGAGTCGGCGAGGCTCCAGCTCGGCTTCTTCTGAGGGGGACGCCATGGGACGCTGGGTGGATGTGGCCGCCGAGGGCGAGATCCCCCCGGGGCGCTGCCGCGTGGTGGACCTCGCCGAGGAGCGCGTCGCCGTCTACCACATCGACGGCCGCTACTACGCGATCCAGGATCTGTGCACCCACGACTACGCGCCGCTCGACGGCGGCCGGGTCGAGGGCGACGAGGTGATCTGCCCGCGCCACGGGGCGCGCTTCTGCCTGCGCACCGGCGCCGTGCTCGCCCCGCCGGCCTACGAGGACCTGCGCACCTTCGAGGTCCGCGTCCACGAAGGCCGCATCCAGGTCTACGACGAGGACGCCGCCTAGGCCCCGCCCGCCCCCCGCCTCGCATCCGCCCGACCCCCTGCTATCCTTCCCTGAGCGCCCCGATCCGGGGCGCAGGCCATCCCGAGAACGACCGACGCCGGCCCCGCCGGCCGGTGTGGTGGAGGAGGAGTACGACCATCATGCTGCGATCCCTTCACATCGACCCCGGCAAGTGCACGGGGTGTCTGCAGTGCGAGCTCGCCTGCTCGCTGCGCAACGACGGCGTCATGAACCCGGCGCGCTCGCGCATCAAGGTCTTCGCCTTCCACGACGAGGGCCGCTTCGTGCCCTACACCTGCACCCAGTGTGCCGAGGCCTGGTGCATGCAGGCCTGCCCGGTGGAGGCGATCCGCGTCAACACCGCCACCGGCGCCAAGGAGGTGGTGGCGAGCCTGTGCGTGGGGTGCAAGGTGTGCACCATCGCCTGCCCCTTCGGCACCGTGAACTACCGCGCCGACACCGGCAAGGTCATCAAGTGCGACCTCTGCGGCGGCGACCCGGCCTGTGCCGCGGCCTGCCCCACCGCCGCCATCACCTACATCGACGCCGAATGGACCGGGCTCGAGCGCATGCGCCAGTGGGCGGCGCGCGCCTCGGCGGCCCAGCCCCAGGCCTGAGAGGGAGGATCGCACCATGGGCTGGCAGCGAAAGATCCTGCGCGTCAACCTCACCGAGGGCACCTGCACCGCCGAGCCCCTCAACATGGCCTGGGCGGCCCAGTACCTCGGCCAGCGCGGCCTCGCCTCCAAGTACCTCTTCGAGGAGGTGGATCCCAAGGTGGACCCCCTCTCGCCGGAGAACAAGCTCATCTTCGCCACCGGGCCGCTCACCGGCACCATCGCCTCCACCGGCGGGCGCTACTCGGTGATCACCAAGGGCGCCCTCACCGGCGCCATCGCCTGCTCCAACTCGGGCGGCTATTTCGGGGCCGAGCTCAAGATGGCGGGCTGGGACATGATCATCTTCGAGGGCCGCGCCCCGAAGCCGGTCTACCTCTACATCGAGAACGACCACGCCGAGCTCGTCGACGCCGGCGACCTCTGGGGCGGCTCCGTCTGGCACACCCAGGAGGCGATCCAGAAGCGCCACCAGGACCCCCAGATCCGCGTCGCCGCCATCGGACGCGCGGGCGAGAACCAGGTGCTGTTCGCCTGCGTCGTCAACGACCTGCACCGTGCCGCCGGCCGCTCCGGCGTCGGCGCCGTGATGGGCTCGAAGAACCTCAAGGCGGTGGCCGTGCGCGGCACCCTCGGGGTCGCGGGGATCAAGGATCCGCAGCGCTTCCTGGAGGCCACCGCGGCGGCGAAGAAGGTGCTCGCCGAGCACCCGGTCACGAGCCAGGGGCTGCCCAAGTACGGCACCCAGGTGCTCATGAACGTCATCAACGAGGTGGGGGCCCTGCCCACGCGCAACGCCCGCGAGGTCCAGTTCGAGGGGGCGCCGAAGATCTCGGGCGAGGCCATGCACGAGCCGCGCCCCACCGACGGCAAGCCCAACCTCGTGCGCAACGCCGCCTGCTTCGCCTGCACCATCGCCTGCGGGCGGATCTCGCGCATCGACCCCAACCACTTCACGGTCAAGAACAAGCCCGAGTACTGGGGCGCCTCGGGCGGGCTCGAGTACGAGAACGCCTGGTCGCTGGGGGCGGACACCGGGGTCGACGACCTCGAGGCCCTGACCTACGCCAACTTCATCTGCAACGAGCACGGCATGGATCCCATCTCCTTCGGCGCCACCGTGGCCGCGGCCATGGAGCTCTACGAGATGGGGGTCCTCACCACCGAGCACACGGGCGGGCTGGAGCTGCGCTTCGGCTCGGCCGAGGCGCTGGCGCGTCTCGCCGAGCTGACCGCCCACGGCGAGGGCTTCGGACGCGAGATCGGGCTCGGCTCGCGGCGCCTGTGCGAGAAGTACGGCCACCCGGAGCTCTCCATGACCGTCAAGGGGCAGGAGTTCCCGGCCTACGACCCGCGCGGCATCCAGGGCATGGGGCTGACCTACGCCACCAGCAACCGCGGCGCCTGCCACCTGCGCAGCTACACCGTCGCCTCCGAGGTGCTCGGCATCCCCCACAAGACCGACCCCCTCAGCCCCGACGGCAAGGCGGAGCTGGTCAAGGCCTTCCAGGACGCGACCGCGGCCTGGGACTCCACCGGCCTGTGCCTCTTCACCTCCTTCGCCTGGACCCTGGCGGACATCGCCCCCCAGATCGACGCCGCCTGCGAGGGCGAGTGGACGGTGGAGCGGCTGGCCGAGACCGGCGAGCGCATCTGGAACCTGGAGCGCGAGTTCAACCTCCGCGCCGGGCTCACGGCCAAGGACGACACCCTCCCCCGGCGGCTGCTGGAGGAGCCGGCCCGGAGCGGCCCGGCCAAGGGCAAGGTCAACGAGCTCGGCAAGATGCTGCCGGAGTACTACCGGGTCCGCGGCTGGGGCGAGGACGGCGTCCCCACGACCGAGACCCGCCAGCGTCTCGGGCTCTGAGCTGAGCGGGCCGCGGGGCCTCCGCCGCCCCGCGGCCCCGGAGGACCGTCCATGCGACACGTCATCGTCGGCACCGGACCGGCCGGGGTGGTCGCGGCCGAGACCCTGCGCCGCCTCGACCCCGCGGCCGCGATCACGCTCATCGGGCGCGAGCCCGGACCGCCCTACGCCCGCATGGCGCTGCCCTACGTCCTCACCGGGCTCATCGACGAGCGCGGCACCTGGCTGCGCAAGGACCCCGCGCACTGGGACCGCCTCGGCATCGAGCGCCTCGAGGACGAGGCCGTCGCCCTCGACCCGGCGGCGCGCACCCTGCGCCTCGCCTCCGGCCGCACCCTGGACTGGGACCGGCTCCTGCTCGCCACCGGGAGCACGCCGGTGCGCCCTCCCATCCCCGGCCTCGAGGGAGAGCGCGTGGTCCACTGCTGGACCCTGGACGATGCCCGCCGCATCGCCGCCGCCGCCCGCCCCGGGGCGCGGGTCGTGCTCATGGGCGCGGGCTTCATCGGCTGCATCATCATGGAGGCGCTGGCCACCCGCGGCGTGCAGCTCACGGTGGTGGAGATGGCGCCGCGGATGCTGGCGCGGATGATGGACGATGCCGGCGCCGAGATGATCCGCGCCTGGTGCGAGCGCAAGGACATCACGGTGCTCACCGGCGCCCGCGTCACCGCGGTGGCGGCCGACGGCGGCGGGCACCCGCTGCAGGTCCACATCGACGACCGCGGCACGCCCCGCGTGCTCGACGCCGATCTGCTCATCTGCGCCACCGGCGTGCGCCCCAACACGGAGCTGGTGCGCGATCTCGCCGACACCGACCAGGGCATCCTCGTGGACGAGCACCTGGCGGCGTCGCTTCCGGGGGTCTTCGCCGCCGGCGACGTCGCCCAGGGACGCGACTTCTCCACCGGCGGCTTCTCCGTCCACGCCATCCAGCCCACCGCCGTGGAGCACGGGCGCGTCGCCGCACGCAACATGGCCGGGATCGAGACCCGCTACGGCGGCAGCCTGGTGATGAACGTGCTCGATACCCTCGGTCTCATCACCGCCTCCTTCGGCCGCTGGGAGGGCGTCGAGGGGGGCGAGACCGCGGTCCTGGCCGAGCCCGGCCGCTTCCGCTACCTCAAGCTGCAGCTTGCGGGCGACCGCCTCGTGGGCGCCCTCGCCGTGGGCTGGACCGAGCACGTGGGCATCCTGCGCGGCCTGATCCAGACCCGCGTCGGTCTCGGACCGTGGCGCGACCGGCTGCTGCGGGACCCGACCCGTGTCGCCGAGGCCTACGTCGCCCGCACCCAGGCCATCGCCGCGCCATGAGAATCACCGCCAAGCTCTACGCCACCCTCTCGGACTACCTCCCCGCCGGCGCGCGCGACCACGCCGTCGAGCTCGAGGTGCCGGAGGGCGAGACGGTGCAGGCGGTGCTGGACCGCCTGCGGCTCCCCGCCGCACTGACCCACCTGGTGCTCGTGGACGGCGTCTTCGTGCCCCCCGAGGAGCGCGGCCGACGCCCCCTGCGGGCAGGGGAGACCCTGGCCGTCTGGCCCCCCATCGCCGGAGGCTGACCCGTGCCCGGTCCGGTCTGGCGGCGCCAGATGAGCATCGACCGCGCCGCCTTCCGCCGCCTCCTCGAGGGCATGGCCGGCACCGGGGCCGTCCGCGCCGCCGCCGACGGCTTCGTGGTCGCCGCCGAGGGCGGGACGGTGGCGGTCCGGCTTCGGGACCTGCCGCCGCTGCGGCTCGGCGCGATCGCGCTGCCGGCGCTCGAGGTGGAGCTCGGCCTGCACGCCCTCGACGAGGCGGCACGCGCCCGCTTCCTCGCCCGCTTCGAGCTGCACTTCCGCCGCGGCGGCGGCTGACGCGGAGTGCCGCCTTTTCACGTTCCGCTCAAGAAATCCGCGCAAAGCACATGAGCGGTTGTATATTTTGTATCGACCAAATTGTATAGTATGCTTCGATGGAGGCTGTCGGTCGGGCACGCGCGGGCGTGCAAAGGACACGGGTGTCGTACCACGGCACAGAAGGATGCGGACACCACGGACGGGCGGGGACCACGGAGGCCGCGGGGACGGCGTCGGGGTCGCCCGCGGCGGCGCGTGAGCCCGCGGCGGCGGCGCGCCCGTCCGCCCGTCCGGCCCCGCCTACCCCCGGCGCGCTGCACGCCCTCGTCGGGCGCGCGGTGGCGTCCCTGCCCCGCGGCGTCCTCCTCACCGACACCCGCGGCCGCATCCTCTACGCCAACCCCGCCTTCGAGCGGATGACGGGCTACCGCACCGCCGAGCTCCTCGGGCGCACGCCCCGCATCCTCAAGTCGGACGAGACCCCGCCCACGGTCCACGAGGCGCTCTGGCGCACCATCGCCACCGGCGGCACCTGGGAGGGCGAGTTCCGCAACCGCCGCCGTGACGGCACCCTCTACTGGCAGGCCACCGTCATCACCCCGGTGCGGGACGAGAGCGGCCGCATCACCCACTACCTGGCGCTGGCCGAGGACGTCTCCGAGCGACGGCGCCGCGACGAGGCCCTGGTGCAGGCGGCCGAGGGGGTGAGCGCCCAGGCCGGCCGCCGCTTCCTCCACACGGCGGTGTGGTACCTGGCCGACACCCTGGAGCTGGACCGGGTGCTCATCGCCGCCCTCGACAACGGCGGCGCCCCCCGCCTGCAGCTGCTGGCGGCGGCGAGCCGCGACGGGGATCCGGAGCCCGCCCTGCCCCAGCCGCCGCAGGAAGGCGGCGTGCTCGCCCGCATCCTCGCCTGCGGCGAGCTCGCGCTTTCCGACGGCGCCGCCGAGGCCTTCCCCGACGACCCCCTCGTCGGCGCCGCCCGCGCGGCCCTGGGCCAGGCCATCGAGGACGAGCACGGTCAGGTCATCGGCCTGCTCCTCGCCCTCGGGCGCCGCGCCGTGGCCGATCCGCAGCGGGCGATGGCGCTGGTGCGCCTGACCGCACGCCGGGCGGGCACCGAGCTTGCGCGCATGCGCAGCGAGGACGCCCTCAAGGCGCAGGTGCGGCTGCTGCGCGAGACCCTCGAGCGGCTCCCCGACCCGGTGGTGGTGCTGGACGCGGCGCGGCGGGTGGAATGGGCCAACCGGCGCGCCCACGCCCTCGGCCTCGACGCAATGGACCCGCAGGCCGGGACCGCCCGCGCCCCGGTGCCGGTGGACGAGGTCCGCCGCAGCGGGCGGCCCCTCGAGGTGGAACGCGAGCACGAGGTCCCGGGCCGCGGCGTGCGCCGGCTGCACGTCAGCGCCGCCCCGCTCTGGAACGAGGACGGCTCCTTCCGCGGCATCGTCGCCGTGGCCCGCGACGTCACCCGCGAAGCCGCCGCCGAGGAGGCGCTGCGGGGCGAGTGGCGGCGCCTGGTGCAGGTGCTGGAGGCGCTGCCGGCCTACGTCTGCCTGGTGGCCCCCGACGGCACCGTGCGCTACGGCAACCGCCACTTCCGGGAGCGCTTCGGCGAGGCGGCCGGGCGGCGCTACGCCGATCTCTTCCCCTGGCGTGCGGCGCAGGCCGACGGCAGGGTGCCGACCCTCGCCGTCTTCGAGACCGACCAGCCCGTCACCTGGGAGACCCAGGACCCCTACGGACGCTGGTTCGAGATCCACAGCCACCCCTTCCCGGACCCGGACGGCCAGCCGCTGGTCCTCGAGGTGGGCATCGACATCACCGCGCGCAAGAGCGTCGAGCGGGCGCTGCTCGCCCGCCGCGAGGACCTCGAGCGGGTCGCCCACCGCGATCCCCTGACGGGACTGCCCAACCGGATCCTCTGCCGCGACCGCCTGTTCCACGCGCTGCAGCGCGCCCGCCGCGGCGGCGAGATGGTGGCGGTGCTCTTCCTCGACCTCGACCAGTTCAAGGAGATCAACGACACCCTCGGCCACGACGTGGGCGACGAGGTCCTCAAGCTGGTGGCGCGGCGCCTGCGGGGCTGCCTGCGCGAGGGCGACACCATCGCCCGCATCGGCGGCGACGAGTTCGTGATGATCCTCGAGCGCATCAGCCGCCTCGACGACGTCGCCGCCCTGGCGCAGAAGATCATCCGCACCGTGTCCCGCCCGGCGCACGTGGGCGAGCACGAGATCCGCATCACCCCGAGCCTCGGGATCGCGGTCTACCCGGCGGACCACCAGGATCCGGACACCCTGATCAAGTACGCCGACCTCGCCATGTACCGCGCCAAGCGCGAGGGACCGGGGCACTACCAGTTCTACACCCCCGACCTCACCGCCGAGGTGGCCGACCGCATGCGACTGCGCGAGGAGCTGCGCCTCGGCCTCGAGCGGCAGGAGTTCGTCCTCGCCTACCAGCCTCAGGCCCGGCTGCGCGACGGGCGGTTGGTGGCGGTGGAGGCCCTCGTGCGCTGGCAGCACCCGACGCGGGGCCTGATCCCGCCCGAGGTCTTCGTCCCCGTCGCCGAGCAGGGCCACCTCGCCGGCCCCCTCGACCGCTGGGTCCTGCAGCGCGCCTGCCGGCAGGCGGCGGAGTGGCAGCGCGACGGCCTCAGCGAGCTGCGCATGGCGGTCAACCTCTCGGACCGCCAGTTCCGGGACGCCGAATTCGTGCACTGGCTCGGCAAGACCCTCCAGCGCACCGGCGCCGACCCCGCGCGCCTGGAGCTGGAGCTGCAGGAATCGGCCCTGATGGAGGATCCGGCCTTCGCCGAGCGGCGCCTGCGGGAGCTGCGCGCCCTCGGGGTCCAGGCGGTGGTGGACGACTACGGCAGCGGCTCCAGCGCCCTCGAGGTGCTCGCCCGGATGCCGGTGACCAAGCTGAAGATCTCAGAGCGCCTCGTCGCCCGCCTCCACGACGAGCCCACGGCGGCGGCGGCCTGCGGCGCCGCGGTGGCCCTCGGCCGCCACCTCGGCCTGCAGGTGGCGGCCGAGGGCATCGAGCGCCCCGACCAGCTCACCTTCTTCCAGCGCTACGAGGACCTCCTCGGCCAGGGCTACCTCATCGGCCGCCCGGCGACGGCGGAGGTGGTGGCGGGGGTACTCCACCGCGGCCGCGTCGGCCTCGACACCTGATCAGTCGCGCCAGCGCTCGGCGATCTCGATGCGCAGACGCACCCCGCCGCGGTCGTCGTAGGCACGGTAGCGCAGCACCAACCCGCCGTCGCGGTGCCATCGGCGCACCACCGACGGCGCCCGGTACACACGCCGCGGCCACGGCCGGTGCCAGCCCCCGAAGCGGCCGCGGTGACGGTGAAGACCACCGTGCCCCCAGCGGATCGCGGGGGGGTGGTAGACCACCACCGGCGCCGCCGGCACCACCACCACCCGCGAGACCACGACGCCGGCCTGCGCGCCCGCCGGCGCGGCGACGGGGAGCGCCAGCGCGGCGAGGATCCCGATCCGCTTCGCCAAGCCCCTGCTCATGCCCACCTCCCGAGCCTGCGGCCCTGCCCACGGGACTGCCCGGGAGGATGCGCCCCCGCCCATGAACCGGCGCTGAACCCGGATCAGGGTGCGGGGCCGAGGCGGCGGCGCAGGGCGAGCACCCAGACCCCGCCCTCCACCCGCGGCTGGAACACCGGGCCGACCCCACTCGCGGCAGGGGCCGAGGCATCCCACCGCCGCCCCTCCCACGAGAGGCGCAGCGCCGTCCGGCCGCCCGCCGGCGCAAGCTCCAGGCCGACGAAGGGGACCGTCCGCGGCCTCGGCGCAAGGCGCACGTCGAAGGGGGACCCCACCGTCTCCGCCACCTCCAGATCCCGCCGCAGCCCAAGACGCAGCCACGGCCCGCCGGGGACACCCACCCCGGCGGCGAGGCGGACCCAGGGCACGCGGTAGCGCTCCACGTAGCCCACCGCGCTGCGACCCCGCGCGTCGACGCCGTCGCCGAGCCGCCGCCGCCAGCCCGCGTAGCCCGCCGTCGCCATCAGATCCAGCCGCAGACGCGGACCCGGCGCCGCGCGCCGCCCGATCCCGTACGCCACCTCCCAGCCGCGGTAGCCGGTGCGGGTGACCAGGGGCGTGCCGTCCTGGGTCTCGCCGTCGTAGTCCACCTCGCCCCCCCAGAGCGCCGCCCGCGCGTGAAAGATGAGCCCCGGCGCCCCCCGCCCCAGGTTGTCGTGCACCAGGGCCAGGGAGAGGACCGGTCCGCGCTCCTCGAGGATGCGGCGGCCGTGCGCGTCCTCCTCGCGCCAGACGAAGGCGCCGGCGGCCGCCTCCAGCGACACCCGCCCCGCCGGCGGCTTCGCCGCCGGCGCGGGCGCCGCGAGCAGCGACGCCGCGAGCGCCGCGCCCAGGGCCCGACCCGCGCCCGCCCCGCGCCCCCTCACGGCGGGCTCGCCACCCGGTCGCGAAGGTATACCGGCACCAGCGCCTCGGGGGCCACGCCGCCACCGGCGGCGAGGATGCGCGCCCCCAGCGCCGCCACGTCGCAGGCATCGGGCAGCGCCTGCGGATCCTGCGCGTGCACGGCGCCGCCGCACACCGCCGCCAGCACCTCGCCCCACACCGCCCAGCCGGGCCCGGCGCCGAGCCAGCCTGCCCCCGGGGGCGGCGGCACCGCCCGGGGCGGGCCCACCCGTTCGGGGCCGGCCGGCGTCACGCCGCCGTCCCCGCCGACCTCGAACGCCCCCCAGTAGACCTCGCCCATGCGGGCATCCAGCGCGGCGAGCACCCGCCCGGTGCGATGCCGCCGCGCCGCGCCCCGGGCCAGCGCCGCAAGGGTGGAGACCGCCGCCACCGGCCGGTCGAGGCCGAAGGCGATCCCCTGCGCCGCCGCCACCGCCACCCGCACGCCGGTGAAGGCGCCCGGCCCGCGGCCCACGGCGAGGCCGTCGAGATCGGCCGGCCGCCACCCTGCCTCCGCGAGCAGCGCATCGCAGAGCACGAGCAGGCGGCGGGCGTGCTCGCGCGGCCCCGCCACCCGCCGCACCGCCACCTCGCCGTCCTCCCACAGGGCCACCGAGAGGACCTCGGTGGCGCCCTCCAGCGCCAGCAGCCGCATCACGCCCCCTCTCGCGCGAGGAAGGCCTCCACTTCCGCGAGCGCGCGCGTGCGCGGCATCGGCGGCAGGCTGCGCAGGAACACCCGCCCGTAGCCGCGCGTCAGCAGGCGCGGGTCGCAGATCACCAGCACGCCGCGGTCGGCGGGATCGCGGACCAGTCGCCCGACCCCCTGGCGGAGGGCGATCACCGCCCGCGGCAGATGGAGGGCGCGGAAGGGGTCCTCGCCGGCCCGCGCGAGCGCCCGGGCGCGCGCCTGGACCAGGGGATCCTCGGGGGAGGCGAAGGGCAGGCGGTCGATAACCACCGCCGACAGGGCCGGCCCCCTGACATCCACCCCCTCCCAGAAGGTGCTGGTGCCCAGCAGCACCGCATCGCCCAGCTCGCGGAAACGCTCCACGAGCCGCGCCCGCGGCCCGTCCCCCTGGACCAGCACCGGATGGCGCACCCGCGCCTGCAGCCGCGCCGCCGCCTGCCGCAGCGCCCGGTGGCTGGTGAAGAGCACGAAGGTGCGCCCGCCCGCGGCCTCGATCACCCGCTGCGCCACCGCCACCACCGCCTCGGTGTGCCCCGCGGGATCGCGCCCCGGATCCGGCATCCCCTCGGGGACGCAGAGCAGGGCCTGGCGGGCGTGGTCGTAGGGGCTCGGCCAGATCCGGGCCTCGTAGTCCTCGAGCCCGAGGCGGCCGGCGAAGTGGGCGAAGCCGCCGTCCACGGTGAGGGTGGCGGAGGTGAACACCCAGGCCGGGGCCAGCGCCGCCGCCAGCGGCGCCAGCACCGAGCCTGCCGCCACCGGGGTGCGGTGGCAGACGAAGCCGGCCCGGGTCTCCACCCAGCGCACCGCATCCCCCTCGTCCGGCGCGAGCAGCCCCTCGACGAGCCCCGCCAGCCGCCGCGCCCGCTCGCTGCAGCGCGCAAGCCCCGGACCGCGGTCCGCCGCCGCCTCCAGCACCGCGGCGAGGCCGCGCAGGGTCTCGCCGAGGGCGTCCAGGTCCTCGCCGAACCCCGTCGCCAGCGCATCCTCCCAGGCCATGCGCCCGCGCCCGGCAAGCCGCGCCGCGGCCGCCCGCGCCTGCGCCTCGAGCCGCCCCGCCCAGGCCTCCACCTCGCCCTCGCCGGGAGCCTCGCGCACCGCCTCGCCGCGCGCGTCGCGCGCCAGCTCCGCGAGCTGCCGCCCCGACACCGCCTGCCCCAGCCGCTCCGCCACCACGTCGGGGAACTGGTGCGCCTCGTCGACGATGCAGCCGTCCACCTCGGGCAGCAGGTCGGCAACGCCCTCGCGGCGCAGGGCGAGATCCGAGGCCACGAGGTGGTGGTTGGTCACCACCAGGTCGGCCTGCTGCGCCCGCCGGCGGGCCTGCTGCACGAAGCAGCGCCCAAGCTCCGGGCAGTCCCCGCCGAGGCAGTTGTCGGCGGTGGAGGTCACCCGCGCCCACAGCGGGTGGTCCTCCGCCACCCCCACCACCTCGGCGATGTCCCCCTCGCGGGTACGGGCGGCCCAGCCCTCGATGGCGGCCAGGGCCTCGGCCCCCTCGCGGTCGAGGAAGTGCCGCTCCGCGAGGGCGACGGCGGCCCGATGCGGGCAGAGGTAGTTGGCCCGGCCCTTGAGCAGCGTCACCCGCGCGCCGCGCCCGAGCGCCCGCAGCACACGCGGAAGCTCGTGGCGGAAGACCTGCTCCTGCAGCGCGCGGGTGCCGGTGGAGACCAGCACCCGCCGCCCGCTCTCGACGGCGGGCACGAGATAGGCCAGGGTCTTGCCGGTGCCGGTGCCGGCCTCGCAGAGCAGGGTGCCGCCCGCGTGCAGCGCCGCCGCCACCGCCTCGGCCATCTCCACCTGCCCGGGCCGCGGCGCGAAACCCGCAACAGCCCCGGCCAGGGGGCCGTCGGGTGCGAAGAGCGCCGCCATGCCGGCCGGTGTCACGGCGCCGAGCGGTTGTCCCACACCTCCCCCATGCGCCCGGTCTCGCGCGTCCAGACGAGCTCGCCGATGTTGCGGAAGCGCGCCACCGAGAGCGCCCCCCGCCGCCGCCGGCCGCTCGCGGCCGCCTCCGCCACCGCCGCCTCGACGTCCGCCCGCGCCGCCTCCCAGATCTCGGTGGGGTGGTAGTCCTCGTCCATGAGCACCAGCAGCACCGCGTCCCAGTCGTCGCGGCCGAGGCGCAGCTCGCCGATGCGGTGGTCGCGCCGGGCCTCGTTGAGGATGGCGCGGCCCTTGACCTGGTAGCGCACCCCCGCGCGCTCGCCGGTGCCCTCCGCGTCCCAGCCCGCGCCGGCGGGCCCCGGCTCGAGGCCCAGGAGGCGGACCGCATCGTGCACCGCAAGCTCGGCGCTGACCCCCGGCAGGGCCCGCCCGGTGGCGCGCCGGTAGTCGGCGGCAAGCCGCCGCGCCTGCTCCATCAGCTCGTCGACCCGATAGACGCCCATCACGCCGCCCCGCTCCCGCCCGCCCCGATTGTACCCGACCGCGGCGCGACCGCCGCCGCCGCGCCGTGGTATGTTTGCGCCCCATGCAGGAGAGACCCCCACTCGTCGAGGCCCTGCTGCGGCCGCAGACCTACGGCGGCGGCGTCGACCGCGTGGAGCTGGTGGAGACCCACATCTCCTGGGTCTTCCTCGCCGGCGACCGCGCCTACAAGGTCAAGAAGCCGGTGGATCTCGGCTTCCTCGACTTCACGACCTTGGAGCGCCGCCGCCGCTTCTGCGAGGAGGAGCTGCGCCTCAACCGCCGCCTCGCCCCGGAGCTCTACCTGGCGGTGATCCCCATCACCGGCACGCCGCAGGCCCCGCGCCTCGGCGGCGAGGGGACGCCCATCGAGTACGCCCTCGTGATGCGGCGCTTCGACCAGGAGGCGCTCCTCGACCGGCTGCTCGCCCGCGGCGCCCTCGCGCCCGCGGAGCTGGAGCAGGCGGCGGCCGACATCGCGCGCTTCCACGCGCGGGCGGCGGTGGCGGATCCCGCCTCCCGCTTCGGCCGCCCGGAGACGGTCCACGCCCCGGTCCGCGACAACTTCGCCCACATGCGACGGCTGAGCCAGGCGGCGGCGGTGCGCCAGCGCCTCGACCGCCTGGAGGCCTGGGCCGAGGACGCCTACGCGCGCCTTGCGCCGGTGATGGAGGCGCGGCGGCGGGACGGGCGTGTGCGCGAGTGCCACGGCGACATCCACCTCGGCAACATGGCGCGGGTGGACGGGCGGGTGCGGGTCTTCGACGCCATCGAGTTCAACGACGACTTCCGCTGGATCGACACCGCCTCCGACCTCGCCTTCCCGGTCATGGATCTGCACGACCGCGGGCGCCCCGACCTCGCCACCGTCTTCCTCGACGCCTACCTGGAGGCGGGCGGGGACTGGGAGGCGCTGCGGCTGCTGCGCTACTACATGGCCTACCGGGCCAACGTCCGCGCCAAGGTGACCCTCATCCGCGCTGCCCAGGCCCCGGCGGAGGCCGCCGCCCTCGAGGAGCGGGCCGTGGCCTATCTCGACCTCGCCGACGCCCTCGCGCGGGGCCGCAGGCCCGCCCTCGTCCTCTGCTGCGGCCCCTCCGGCGCCGGCAAGAGCCACTGGGCGCGACGGCTGGCGCCCGCCCTGGGGGCGGTGCGGGTGCGCTCCGACGTCGAGCGCAAGCGCCTCTTCGGCCTCGCCCCCACGGAGCGCGCGGCGGCGGCCCCGGGCGAGGGGATCTACACCCCGGAGGCGAGCCGGCGCACCTACGCCCGCCTCGCCGAGATCGCCGCCATGGGCCTGGAGGCGCGCTTCCCCGTGGTGGTGGACGCCGCGGCGCTGTCGCGCGCGCAGCGGGCGGGGCTGCGGGAGGTGGCCGCGGCCGCCGGCTGCCCCTTCGTGATCCTCGCCTTCCACGCCCCGCCCGAGGTCCTGCGCAGCCGCGTCGCGCGGCGCGCCCGCTCGGGCCACGACGCCTCCGACGCCGACCTGGAGGTGCTGGCGGCGCAGCTGCGCACCCTCGAGCCGCCCCACGCCGACGAGGCCGACCGCGTCATCGACCTCGACGGCCACCGCGCGGTGGACGTGGCCGCCCTCGCCGCCGCGGTGGAGGAGCTCACCCGCGGCTGACCTTCCCGGCCAGGGGCGGCAGCGGACGGCGCCGGTCGCCCCGCCCGCGCCGGCTCGCCGCGCCGTGGTGCTCCACCAGGCGGGCCACCACCGCGTCCGGGTCGTCCATGACCTCCACCAGGTCCAGGTCGCGGGCGTCGATGCAGCCGAGCGCCAGCACCCGCCCGCGCAGCCACCCCAGCAGCCCGTCCCAATAGTCGGCGCCGTAGAGGACGATGGGGAAGCGGCGGATCTTACCCGTCTGCACCAGGGTGAGGGCCTCGAAGAGCTCGTCGAGGGTGCCGAAGCCGCCCGGAAAGATGACGAAGCCCAGGGCGTACTTCACGAACATGAGCTTGCGCACGAAGAAGTAGCGGAACTGCAGGCGCACGTCCTGGTAGGGATTGGGCCGCTGCTCGTGGGGCAGCTCGATGTTGAGCCCCACCGAGCGGGCGCCGTGGCCGTAGCAGCCGCGGTTGGCCGCCTCCATGATCCCGGGCCCGCCGCCGGTGATGACGGCGAAGCCGTGGCGGGCGAGCCCCTCGGCCACGCGCACGGCGGCCTCGTAGTAGGGCGAGCCCTCGGGGAGGCGGGCGCCGCCGAAGATGGTGACCGCCGGCCCCAGGCCGCTGAGGGTCTCGATCCCGTCCACCAGCTCCGCCTGGATGCGGAAGATGCGCCAGGTCTCCGAGGTGCGAAGGTCCTCCACGGCGACGTTCCCTCCGGTGCGGCAAAGGGCGCCTTATACCGCCCGGGGGCCGCGGGGGACAAGCCGCTCAGGCGGCGAGGCTGCGCGCGAAGGCGTCCAGTTCGGGGGCGGCGGCGAGCAGGCGCGCCGCCTGCTCGAGGACCTGGGCCCGCTCGAGCCCGAGGGCCGTGAGCACCGCCGGGGGCGGCTCCTGGTCGGCGGCGTCGCCGATCCCCTCCCGGCGCAGGGCCGAGGCGGCGGCGAGGACGAGATTGGCCGCCACCGCGTGCTCGCCCCGATAGCCCTCGTTGTGATGCTCCCGCGCCGCCACCACCACCTCCTCCGGCAACCCCCACTGGGCGAGCAGGCGCGCCCCGAGACGGGCGTGGGCGAGCTCGTGCGAGGCCGCATCCTCGCCGATGCCGAGCACCTCCCGCTCGAGGACCGGCAGCGGCACCTCGGGACGCGCCTGCATCATGCGGTGGATGAGGAAGTACTCCGGGCGCAGGAGCTCGCTCCAGACCAGGATGCCGAAGTTGTGCAGCAGCCCCGCGAGGTAGGCGAGCCCCGGAAGCAACCGGATCTTGGCCGGCAGCAGCGGCGCGAGAAGCTGGCACAGCCCCGCGGTGTAGACCGCCCCGCGCCACAGGGCGGCGAGCCCGAGCGGCCCCTCCCGCGGCGCCCGCAGGGTCCGGCCGAGGGCGAGGCCGAGGGCCAGCGAGAGCACGAAGTCGAAGCCGAGCACCCGGGCCACCGCGTCGTGCACGGTCTCGATGCGGCCGCGGTAGCCGTAGAGGGGCGAGCGGGCGTAGCGCATCACCTGCGCGGCGAGGCTCGGATCGAGCTCCACCACCGCGGCGAGATCCCGGGCGTTGGCCTTGGGATCGCGGCGCAGCGCCAGCAGCCGCGCCCCCATCTCGGGCATCGCCGGCAGCTCGCGCACCCGGGCGAGCAGGGCCGCGACCCGCCGCTCCGGCCGCAAGTCGGCGACCTCGGCGACCCGCTGGCCCGGCTGAGCCTGCGCGATCCGCCGGAAGATCCGCGGCGGCCAGGCGAAGCGCAGCACCTGCGCCTCGGCCGTCAGCCGCGCGAAGTCGGGTCCGCTCACCGCGATCACCACACCGCGCCGCCCGCCCTCGAGGAAGACCTCCTCCTCGCCCTGCAGCGAGCTCTCGACCAGCAGGGGCAGCCCGTAGGGCGCACCCAGGGTCGGCACCACGCCGGGATCGCAGTCGCCGAAGCGCGCCGAGGCCAGACCCGCCGGCACCGGCGAGAGCCAGCGGCCGAGCCGCGTCTGCAGGACGTGGAAATCGATCAGGTACTGCACCGGGAGGAGCGCCAGCAGCCAGCCCGCGCGGTCCGCCAGCACCACCGCCCGCACCGCCCGCTCCGCCGGCACGCGCCCCGCCTCGGCCAGCGCGGCCAGACCCGCCCCACCGCGGGCGACCACCCGGTAGGCGACGTCGCGGCGGTCGAGCTCCGCCTGCACCGCCGGGGCCAGGTACTGCGGCGGCGTGCCTGCGGCCACCATACCTCCCGGTTCCTCCCGCCACGCGCGCAGGCCCGCCCCCGGGGGACCCCGCCTGCGCTACCATGGCAAGCGTGGTCAAGGGGCGGGCGCTTTGCAAGGGATCCGGCGATGATTCCCTGGCTCGGCACGGGCGGCGGTGTGCGGTTTCCGGATGTGGAGCGGGCGCTCGCCGAGCCCAACGGCCTCCTCGCCGCCGGCGGCGACCTCGCGCCGGCCACCCTTCTCGCCGCCTACCGCCGCGGCATCTTCCCCTGGTACGGTCCCGGCGAACCGATCTTGTGGTGGTCGCCCGACCCGCGCCTGGTGCTCTTCCCGGAGCGGCTGCATCTCGGCCGCAGCCTGCGCAAGCGGCTGCGCTCGGGGCGCTACCGGGTGAGCCTGGACCGCGACTTCGCCGGCGTCGTCGCCGGCTGCGCCGCCCCCCGGCCGGGCCAGGACGGCACCTGGATCACGCCCGAGATGGCGCAGGCCTACCGGAGGCTCCACGCCCTCGGCCACGCCCACTCGGTGGAGGTGTGGGAGGACGGCGTCCTCGTGGGCGGTCTCTACGGCGTCGCCATCGGCCGCGTCTTCTTCGGCGAGTCCATGTTCAGCCGCCGGCCGGACGCGTCCAAGGTGGCGCTGGCCTGCCTCGCCGCGCGGCTGCACCGCTGCGGCTTCCCCGTCATCGACTGCCAGGTGGCCTCGGCGCACCTGCTGCGGCTCGGCGCCGAGCCGCTCCCGCGGCGCGCCTTCACGGCCCTGCTCGAGCGCTTCTGCGCGCTGCCGGCCCCCGCGGACACCTGGGAGGCCCTGCCGTGACCGGCCCCGCCGAGCTCGCGGCCCTGCTGCCCGCGCCGCTCTTCCTCTCCGGCCCGCAGCCCTGCGGCTACCTGCCGGATCGCAAGGCCACGCACCTCTTCACCGACCCGGGCCCGGGGCTGGAGCCTGCGCGCTACGGGCGGCTGCTCGCCCTCGGCTTCCGCCGCAGCGGCGCCTTCCTCTACCGCCCGCACTGCTTCGGCTGCGACGCCTGCGTCCCGGTGCGGGTCCCGGCCGGGACCTTCCGCCCGCGCCGCTGGGCGCGGCGCACCCTCGAGCGCAACCGCGACCTGCAGCGCACCCTCGGCCCTGCGGCCGCGGACGCCGAGCACCTCGATCTCTACAACCGCTACCTGGCCTGGCGCCATCCCGGCGGCACCATGGCCTGCGCCGATGCCGCCGAGTACCGCGAGCTCCTGCTCGCCCCCTGGGCCGAGACCGTGGAGCTGGCCTTCCGCCTCGCGGGGCGTCTCGTCGCCGTGGCGGTGACCGACCGCACCGCCGACGCCCTCTCCGCCGTCTACACCTACTACGACCCGGCGCTGGCGCCGCGCGGCCTCGGCACCCTCGCCATCCTGGAACAGCTTCGCCTCGCCCGCGAGCAGGGCCTGCCCTGGGTCTATCTCGGCTACTGGATCGAGGGCCACGCCAAGATGGGCTACAAGGCGCGCTTCCGGCCCCTCGAGCGGCTCGGGCCCGGCGGCTGGGTTCCGCTCGCGCCCGACCGAGGCGGCGACGGGCCGCGCTGAGCCCGCCGCCCTTGGCTGCCTCCGCCGGCGCAACCTATAATGCGCGCCTTGCCGGCGCAGCCGACGGAGGAGGCATGCCGAAGGAGGATCACATCGAGCTCGAGGGCGAGGTCATCGAGACCCTGCCCAACACCATGTTCCGCGTCCGCCTCGACAACGGCCACGTGGTCACGGCCCACATCTCGGGCAAGATGCGCAAGCACTACATCCGCATCCTGACCGGCGACCGCGTGGTGGTGCAGCTCACCCCCTACGACCTCACCAAGGGCCGCATCGTCTACCGCCTGCGCTGAGCGCGCGCCGGCACCGGCGTCCGCGCCGCGGCGGCGGCGGGCGTGTCAGTGCACGTCCGCCGCGGCACCCTCGATCTCGAAGCCGAGCCCCTCGCCCTCGACCCGCACCCGCACATGACCGCCGTCGCTCAGGCGGCCGAAGAGCAGCTCCTCGGCGAGCGGCCTCTTGATGTGCTCCTGGATGACGCGGGCCATGGGCCGGGCACCCATCTTCTCGTCGAAGCCGTGCTCGGCGAGCCACGCCCGCGCCGCCTCGTCCACCTCGATGGTGACCCCCTTCTCCTGGAGCTGGGCCTCGAGCTCGAAGAGGAACTTGTCCACCACCCGCGCCACGTGCTCCCGGCCGAGGGGCCGGAACTGGACGATGGCGTCGAGGCGGTTGCGGAACTCGGGGGTGAAGAGGCGGCGGATCGCCTCCATGCCGTCGGTACTGTGGTCCTGCTCGGCGAAGCCGATGGAGCGGCGGCTCATCTGCTCGGCGCCGGCGTTGGTGGTCATCACCAGGACGACGTTGCGGAAGTCGGCCCGGCGCCCGTTGTTGTCGGTGAGGGTGCCGTGGTCCATGACCTGCAGCAGCAGGTTGAAGACGTCCGGGTGCGCCTTCTCGATCTCGTCGAGCAGCAGCACCGCGTGCGGATGCTTGGTCACCGCCTCCGTGAGCAGCCCGCCCTGGTCGAAGCCCACGTAGCCCGGCGGCGCGCCGATCAGGCGCGAGACCGTGTGCCGCTCCATGTACTCGGACATGTCGAAGCGGATCAGCTCCACCCCCATGATGCGCGCGAGCTGGCGCGTGACCTCGGTCTTGCCCACCCCGGTGGGCCCGGCAAAGAGGAACGAGCCGATGGGGCGGTCCTGGCTGCCGAGGCCCGAGCGGGACATCTTGATGGCGTTGGCCAGGGTCTCGATGGCCTCGTCCTGGCCGAAGATCACCATCTTGAGATCGCGCTCGAGGTTGCGCAGCAGCTCCTTGTCCGAGGTGGTGACGGTCTTGGCCGGCACGCGCGCGATGCGCGAGACCACGGTCTCGATCTCGCGCACCCCCACCACCTTGCGCCGGCGCGACGGCGGCAGCAGGTGCTGGCGGGCGCCGGCCTCGTCGATGACGTCGATGGCCTTGTCGGGCAGGTGGCGGTCGTTGATGTAGCGGTGGGCGAGCTCGGCCGCCGCGCGCAGGGCCTGGTGGGTGTAGCGCACGCCGTGGTGGGCCTCGAAGCGCGGCTTCAGGCCCTTGAGGATCTGCACCGTCTCCTCCACCGAGGGCTCGGCGATGTCGATCTTCTGGAAGCGCCGCGCCAGCGCGCGGTCCTTCTCGAAGATGCCGCGGTACTCCTGGTAGGTGGTGGAGCCGATGCAGCGGATCTCGCCCGAGGCGAGCAGCGGCTTGATGAGATTGGAGGCGTCCATGACCCCGCCCGAGGCGGCGCCGGCGCCGATCACGGTGTGGATCTCGTCGATGAACAGGATCGCCCCCGGGTCCTTGCGCAGCTGGGCCAGCACCCCCTTGAGGCGCTTCTCGAAGTCGCCGCGGTACTTGGTGCCGGCCACCAGGCCGCCGAGGTCGAGGGCGTAGATCGTGCTCCCGCGCAGCACCTCCGGGACCTCGCCGTCGACGATCATCTTCGCCAGCCCCTCGGCGATGGCGGTCTTGCCGACGCCGGCCTCGCCCACCAGGAGGGGGTTGTTCTTGCGCCGCCGGCAGAGGATCTGGATGGTGCGCTCGATCTCGGCGCGGCGCCCGATGAGGGGGTCGATCTTGCCCTGGCGCGCGAGCTCGTTGAGGTTCGTGGCGTACTGCTCCAGCGGCCGCGCCGCCCCCTCGGAGGCGCCCTCCTCGTCGCCGCCCGGGGTATCCTCCCGATCCTGCTCGCCGTGGACCTTGGAGATGCCGTGGGCGATGTAGTTGACGACGTCGAGGCGGGTGATGTTCTGGCGGCTGAGGAAGTAGACCGCCTGCGACTTCTGCTCGCTGAAGATGGCCACCAGCACGTTGGCGCCGGTGACCTCCTTCTTGCCCGAGGACTGGACCTGGAAGACCGCGCGCTGGAGCACCCGCTGGAAGCCCAGGGTCGGCTGGGTCTCGCGCTCGTCGCCGGGGCCGATGAGCGGCGTGGTCTCCTCCAGGAACTCGGTCAGCTCGCCGCGCAGCCGCTCGATGTCGGCGCCGCAGTGGCGCAGGACGTCGGCCGCCGTGGGGTTGTCGAGCAGCGCCAGGAGCAGGTGCTCGACCGTGAGGAACTCGTGGCGCTTCTCCCGGGCCTCGCGGAAGGCCCGGTTGAGGGTCAGCTCCAGCTCCTTGCTCAGCATGGTTCTCGACTCCGGAGGCGGCTCACGCCTCCTCCATGGTGCACAGCAACGGGTGCTGGTGGCGGCGCGAGTACTCGTTGACCTGCGCCACCTTGGTCTCGGCGATCTCGTAGGTGAAGACGCCGCAGACGCCCTTGCCGCGCGTGTGCACGTGGAGCATCACCTGCGTCGCCTTCTCCCGGCTCATCCCGAAGAACACCTCCAGCACGTGGACGACGAAATCCATGGGCGTGAAATCGTCGTTGAGCAGCACCACCTTGTAGAGGGGTGGCCGCTTGAGCTTCGGCTTGGCCTCCTGGACGGCGAGGCCCTCGTCGCCCTGGTGCTTGCGCCGCTCCATGCCCACCGATTTTAGCCCAACCGGGTTCCCGCCCAACCCTCCGGGCGGGGCGGGTTCCCTCGCCATTGGACCGCCGCAGGGGCGGAAAGTTGACGCGCCCGGCGCGGCCGGGGCCGGCGCCGGTTCCGGCCGGGGTGGGAGAAGGCGCGCGAAACGAGCCGAGGATCGGCCGCGCGGTGGGGAACGAAGGGACGGACCGGCGGCGAAACGGGTGGAGGGGTGGATACGCATCCGCCCGAGGGGGCGCCGCCCGGCGCCCCCTCGGGCCCGCCGCCGGGGCCTACATGTTGGCGATGACGGCCTCGCCGAAGCCCGAGCAGCTCACCTGGGTCGCCCCCTCCATGAGGCGCGCAAGATCGTAGGTCACCGTCTTGGCCGCGATGGCCCCGCCGACGCCGCGGAGGACGAGGTCGGCCGCCTCGGTCCAGCCCAGGTGGCGCAGCATCATCTCCGCCGAGAGGATCAGCGACGAGGGGTTGACCTTGTCCTGGCCCGCGTACTTGGGAGCGGTGCCGTGGGTGGCCTCGAACATGGCGACGCTGTCGGAGAGGTTGGCCCCGGGGGCGATGCCGATGCCGCCCACCTGCGCCGCCAGCGCGTCCGAGATGTAGTCGCCGTTGAGGTTGAGGGTGGCGATGACGTCGTAGTCCTCGGGACGCAGCAGGATCTGCTGCAGGAAGGCGTCGGCGATGACGTCCTTGACCACGATCTCGCGCCCGGTCCGCGGGTTGGTGAAGCGGCACCACGGCCCGCCGTCGATGGGCTCGGCGCCGAACTCGCGCCGCGCCAGCGCGTAGCCCCAGTCGCGGAAGGCCCCCTCGGTGAACTTCATGATGTTGCCCTTGTGGACCAGGGTCACCGAGGCGCGGTCGTTGTCGATGGCATACTGGATGGCCTTGCGCACCAGCCGCTCGGTGCCCTCGCGCGAGACCGGCTTGATGCCGATGCCCGAGGTCTGCGGGAAGCGGATCTTCTCCACCCCCATCTCGGTGCGCAGGAACTCGATCACCCGCCGCGCCTCAGGCGACTCCGCCGGCCACTCGATGCCCGCGTAGATGTCCTCCGAGTTCTCGCGGAAGATCACCATGTCGGTCTTCTCGGGCTCGCGCAGCGGGCTCGGGGTGCCCCGGAAGTAGCGCACCGGACGCAGGCAGACGTAGAGGTCGAGCTCCTGGCGCAGGGCGACGTTGAGGGAGCGGATGCCGCCGCCCACCGGGGTGGTCAGCGGCCCCTTGATGGAGACCACGAACTCCCGCACCGCCTCCAGGGTCTCGTCCGGCAGCCACACGCCCTCGCCGTAGACGCGGTTGGCCTTCTCGCCGGCGTAGATCTCCATCCAGGCGATGGCACGCCGCCCGCCGTAGGCCTTCTCCACCGCCGCGTCCACCACCCGGCGCATCACCGGCGTGATGTCGACGCCGATGCCGTCGCCCTCGATGAAGGGGATGACGGGCCGGTCCGGCACCTCGAGGCTGAAGTCGTCACGGACGCCGATGCGCTCCCCGTCGGCGGGGACCTGGATCTTGTCGTAGCTCACCGCTGCTCTCCGAAGTGGCCCAAAACCGGAAGGCCGCGATTGTATCACCGGCCCGCCCATCAGCAAACGTTATATGGGCATAATCCCGCAGTGGCGCCACGCCTCCCCGCGGCCGCTGTGGTATGTTTCGCGCCATGCGCTGGTGCCCCCACGTCACCGTCGCCGCCGTCATCGAGCGCGAGGGCCGCTTCCTCCTGGTGGAGGAGGAGGCGGAGGGCCGGCGCGTGCTGAACCAGCCGGCCGGCCACCTGGACGAGGGGGAGCCGCTGGCGGCGGCCGCCGCGCGCGAGGCCCTGGAGGAGACCGGGTGGCCGTTCCGGCCGGAGGCGGTGGTGGGCATCTACCGCTGGCGCCACCCCGGCAACGGGCGCACCTTCCTGCGCGTGGCCTTCGCCGGCAGCCTCGACACCGACGCCCCGCGCCGCCCCCTCGACGCCGGGATCCTGCGCACGGTCTGGATGCGCCGCGACGAGATCGCGGCCGCCGCCGACCGGCTGCGCAGCCCGCTGGTGCTCGCCTGCATCGACGACCACCTGCGCGGCGCACGCCACCCGCTCACGCTCCTTCGCGACATCGAGGGCTGAGCATGCGGGTCGTGGTCGGCCTCTCGGGCGGCGTCGACTCGGCGGTGGCCGCCCTGCTCGCCCTGCGCGCCGGGCACGAGGTGCACGCCGTCTTCATGCGCAACTGGGTGGAGGAGGACGGCAGCTGCAGCGCCGGCGACGACCTCGTCGCCGCCGCCGCGGTGGCCGACCGCCTCGGCATCGACCTCGACGTGGTGGACCTCTCGCGCGAGTACAGAGCCCAGGTCTTCGCGCCCTTCCTCGCCGGCTACGCCGCCGGCCGCACCCCCAACCCGGACGTGCTCTGCAACCGCGAGATCAAGTTCGGCCGCTTCCTCGCGCACGCCCGGCGCCTCGGCGCCGAGCGGGTGGTCACCGGGCACTACGCCCGCATCGGCCCGGGACCGTCGCTGCTGCGCGGCCTCGACGGGGACAAGGACCAGAGCTACTTCCTGCATCTGCTCACCCGCGAGCAGCTCGCCGCCGCCCTCTTCCCCCTCGGCGGCATGTACAAGGCGGCGGTGCGCCGCCTCGCCCGCGAGGCCGGCCTGCCCAACCACGACCGCCCCGACAGCACCGGCATCTGCTTCATCGGCGAGCGCGACTTCGCAGGCTTCCTCGGCCGCTACCTCGCCCCGCGCCCCGGCCCCATGGTCACCCCCGAAGGGACGGTGGTGGGCGAGCACCGCGGGCTCCACTTCTACACCATCGGCCAGCGCCAGAGGCTCGGCATCGGCGGGCGCCGGGGCGCGGGCGGCGCGCCCTGGTACGTCGCCGCCAAGCGCCCGCAGGACAACGCCCTCGTGGTGGTGCAGGGCGCCGACCATCCGCTGCTGCTGGCCTCGGCCCTCTCCACCGGCCCCGCCCACTGGATCGCCGGCGAACCGCCCCGGCTGCCGGCGCGGCTCGCGGTGCAGATCCGCCATCGCGCCCCGGCGGTGCCGGCGCGGGTGCGCGAGGCCGACGGCGGGCGTCTGGAGATCGCCTTCGAGCGGCCGGTGCGCGCGGCCGCGCCGGGGCAGGCCGCGGTCCTCTACGCGGGCGAGACCTGCCTCGGCGGTGCCGAGATCGAGGCCGTGCAGACCGTCGCCGCGGCGCGGCGCGCCGCCGGGGCCTGAGTCCGCGATGGAGCGCGACGAGGCCCGGGTGCTGGCGCTCGCGGGGGTCTTCCAGGCCGCCGCCCTCGTCCACGACATCGCCCGCCACGGGCGCGCCGAGCGCACCGCCCTGGAGGCCAGCCTGCGCAGCGTCCTGACCCTCGATGCGCCGGATGCCGAGACCGCCTTCGGCGGCCCCGCAGGGGTCGCCCTGGGGCTGGCGGAGCTTGCGCGGCAGCTGCGGGGACCGCGCGAGATGGAGGTGGCGCGCTACGTGGTGGCGCTGCTGCACCTGGAGCGGCGGCTGCGGCGGCAGCCGCCGCTGCTTGCTGCGATCCGCGCCGGGGTCGAGCGCGGGGCGCGCCAGGCCGAGCTCTTCGGCCTCACCCATACCAACGTGATCGCGGGCCTCGCCGGCACCTACGAGGAGACGGCGGGCCGCATCCGGCCCCGCATCCTCGTCAACGGCCAGGCCGTGCACCTGACCCATCCCGACAACGTCCACCGCATCCGCGCCCTGCTCCTCGCCGGGCTGCGCGCGGTCTTCCTCTGGCGCCGCCTCGGCGGCAGCCGCCTCCAGCTCCTGCTCGGCCAGCGCCGGCTCGCCGCCGCGGCCCGCCGGCTGCGCGAGCGCATCGACCGGGAGGCCCCCACGCCATGAGCATCCGCGTCCTGACCGTGCTCCTCACCCTCGCCTGGAGCCTCGCCGCGCCGGCCCACACCCTGATCTACTCCGGCAACCTGGACGGCGAGCTCGAGCCCTGCGGCTGCACCGCCGAGGGCGACCTCGGCGGTCTCCTGCGCCGCGCCACCGTGATCGGCCGCCTGCGCCGGGAGGCGCCCGGGCTGTTCCTCGTGAGCAGCGGCGGGCTGTTCAATCCCGCCGGCGCCACCGACCGCATCACCAGCGCCTACATCCTCGAGGGGCTCGCCCGGCTGGGCTACGACGCCGTGGGCCTGCAGTGGAAGGACCTCGCCTACGGCCCCGGCTTCGTCGCCGGGGCCCTGCCGTGGGTGGCCAGCAACTGGCGCGGCACCGAGTTCGCGCAGGGCCGCCGCATCCGCCGCGGGGGCCTGGAGCTCGCCTACTTCCAGTGGGTCGAGCCGGAGGGGGGCAGCCTCGCGGGCATGGGCCGGGTGCCCCTCGACACCGACCCCGCGGGGCTGTCCGCGGCCATGGCCGAGGCGCGCGCGCAGGGCGCCCTCGTCGTCCTGGGCACCACCCTCACCGCGGAGGAGGCCCTCCGCCGCCTGCCCGCGCGGCGGGCCGACATCCTCATCGTGCGCTCGGCCTACGAGCGCTACGGCGAGCCGCGCGAGGTGGAGGGCGTGCTCGTCCTGCAGCCGGGCTCGCGGGGGCAGCGCCTCGGACGCCTGGACTTCGAATGGGACCCGCAGCGCCGGATCACCGCCTGGCGCCACGAGGTCATCGCCATGCCGCCCTCGGTCCCGGACGATCCCGCCCTCGCCGACTGGTACGCCGCCTACACCGAGGCCCTGCGCGCCGACTTCCGGCGCCGCAAGGCGCTGCGCGCCCGCTACGCGGGCGAGGCCTCGCCCTACGCCGGGGCCGAGGCCTGCCGCGGCTGCCACGCCTCGGCCCACGCCCGCTGGGCGGACAGCGACCACGCCCGCGCCTACCTGGATCTCGAGGCGGTGCAGAAGGCCTTCGACGCCAACTGCGTCGGCTGCCACACGGTGGGCTTCGGCGAGGACGGCGGCTTCGTGGACATGGAGCTGACCCCGGACCTCGCCGGGGTGCAGTGCGAATCCTGCCACGGGGCCGCCCGCGCCCACGTCGCCAGCGGCGGTCGCACGCCCCCGGCCGGGGTCGGCGCGGGCGGCGCCGCGCTCTGCCGGCGCTGCCACAGCCGCGGGCACAGCCCCTCGTTCGACTTCACACGCTACTGGCCCCGCATCGCCCACGGGCGCGAGGCGGAGCGCGCTCAGGCGAGCGCCGCCTCCAGCCGCTCGGCGGCCGCGGCCTCCACCGCGGCGCCGGCCGCGAAGCGGTAGCCGCTGGCGATGCTGTAGGCGAGCCAGCGGTCGAGGAAGTGGTTGAGCCGCCAGCGCTGCTCCAGGGCCCAGCGCGGGTTGCGGGCGGTCCGCCCCGGCGGCTCCACCTCGGCCAGGCGCGCGTCGTGATAGACCCGCACCGGCAGCGCCGGATCGGCGCGCCAGCCGTCGGCCTCCGGGAAGAGGTGGGTGAGCAGCAGCCGGGTGGTGTAGGGCGTGCGCTCGCGCACCCGCAGGTAGAGCGGCGGCAGGCCCGGCACCTCGGCCACCAGGACCCCGCTGAGCTCGGCGAGCCCCGGCGCCAGCACCAGGAGCTGGCGCCAGTTGTGGCCGTAGAGGCCCATGAGGCCGGCGAAGCTCCCGGGCGGCTGGAGGGCGTAGTCGCCGAGGGCGGGGCAGGCACGGGCCACCGCGGAGACCATCGGCCTCAGACCCGGAACAGACGGCGGAAGTTGGCGGTGGTGGCCGCCGCCACGGCCTCCAGCGGCAGCCCGCGCAGCGCCGCCAGCCGCTCCGCGACGAGGCGGACGTAGGCCGGGCGGTTGGGGCGGCCGCGGTGCGGCACCGGGGTCAGAAACGGCGCATCGGTCTCCACCAGGATGCGATCCAGGGGCACCGCCCGCGCCGCCTCCTGCACCGCCACCGCGTTGGGGAAGGTGATGATCCCCGAGAAGGAGACGTGGAAGCCCAGCTCCACCGCCCGGCAGGCCTCCTCGGCGTCGCCGGTGAAGCAGTGGATGACCCCGCCCACCTCGGCTGCGCCCTCCTCCTCGAGGATGCGCAGGGTGTCCTCCATGGCGTCGCGGGTGTGGACGATGAGGGGCCGGCCGGTGTCGCGGGCGACGCGGATGTGGGCCCGGAAGCGCGCCTGCTGCCACGCGAGGTCGCCCTCGCAGCGGTAGTAGTCGAGCCCGGTCTCGCCCACGGCGACGACCCCGTCGATGGAGGCGTACTCGCGCAGCAGGCCCTCGTCCACGGGCTCGCCGCGGGCCTCGTTGGGGTGCATCCCCGCCGCCACCACGACGTTGCGCGGGAAGCGCTCGGCCACCGCCGCCTGGCGCTCGAAGCGGGCCAGGGACACGCCCGGCACCAGCATCCCCGCAACACCCGCGGCCTCGGCCTCGCGGATGAGGCCGGCCATGGCGTCGCCCTGCGGGTCGCGCTCGACGAGATCCAGATGGCAGTGCGAGTCCACCAGCTCCATGCCATGCCTCACATGGTGTGGGTGGGCCGGTCGGACTGGAGGGCCCCGGCGAGGTAGGTCTCGATCTTGTTGCGGGCCTGGCCGTTGTCCTGGTCGCTGAACTGCACGCCGATGCCGGCGGCGCGGTTGCCCTCGGCCCCGGGCGGCGTGATCCACACCACGCGCCCGGCCACCGGGATCTTCTCCGCCTCGTCCATGAGCGAGATGAGCATGAAGACCTCGTCGCCCAGCCGGTAGCTCCGCTGGGTGGGGATGAAGAGCCCGCCGTTCTTGACGAAGGGCATGTAGGCCGCGTACAGGGCATTCTTGTCCTTGATGGTGAGCGAGAGGATGCCCTGCCTCGGCGGCATCCGCGTCGCCCCCTCAGGCCGTTCCGCCATCGTCCTCCTCCCGGGGCCGCCAGCCGAGCAGCAGCGCCTCCAGCGCCAACTGCCGGTTGACCGAACCCTCGAGCTCCAGGGCCGTGCGCCCGGCCTCGGCCCACCGCCGCCACAGCCGGCGCACATCCGCACGCGCCGCCGCCTCCGCGAGCCGCCGGGCGTAGGCGTCGTCGGCGGGGCGCACCGCCCCGCACGATACCGTCCACCGTATCATATCGGCGCCGATGCGGCGCAGCCACCGCACCCGCTCCGCGGGCCGGCCCTCGGCCCAGCGCGCCGCCAACGCCACCGGGTCGGCGCCCCCGCGGGCGAGCGCGGTCACGTCCGCCAGCACCGCATCCCGCAGCGCCAACGCCTCCGGGTCCGCGAGGGCGCGCGCCGCAAGGGGCGCGCCCTCGGCCGCCTCCAGCAGCGCCGCCGCGGCCGCGCCCCCCTCGCGCTCGAGCCACGGGCGGGCGAGCGCCGCCGGCGCCGGCCCCGCGGCGAGCCGCAGGCAGCGGCTCCGCACCGTCGCCGGCAGCCGTCCCGGGCGGGCGCAGACGAGGATCAGCACCGTGCCCGGCACCGGCTCCTCCAGGGTCTTGAGCAGCGCGTTGGCGGCGGCGGCGTTCATGGCCTCGGCGGGCGCGATCACGCCCACCTTGCGCCCGCCGCGCCGCGCCGTGAGGGCGAGCCGCGCGGCGAGCGCCCGCACCGTGTCCACCCGCAGGGCGCGGCCGGGCTCGTCGGGCGCGGCCAGGACGAGATCCGGATGGACGCCGGCCGCGGCCATCCGGCAGTCCTCGCACGCCCCGCACGGTTCCGGCCCCTGCGGGCAGAGCAGCCCCTGCACCATGCGCCCGGCGAGCAGCCCCTTGCCGCTTCCGTCCGGCCCCGTCACCAGCCAGGCGTGGTGCAGGGTCCCGGCGGCGACGGCGGCGGCGAAGCGCCGCCATGGCGCGTCGAGCCACGGCCCCCACGTCGCCGCGCTCACCGCGCCCCCTCCCCGAGGAGATCCGCGAGGGCCTCGTCCACCTGCGCCTGCACCTCGGGCAGTGGGCGCGAGGCGTCGATGACGCGGAAGCGCGCCGGCTCGGCCTGCGCCCGCGCCAGATAGGCCGCGCGCACCCGCTCGAAGAAGGCCGCCCGCTCACGCTCGAAGCGGTCGGCGCCGCCGCGGCGCGCCACCCGCGCAAGCCCCTGCGCCACCGGCAGATCCAGCAGCAGCGTGCGGTCCGGCACGAGCCCGCGCTGCACCAGCCCCTCGAGCGCCGCGATGGTCTCGGTCTCGAGCCCGCGCCCGCCGCCCTGGTAGGCGAAGGTGGCATCGGTGAAGCGGTCGCAGACGACCCAGGTGCCGGCGGCCAGCGCCGGGCGGATGACCTCGGCGAGGTGCTGGGCGCGGGCGGCGAAGAGGAGCAGCAGCTCGGCGGTGGGGTCCATGGGGGCCTCGCCCGGGGCGAGCAGGAGCGCGCGGATGCGCTCGCCGAGCGCGGTGCCCCCGGGCTCGCGCGTGCCGTGCACCGGGTGCCGCGCGCCCACCCGCGCGAGGACGTGGGCCATGAGGGTGCTCTTGCCCGCCCCCTCGATGCCCTCCAGGGTGATGAAGCGGCCCCTCATCGCCCGCCCCGCTGGTAGCGGGCGACCGCCCGCCGGTGCTCGGCCAGGGTGGCCGAGAAGACGTGGGTGCCGTCACCGCGGGCGACGAAGTAGAGGGCGTCCCCGGGGGCGGGATGCAGCACCGCGCGGATGGCGTCGAGCCCGGGCATGGCGATGGGGGTCGGCGGCAGGCCGGCGCGGGTGTAGGTGTTGTAGGGGGTGTCCCGGCGCAGGTCGGCGCGGCGCAGGTTGCCGTCGAAGGCGGCGCCGAGGCCGTAGATCACCGTCGGGTCGCTCTGCAGGCGCATCCCGCGCTGCAGGCGGCGGATGAAGACCCCCGCGATGAGGGGGCGCTCGGCCGCCACACCCGTCTCCTTCTCCACGATGGAGGCCAGGATCAGCGCCTGGTACGGCGTCTCCAGGGGCAGCCCCGGCGCACGCCCCGCCCACTCGCGCGCGAGATGCCGCGCCATCGCCTCGTAGGCCCGGCGCAGCAGGTCGAGGTCGGTGCCGCCGCGCGGGAACTGGTAGGTGTCGGGGAAGAAGCGCCCCTCCGGGTGCTCGCCCGGACGGCCCAGGCGCGCCATGACCTCGGCGTCGGGCAGCCCGCGCAGGGTCTGGCGCAGGGCGGGCTCGGCCTCGAGGGCGGCCCGCACCTGGGCGAAGGTCCAGCCCTCCACGAGGGTGAGCCGGTGCTGGACCACGCGCCCCGCCACCAGGCGCGCGAGCAGCGTGCGCGGGGTCTCACCCGCCGGGATCTGGTACTCGCCGGCCTGGATGCGGGTGGCGACCCCCTCGAGGCGGGCGTGGGCGACGAGGTAGAGGGGGCGGTGCAGGACCCCGTCCGCGGCGAGCCGCCGCGCCAGGCTGCGCAGGCTCTCGCCCGGGGCCACCTCCAGGGTCAGGCCCGCGGGCGGCACCGCCAGCGGCCGATCCAGGGCGACCCGGTAGTCCCACAGCAGCCACCCCCCGCCGAGGCTCGCCGCCAGCACCAGGAGGCCCAGCAGGCGGTGGAGGGGCGGCCGCGGGGCCATCATGCCCGCCCCGCCGCCCTCAGACGCGGCGGAACACCAGCGTGCCGTTGGTGCCGCCGAAGCCGAAGGAGTTGGACAGGGCCACCTCGATCCTCATCGGCCGGGCCTCGTTGGGCACGTAGTCGAGGTCGCACTCCGGGTCCGGGTCGGTGAGGTTGATGGTGGGGGGCGCCACCTGGTCGCGGATGGCGAGGATGGTGAAGATCGCCTCGATCCCGCCGGCGGCCCCCAGGAGGTGGCCGGTCATGGACTTGGTGGAGCTCACCGCGAGGCGGTAGGCGTGCTCGCCGAAGGCGGCCTTGACGGCGTCGCTCTCGGCCTTGTCCCCCGCCGGGGTCGAGGTGCCGTGGGCGTTGATGTAGTCCACCGCCTCGGGGGCGAGGCCGGCATCGGCGAGGGCGTTGCGCATGCAGCGCACCGCGCCCTCGCCGCCCTCGGCCGGCGCCGTCATGTGGTAGGCGTCGGCGCTCATGCCGAAGCCTGCGATCTCGGCATAGATGGTGGCGCCGCGCCGCCGCGCGCGCTCGTACTCCTCCAGGACCACGACCCCGGCGCCGTCGCCGAGGACGAAGCCGTCGCGGCCGCGGTCCCAGGGCCGGCTCGCCCCCTGGGGGTCGTCGTTGCGGGTCGAGAGCGCCCGCGCGGCGCAGAAGCCGCCGAGCCCCATGGGTGTGCAGCCGGCCTCGGCGCCGCCGGCCACCATGACGTCGGCCTCGCCGCGGGCGATGATGCGCGCGGCCTCGCCGATGTTGTGGGTGGCGGTGGTGCAGGCGGTGCAGATGGCGATGTTGGGGCCCTTGAAGCCGTACAGGATCGAGAGGTTGCCCGAGATCATGTTGATGATGCTCATGGGCACGAAGAAGGGGGTGATCCGGCGCGGCCCGCCGTCGAGGTAGGCGCGGTGCCCGTTCTCGATGGACTCGATGCCGCCGATGCCGGAGCCGATGGCCACGCCCACCCGCTCGGCCTCCGCCTCGTCCACCTCCAGGCCGGCATCCTCGATCGCCTGCCGGGCGGCGGCGATGCCGTAGTGGATGAAGCGGTCCATCTTGCGCGCTTCCTTGCGCGGGATGTAGGCGGTGACGTCGAAGTCGCGGATGACGCCGGCGAAGCGCGTCGGGAACGCGGAGGCGTCGAAGTGGGTGATGGGCCCGATGCCGCTGCGGCCGTTGACGATGTTGTCCCACGCCTCGGCGACGGTGTTGCCCACGGGGGAGATGATCCCAAGCCCGGTCACCACGACTCGTCTCTGCACGGCACTGCCCTCTCGCCGCTCGCCCTCTCGGGGCTGCCCATAAGAAAAAGGCCGCCGGACGCCGCGGCGGCCATCGACGTTCGCGCCTTCCTCAGTCGCCCAGGTGCTTCTTGATGTAGTCGATCGCCTCCTGGACGGTGGTGATCTTCTCGGCGTCCTCGTCCGGGATCTCGCACTCGAACTCCTCCTCGAGGGCCATCACCAGCTCGACGGTGTCCAGGGAGTCGGCGCCCAGGTCGTCGACGAACGAGGCCTCGTTGGTGACTTCCTCCTCCTTGACCCCCAGCTGCTCGACGATGATCTTCTTGACACGTTCTTCGACGCTGCTGCTCATGATCCCGTTGTCCTCCCGAAAGTGAAGGCGGCGAACGCCGCCGGCGTATTGTAGGGAAAACGGCAGGGGGTCGCCACAAACCCGCCGCCCCCCGGTTTTCCCTTTCAGGCCATGTACATGCCGCCGTTGACGTGGATCGTCTCGCCGGTGATGTAGGCCCCGCCCGGGCCGGCGAGGAAGGCCACCGCGGCGGCCACGTCCTCGGGCGTGCCGAGCCGGCCGAGGGGCACGTGGTCGAGCAGGGCCTGCCGCTGCGCCTCGCCGAGGGCCCGCGTCATATCGGTGTCGATGTAGCCCGGGGCGACGGCATTGACGGTGATGCCGCGGCTGCCCACCTCGCGCGCCAGCGACTTGGTGAAGCCCACCATGCCCGCCTTGGCGGCGGCGTAGTTGGTCTGCCCGGCGTTGCCCATCGCCCCCACCACCGAGGCGATGTTGACGATGCGGCCCCGGCGCGCCTTCATCATCGCCCGCAGCGCCCCGCGGCACATGCGGTAGACCGAGGTGAGGTCGGTCTCGATCACCGCCCGCCAGTCCTCCTCGCCCATCCGCATGAGCAGGGTGTCGCGCGTGATCCCGGCGTTGTTGACCAGGATCGTGGGCATCCCGGGCCCCTCCGCCCCGAGCCGCCCGTAGAAGGCCTCCACCGAGGCCGCATCGGCCACGTCGAGGACCATGCCCCGGCCCTCGACGCCGGCCTCGGCGAGCGCCGCGCCGATGGCCTCGGCGCCGGCCTCCGAGGTCGCCGTGCCCACCACCACGGCCCCGCGCCGCCCGAGCTCGAGCGCGACGGCGCGCCCGATGCCGCGGCTCGCCCCCGTCACCACCGCGATCTCGCCCTTGAGCTCCATGACCCTGCCTCCCCGACTCAGCCGCGCACGGCGGCGAGCGCCGCCTCGAGCCCCGCCGGCTCGCCGATGGGATGGACCGGCAGGCCCCGCTCGATGCGTCGCACCAGGCCCGCGAGCACCTTGCCCGGACCGCACTCCACGGCCATATCGACCCCCTCGCGGACGAGCCGCTGCACCGTCTCGACCCAGCGCACGGGGCTGTAGAGCTGGCGCGCCAGGGCCTCGCGGATCGCCTGCGGCTCCCCGTGCACGCAGACGTCGGCGTTGTGCACCACGGGGATCGCCGGGGGGCGGATCTCCACCTCCGCCAGCCGCGCCGCCAGCGCCTCGGCCGCCGGCCGCATCAGCGCGCAGTGCGAGGGCACGCTCACGGGCAGGGTCACCGCGCGCCGGGCGCCGGCCTCGCGCGCCGCCGCCACGGCCCGCTCCACCGCCTCGCGCTGTCCCGCCACCACCACCTGGTCGGGGGCGTTGAGGTTGGCCGGCGCCACCACCTGATCGCGCGCGGCGCGCCGGCAGATCTCGGCCACCGCCTCCGCCTCGAGGCCGAGGATCGCCGCCATCGCCCCCTCGCCCTCCGGCACCGCCTCCTGCATGAGGCGCCCGCGCTCGGCCACCAGCCCCACGGCATCGGCGAGATCCAGGGCGCCGGCGCACACCAGCGCGGTGTACTCGCCGAGGCTGTGGCCGGCCATCCAGGCCGGGCGCGGCCCGCCCTGCGCGAGCCACACCCGCCAGACGGCCACGCCCGCGGCAAGCATCGCGGGCTGCGTGTTGACCGTGCGGTTGAGCTCCGCCTCCGGCCCCTCCGAGACCAGGCGCCACAGATCGAGCCCGAGCGCCTCGGAGGCCTCGTCGAAGGTCTCGCGCACCTCACGGTGCGCGGCGGCGAGCCCGCCCAGCATGCCCACGGCCTGCGAGCCCTGCCCAGGAAACAGGAATGCCAAGCCCATCGCCCCCTCCCCTCTCAGTAGCGGACGAGCGCCGAGCCCCAGGTGAAGCCGCCGCCGAAGGCCTCCATCAGGAGCAGGTCGCCCCGGCGGATGCGCCCGTCGCGCACCGCCACGTCCAGGGCCAGCGGTACCGACGCGGCCGAGGTGTTGGCGTGCTCGTCCACGGTCACCACCACGCGCTCCATGGGCAGGTCCAGCTTGCGCGCGGTGGCCTCGATGATGCGGTGGTTGGCCTGGTGCGGGATCAGCCAGTCGACGTCGGCCTTGGTCAGGCCGTTGGCCTCCAGGGTCTCGTCGACGATGCGCCCGAGGGTGCGCACCGCCACCTTGAAGACGTCCCGGCCGCGCATCTCCACGTAGGCCCGCCCCTCCCGCACCGCGGCGTAGTTGGTGGAGACCCCGGCGGGGACCCAGAGCAGCTCCTCGTAGCGCCCGTCGGCGTGGAGGTGGGTGGAGAGGATGCCCGGCGCGCTGTCGGCCACGAGCACCACCGCGCCGGCGCCGTCGCCGAAGAGGACGCAGGTGCTGCGGTCGTGCCAATCGAGGATGCGCGAGAAGGTCTCGGCGCCCACCACCAGCGCGTTGCGGGCGCTGCCCGTGCGCACGAACTTCTCCGCCACCGCGAGGGCGTAGACGAAGCCCGTGCACACCGCCTGCACGTCGAAGGCGGGACAGCCGGCGGCGCCGAGGCGGCGCTGCAGCTGGCAGGCGGTGCTCGGGAAGACGCGGTCCGGCGTCGTCGTCGCCAGCACGATGAGATCGAGCCCGCGCGGATCCAGCGCCGCCGCCTCCAGGGCGCGGCGCGCGGCCTGCTCGGCGAGATCCGCGGTGGTCTCCCCGTCGGCGGCGATGTGGCGCTTGCGGATGCCTGTGCGGGTGCGGATCCACTCGTCCGAGGTGTCCACCATCCGCTCGAGGTCAGCGTTGGTGAGCACCTTCTCGGGCAGATAGCCGCCGGTGCCGGCGATGCGCGCGTAGGTCCCGCTCAAGACGCCGCCCTCGCCCCCAGCAGCTTCTCGAGCTCGCTGTCGATGCGCTCCGGCACCTGCTTGCGCGCCTCGGCGCGGGCGATGCCGATGGCGTTGGCGAAGGCGAGGGCGTCGGCGCCGCCGTGGCTCTTGATGACGATGCCCTGCAGCCCGAGGAGGCTCGCGCCGTTGTAGCGGCGCGGGTCGATGCGCCGCCCCAGCCGGCGCAGCACGGGCATCGCCACCAGCGCCGCGAGGCGGCCGTAGAGCGAGCCGCCGAAGGTCTCGCGCATGTAGTGGCGGATCATCTTCGCCACCCCCTCGCTGGCCTTGAGCATGACGTTGCCGACGAAGCCGTCGCACACCACCACGTCGGCCGCCCCCAGGTAGATCCCGTCGCCCTCGACGTAGCCCACGTAGTTGAGGTCGCTGGCGGCGAGCAGCCGCGCCGCCTCCTTGACCTCGTCGATGCCCTTGATCTCCTCCTCGCCGATGTTGAGCAGCCCCACCCGAGGGCTCGCCTTGCCGTCGATGGCGGCGCACAGCACCGATCCCATGACCGCGAACTGGAAGAGGTGCTCGGCGCTCAGCGCCACGTTGGCGCCGAGGTCGAGGACGTAGGTGTGGCCGTCGATGGCGGGGATGGCGGTGCAGATGGCGGGGCGGTCGATGCCGGGCAGGGTCTTGAGCACGAAGCGGGCGATGGCCATGAGCGCGCCCGTGTTGCCGGCGCTGACGCAGGCCTGGACCGCCCCCTCGCGGACGAGGTTGACGGCCACCCGCATGGAGGAGTCGCGCTTGCTGCGAAGGGCCTGGGCCGGCGGCTCGTCCATGGCCACCACCTGCGAGGCGTGGCGCAGCTCCACGCGCCCGCGGTGCGCCGCCGGGATCGCCCCCAGCCCGTCGCGCAGCACCGCCTCGTCGCCGACGAGGACGAGATGGAGGTCCGGATGCTCGGCGAGGGCCCGCGCCGCGGCCGGCAGCACCACGGCCGGGCCGTGGTCGCCCCCCATGGCGTCGAGGGCGATGACGGTCTCGCTCACGGGGCCGGGACCGGCGCGGCGGTCAGTCCTCGGACGCCTCGCTGCGCACGACGCGCCGGCCGCGGTAGTAGCCGCCCGGGGTCACGTGGTGGCGCAGGTGGGTCTCGCCGGTGGTGGGATCGGTGGACAGGGCGGGCGCGCGCAGCGCATCGTGCGCACGGCGCATGCCGCGCTTGGAGGGCGTCTTGCGGTTCTGCTGAACGGCCATCTCGGTTGCTCCTCAGCTCGATTCCCCATCTTCGCGCCGCAGGCGCGCCAGGACCGCGAACGGGTTCGCCCGCCGCGGCGACACCGCCTCCCCCGCGAGCGGGACCGGCGGCTCGCAGACCTCGTGCCGCGCCACCACCGGCAGCGCCAGGATCAGCTCGTCCTCGACCAGGTCGCCGAGGGCGATGCGCCCGGCGGCGACCAGCGGGTCGTAGCGCTCCGGCAGCGCCGGGGCGGCGGCCTCGTCGCGCACCAGCGCCAGCGAGACCTCGCTCGCGAGCACCGCCTCGAAGGGCCGCAGGCAGCGCTGGCAGAGCAGCACCACCGTGGCCTCGACCCGCCCGGTGACGGTGCAGTGCCGCTCGGCGTCGAGGCCGAAGGCGAGATCCACCGACACCGCCTCCGGCAGCGCCTCCACGAGCCCTGCAAGCCGCCCCATGGACGCCGCCGGCACCCGCCCCACGAGCCGCGCCCGGTCGGCGACGAGCTCGTAGGGATCGATCCAACGCGGAAGCGGCGCCGACATAAGCGGCGAATCATAGGCGCCCGGGCTCCCGCCTGTCAAAGCACCGTTTGCGCCCGCCCCCGAAAGCCGATATGGTAGCCGCCACATCCGGGAGGACAGCAAATAAACATGCATAATCAAGGCTCTAACCGATTCGCCGGGGCGGGGGCCGGATGACCCTGGCGGTGCTTCGCGACGGCCTTGCCCTCACGGTCGCGGGCATGGGCACGGTCTTCGCCTTCCTCGCCCTGCTCGTGGGCGCGGTCAAGGCCATGTCGCGCCTTGCGCTGCGCCTCGCCCCGCCCGCCCCCGCTGCCGCCGACGACCCCCGCGAGGAGGCGCGGCGCCTTGCCGCGGCCGCCGCCGCGGTGCGCGCCCACCGCGCCCGCCGGCGCTGAGGTTGCGGAGCGCCCGATGCCCCCCCGCCCCCTCGCCATCACCGAGCTGGTCCTGCGCGATGCGCACCAGTCGCTCCTCGCCACGCGCATGCGTCTCGAGGACATGCTGCCGGCGGCGGAGCTGCTCGATCGCGCCGGCTACTGGTCGCTGGAGGTCTGGGGCGGGGCCACCTTCGACGCCTGCATCCGCTTCCTCGGCGAGGATCCGTGGGAGCGGCTGCGCGCGCTGCGCCGGGCGATGCCCCGCACGCGGCTGCAGATGCTGCTGCGCGGCCAGAACCTGCTCGGCTACCGCCACTACGCCGACGACGTGGTGGAGGCCTTCGTCGAGCGCGCGGCGGAGAACGGAATCGACGTCTTCCGCATCTTCGACGCCCTCAACGACCTGCGCAACCTCGAGACCGCGGTGCGCGCGACGATCCGCGCCGGCCGCCACGCCCAGGGCACCATCGCCTACACCGTCAGCCCCGTGCACACCACCGCGATGTGGGTGGATCTCGCCCGCCGGCTCGAGGACATGGGCTGCCACTCCATCTGCATCAAGGACATGGCCGGCCTGCTCCGGCCCGCGGCGGCGGCCGAGCTGGTGACCCGGATCAAGGCCCACTGCGAGGTGCCCCTCGCCCTGCACTGCCACGCCACCACCGGCATGTCCACCGCCACCCTCGTCGCCGCCGCCGAGGCCGGCATCGACCTGGTGGACACCGCCATCTCCTCCATGAGCATGACCTACGGCCACTCCGCCACCGAGTCGGTGGTGGCCATCCTCGAGGGCGGCGAGCGCGACACCGGCCTCGACCTGCGGCTGCTGGAGGCGATCGCCGCCCACTTCCGCCGCGTGCGCCGCCGCTACGCCCGCTTCGAGGGCGGGCTGCGCGGCGTCGACTCGCGCATCCTCGTCGCCCAGGTCCCCGGGGGCATGCTCACCAACATGGAGAACCAGCTCCGCGAGCAGGGCGCCCTCGACCGCCTCGACGAGGTCCTGGAGGAGATCCCGCGGGTGCGCAAGGACCTCGGCTTCCCGCCGCTGGTCACCCCCACCTCGCAGATCGTCGGCACCCAGGCGGTGCTCAACGTCCTCATGGGCGAGCGCTACCGCACCATCACCCGGGAGGCGGCGGCGCTGCTGCGGGGCGAGTACGGGGCCACCCCCGCGCCGGTGGACGCGGCCCTGCGGGCACGGGCCCTGCAGGGCGAGGCCCCGGTCACGGGCCGCCCGGCCGACGCGCTGGAGCCGGAGATGGAACGCCTGACCGAGGCCCTGCGCCGCGAGGCCGCCGCGCGCGGCATCCGGCTCGTCGACCCGGTGGTGGACGACGTCCTGATCTACGCCCTCTTCCCCCAGGTGGGTCTGCGCTTCCTCGAGAACCGCGGCAACCCCGCGGCCTTCGAGCCGCCGCCCGAGGCGCAGGCGGCGCCGCAGCCGGCGGCCGAGAACCGGCAGCCGCAGCCCCCCGAGCGCTACCGGGTCACGGTGGAGGGCCGCACCTACGACGTCGTCGTGGCCCCCGGCGGCGAGGCGGCCGCGGTCGCCCGGCGCCCCGAGGCGTCAGCGCCGACGCCGCCTCCGGACGAGGCCGAGCCCGTCACCGCGCCGCTCGCCGGCCACGTCCTGCGCGTCCTCGTCGCCGAGGGCCGGCAGGTGGCCGAGGGCGAGCCCCTGGTGGTGCTGGAGGCGATGAAGATGGAGACCGAGGTGCGCGCACGCCGCGCGGGCTCGGTGGCCGCCGTCCGGGTGCGCGAGGGCGACGCGGTGCAGGTGGGCGACACCCTGCTGCTGCTGGCCTGAGCGGGAGCCATGGGCGAGGTGCTGCCGGCGAGGCTGTGGGCCACCACCGGGGTCGCCAACCTCGGTGCCGGCGAGGCGGCGATGATCGCCGTCGGCGCGCTGCTCCTCTACCTCGCCATCGCCCGCCGCTTCGAGCCGCTGCTGCTCATCCCCATCGGCTTCGGGGCCATCCTCGCCAACATCCCGGTGGCCGGCCTCGGCGGCCCCGACGGCCTGCTCGGGATGCTGGTCCACGTGGGCATCGACACCGGCGTCTTCCCCCTGCTGATCTTCATGGGCGTGGGCGCCCTCACCGACTTCGGGCCGCTGATCGCGATGCCGAGCACGCTGCTGCTCGGGGCGGCGGCGCAGTTCGGCATCTTCCTCACCCTGCTCGGGGCGCTCGCCCTCGACGCCCTGCCCGGCTTCGACTTCTCCCTGCGCGAGGCCGCCGCCATCGGCATCATCGGCGGCGCCGACGGACCCACCGCCATCTTCCTCGCCTCGCGCCTCGCCCCGGAGCTGCTCGGCGCCATCGCCGTCGCCGCCTACTCCTACATGGCGCTGGTGCCGCTGATCCAGCCGCCCATCATGCGCGCGCTGACCACCGAGGCCGAGCGCCGCGTGGTGATGGCGCAGCTGCGCCCGGTCTCGCGCCTCGAGCGCATCCTCTTTCCGCTCACGGTGCTGGCGCTGACGGCGCTGCTGCTGCCGAGCGCGGCGCCGCTCATCGGCATGCTCACCTTCGGCAACCTCCTGCGCGAGGCGGGGGTGGTGGAGCGGCTGTCGAAGGCGGCCCAGAACGAGATCGTCAACACCGTCACCATCCTGCTCGGGCTCGGCGTAGGCTCCAAGCTCTCGGCGGACCGCTTCCTGAGCGTGGAGACGGTGGGGATCCTGGCGCTGGGGGCCGCGGCCTTCGCCGTCGGCACCGCCTCCGGCGTCCTCATGGGGAAATTGATGCACCGCGTCACCCGCGGTAAGGTGAACCCGCTGATCGGCGCCGCCGGGGTCTCCGCGGTGCCGATGGCGGCCCGCGTGGTCAACCGCGTGGGGCTCGAGGCCGACCGCCACAACTTCCTCCTGATGCACGCCATGGGGCCCAACGTGGCCGGCGTCATCGGTTCCGCGGTGGCCGCCGGCGTGCTGCTGGCGGTGCTGGAGAGGTGAGCGGCGGCCGGGGCTACGGGGGAGAGCAATGAAGAAGATCCTGATCGCCAACCGGGGCGAGGTGGCGGTGCGCATCGTGCGCGCCTGCGCCGAGCTGGGGATCCGCTCGGCGGCCATCTACACCGACGCCGACCGCCACGCCCTGCACGTGAAGAAGGCGGACGAGGCCTATCACATCGGCCCCGACTCGGTGGCCGCCTACCTCAACGCCCACCGCATCGCCAACCTCGCGGTGGCCACGGGCTGCGACGCCGTCCACCCCGGCTACGGCTTCCTCTCGGAGAACGCCGAGTTCGCCGAGATCTGCGCCCGGCGCCGCCTCACCTTCATCGGCCCCTCGCCCGAGGCGATCCGCCGCATGGGGGACAAGACCGAGGCCCGCAAGACGATGCAGGAGGCGGGGGTGCCGGTGGTGCCGGGCAGCGAGGGCAACGTCGCCGACGTCGACGAGGCCCTCGCGGTGGCCGAGCGCATCGGCTACCCGGTGATGCTCAAGGCCACCTCCGGCGGGGGCGGACGCGGCATCCGCCGCTGCGACGACGCCGAGGAGCTGCGCCGGCAGTTCCCGCGCGTGGTCTCGGAGGCGAGCAAGGCCTTCGGGCGCGCCGAGGTGTTCATCGAGAAGTGCATCGTCCGCCCGCGCCACATCGAGGTGCAGGTCCTCGCCGACAAGTACGGCAACGTCGTCCACCTCTTCGAGCGGGACTGCTCCATCCAGCGCCGGCACCAGAAGCTGGTGGAGATCGCGCCCTCGCCCCAGATCGACCCGAAGCTGCGCGCGCGTCTGGGGGAGCTTGCGGTGACCGCGGCCCGCGCCGTCGGCTACGAGAACGCGGGCACCGTCGAGTTCCTCGTGGACGCCGACGGCAACGCCTACTTCATGGAGATGAACACGCGCCTGCAGGTGGAGCACACCGTCACCGAGCAGGTCACGGGCATCGACATCGTGCAGGAGCAGATCCGCATCGCCGGCGGTGCGCGCCTCGCCTTCCGCCAGGAGGACGTGCAGATGCGGGGCTATGCGATCCAGTTCCGTATCAACGCCGAGGACCCCAAGAACGACTTCCTGCCGAGCTTCGGCCGCATCACCCGCTACTACGCCCCGGGCGGCCCCGGCGTGCGCACCGACGCCGCCATCTACACCGGCTACGAGATCCCGCCCTACTACGACTCCATGGTGGCCAAGCTGGTGGTGTGGGCGCTGGACTGGAAGGGCGCGGTGGCGCGGGCACGGCGCGCCCTGCGCGACATCGGCGTCTACGGCGTGCGCACCACCATCCCCTACCACCAGCGCATCGTCGAGTGCGACGACTTTCTCGAGGGGCGCTTCGACACCGCCTTCGTGGAGGAGCACCCCGAGCTCGCCCACTATCCCGAGCGGGTCTCGCCCCGCGATCTCGCGGCCGCCATCGGCGCCGCCATCGCCGCCCACGCCGGCCTGTGACGAGGAGAGACAGCGCCATGCCCAAGGTCAACGTCACCGAGGTGGTCCTGCGCGACGGCCACCAGAGCCTCATCGCCACCCGCATGCGCACCGAGGACATGCTCCCCATCTGCGGGGAGCTGGACGCCGCAGGCTACTGGTCGCTGGAGGTCTGGGGCGGCGCCACCTTCGACGCCTGCCTGCGCTTCCTCAAGGAGGATCCGTGGGAGCGGCTGCGCCGGCTGCGCGAGGCCCTGCCGAAGACGCGGCTGCAGATGCTGCTGCGGGGGCAGAATCTCCTCGGCTACCGCCACTATTCCGACGACGTCGTCGAGGCCTTCGTTGAGCGCGCCGCGGACAACGGCATCGACGTCTTCCGCATCTTCGACGCCCTCAACGACGTGCGCAATCTCGAGACCGCGGTGCGTGCGGTCAAGCGCACGGGCCGCCACGCCCAGGGCGCCATCTGCTACACCATCAGCCCCGTGCACCGGGTGGAAGACTTCGTCGCCCTCGGCCGCACCCTCGAGGAGATGGGCTGCGACAGCATCGTGGTCAAGGACATGGCCGGGCTGCTCACCCCGGCGGCGGCGGCCGAGCTCTTCGCCGGCCTCTCCGAGGCCGTCTCGGTGCCCCTCGCCCTCCACACCCACGACTCCGCCGGGGTGGCCGCCCTCTGCCAGCTCAAGGCGATCGAGAACGGCTGCACCCACATCGACACCGCCATCTCGGCCTTCTCCGGCGGCGCCAGCCACCCCTGCACCGAGAGCATGGTGGTGGCGCTCGAGGGCACCGAGCACGATACCGGCCTCGACCTCGAGCGGCTGCAGCGCATCGGCTTCTACTTCCGCGAGGTGCGCAGGAAGTACCACCAGTTCGAGAGCGAGGCCACCGGCATCGACACCCGGGTGCACACCTTCCAGGTGCCGGGGGGGATGATCTCCAACCTCTACCTGCAACTGCGCGAGCAGGGGGCGCTCGCGCGCATGAACGAGGTCCTGGCCGAGATCCCGCGCGTGCGCGAGGACCTCGGCTTCCCACCGCTGGTCACCCCCACCTCGCAGATCGTCGGCACCCAGGCGGTGCTCAACGTCCTCACCGGCGAGCGCTACAAGACCATCACCAACGAGGTCAAGCTCTACCTCAAGGGCCACTACGGCCGCCCGCCGGGCCCCGTCAACGAGGCCGTGCGCCGCCAGGCGATCGGGAGCGAGGAACCCATCGAGGCGCGCCCGGCCGATCTGCTCCGGCCCGAGCTCGAGCGGCTGCGCGAGGAGATCGGGGCCCTCGCCGGGTGTGCCGAGGACGTGCTCACCTTCGCCATGTTCCCGGACGTCGGCCGCCGCTTCCTCGAGGAGCGCCAGGCCGGCACCCTCACCCCCGAGCCGCTGGAGCCCCCGGCCGCCCCCGCCGCCGACGCGGGGCCGCAGGCCGCACCGGTGGCGTTCAAGGTCACCATCCACGGCGAGACCTACGAGATCCGGGTCACCGGCAGCGGCCACCGCGGCCAGGGCAGCCGGCCCTACTACCTGGTGGTGGACGGGGTGCCGGAGGAGGTCCTGGTGGAGACCCTCGAGGAGGTGCTGCTCGGCGAGGACGGCCGCCCCGTGCCCGGGGCCGCCGCCGGGGCCAGCGGCCGGCCCCGCGCCACCGGTCCCGGCCACGTCACCACCTCCATGCCGGCCACCGTGGTCGAGGTGCTGGTCAAGGAGGGCGACGAGGTCCAGGCGGGCGACCCGGTGCTCGTCACCGAGGCCATGAAGATGGAGACCGAGGTCCAGGCGCCGGTGGCCGGCCGCGTCAAGGCCGTCCACGTCGCCAAGGGCGACCGCGTCAACCCGGACGAGGCCCTGATCGAGATCGAGCCCGCCGGATGAGCCGACGCATCGTCCTCGCCTCCACCTCGCCCTACCGGCGCGAGCTGCTCGCGCGCCTCGGCCTGCCCTTCGCCACCGCCGCCCCCGGCGTGGACGAGACGCCGCGCGCGGGCGAGGCGCCCGCCGCGCTGGTGGCGCGCCTCGCCGAGGCCAAGGCCCGCGCCGTCGCCCCCGCCTTCCCCGACGCCCTCGTCATCGGCTCGGACCAAGTGGCGGTCCTCGAGGACGGCACGCTGCTCACCAAGCCCGGCGGTCACGAGCGGGCGCGGGCGCAGCTCGCCGCCGCCTCCGGCCGCACCGTCACCTTCCTCACCGGGCTCTGCCTGCTGGATGCGGCCACGGGCGCGGCGCAGACGGACGTGGTCCCGTTCCGGGTGCGCTTCCGCACCCTCGACCCGGAGCGCATCGAGCGCTACCTCGCGCGGGAGCGCCCCTACGACTGCGCCGGCAGCTTCCGCAGCGAGGGCCTCGGGATCGCCCTCTTCCGGGCCATGGAAGGGGAGGACCCCACGGCCCTCGTGGGCCTGCCTCTCATCCGCCTCGTGGACTTCCTCGCCGCGGCCGGCGTCGCGGTGCCCTGAGGCCCTCAGCCGCGGGGCAGCGCGGCGCCCGCGAGGATGCGCGCCAGGGCCTCGCCGGCCCCCGCGCCCACCTCGCGCGCGAGCCGCGAGAGGATCCCGTCGTCCGGCGTGACGTCGCGCAGCCGCTCGGCGCCGGCCACCTCCCGGGCCACCTCGGCGGGGCTCATGAGCCCGTCCACGAGCCCCAGCTCCAGGGCCTCGCGCCCGGTCCAGACCAGCCCCGAGAAGATGCGCGTGTCGTCCTTGAGGCGCCCGCCCCGCCCCGCCTTCACGGCGGCGATGAAGTCCTCGTGGATCTGCCGGAGCATGCGCTGGACATGGGCCTGCTCGTCCTTGCGCAGGGGCAGGAAGGGATCCAGCATCCCCTTGTGCTCGCCGGCGGTGAGCAGGCGGCGCTCGATGCCGAGCTTGCGCAGCGCCTCCACGAAGCCGAAGCCGTCCATGCGCACGCCGATGGAGCCGACGAGGCTGGCCGGGTCGGCGTAGATGCGCTCGGCCGCCGCGGCCACGTAGTAGGCCCCGGAGGCGCCGATGTCGGTGATCACGGCATAGAGGTGACGGTCGGGGTGGCGCTCGCGCAGGCGGCGGATCTCGCGGTAGAGCTGCCCCGCCGCCACCGGGCTGCCCCCGGGGCTGTTGATGCGCAGGATCACCGCCGCCGCATCGTCATCGCGCAGGGCCTGCTCGAGGCCGCGCACCACCGCCTGCAGGTCGGCGCCGCCGTCCTCGCTGATCACCCCCTCGAGCCGCACCACCGCGGTGTAGGGTCCCCCCGCCACCTCCAGCACGCCCGCCCCGGCCGCCGCCACCAGCAGCGCCGTGACCGCCACCACGTAGGCCAGCACCAGGAAGCGGAAGGCGTAGGCCCAGCGCCGCGCCCGCCGCTGCTCGCGCAGCCCCTCCATGAGGAGCCGCTCGAGGGCGCGCCGCTCCCAGCCGGCACCACCCGCGCTCGTCACCTCCCGCCAGGGGTCCCGCCCCAGGGTCGGCTCCTTGCGCTCGCTCATGCCAGCGCCTCCCGCACCCGCGCGAGCCACGCCGGGAGCCCGCACACGTCGTCGAGGAGCGCCGCCGGGCGGTGGCGCAGCAGCCGCTCCGGCGGATGGACCCCGCAGCCCACCGCCACCGGCAGCACGCGGGCGCGCCGCGCCATCTCCATGTCGTACTCGGTGTCCCCCACCATGAGCGTCTCCTCGGGCGCCGCCCCGATGGTCTCCATCAGCTCCAGCAGCATCTGCGGGTGGGGCTTGGAGCGGGTCTCGTCGGCGCAGCGCGTGGCGTCGAACAGCCCCGCCGCCCCGGTCTCCGCCAGCGCCTGCTCGAGCCCGCGCCGGCTCTTGCCGGTGGCCACGGCGACGCGGTATCCCGCCTCCCGCAGCGCCCGCACCGTCTCCAGCGCCCCCGGAAAGGGCGCCTGGGGCGTGGGGTCGAGCTCCAGGAAGTGGCGGCGGTAGTGCGCCGTGTAGGCCTCGCGGAAGTCTGCGTCGCAGCCGGGGAAGAGCCGCTCCAGGGCCTCGCGCAGGCCGAGGCCGATGACCTCGCGGGCGCGCTCGCGCGCGAGCGGCGCAAGCCCCATCTCGCGGGCCGCCGCCTGGATGCAGGAGACGATGCGGGCCTCCGAGTCCATCAGCGTCCCGTCCCAGTCGAAGACGATCAGCCGCATCCGCCTCATCCCGCCCGCCCCTGCCGGAGGGCCTCGAGGAAGGCCGCAAGCCGCCCCTCCAGCGGCGCCTCCACCCGCAGCCGCCGCCCGCCCGCCGGGTGCGCGAGCGCCAGCCAGGCGGCGTGCAGGCACAGCCTCGGCACCCCCAGGGCGCGGTCGCGGGCGCGCTCGCCGTAGCGCCGATCACCCAGGATCGGGTGCCCCGCCGCCGCGGCGTGGACCCGGATCTGGTGCATGCGCCCGGTGAGCGGGTGGGCCTCGAGGAGGGTCGCCGCGGGCAGCCGCTCGCGGACGCGGAAGCGGGTCCGCGCCCGCCGCCCCGCCGGATCGGCCACCACCCGATCGCCCTGACGGGCGAGCGCCTCCCCCACCTCCCGCAGCCCCGCCGGCCAGGTGCCGTGCACCACCAGGAGATAGCCCTTGTCGACGCCGCCCTCGCGCCACGCCCGGTGCAGCGCACGCAGGACCGCCCGCCCCTTGGCGAGGAGCAGGCAGCCGGAGGTGTCGCGGTCGAGCCGGTGCACCAGCTCCAGCGCCCGTCCCTGCGGATGCACCGAGCGCAGCGCCTCGATTACGCCGTAGCCGTAGCCGCTGCCGGCGTGCACCGGGACCCCCGCGGGCTTGTCCAGCACCAGCACGGCCTCGTCCTCGTAGAGGATCGCCTGCGCGATGCGGGCGGCGAGGCCCTCGTCCGGCCGCGGCGCCAGGCGCTCGGCGGCGCGAAGCGGCGGGATCCGCACCCGGTCGCCCGGCTGCAGCCGGTATCCCGCGCGGGCACGGCCCGCGTTGACCCGCACCTCGCCGGTGCGCAGGATGCGGTAGATGCGGCTGCGGGGCACGCCCCGCAGCTCGCGGATGAGAAAGTTGTCGATGCGCTGCCCGGCGTGCTCGGCGCCGACCTCGAGCCAGCGCGCGGCCGCCGCCGCGCCCTCCTGCCGCGACGCCATGGCCGCCATCATACCACCGCGCGCGTTGCCGGTGCCGGGCCGCGGTTGCTATAGTAGCCGGGCTTTGAAAGAACGGTTTGCCGCGGCCCTTCCGTGCGGAGGGGCCGCTTGCACATGCAAAGGGCCAACATCGCTCGGCCCTCGGACGTGAGCGATGACGGACTCGCGCCTGGGTCCACGCCGCAGACTGCTTGGACTGGAACGCAGGGTTTCGGAGCTCGCGGAGGGGCGCCCCCACGGCGCTCGCCGGGAGCGTGACCGGGGACCGGCGGCCGCCTGAGACACCCAGCCGCCGCACGAGAGGAACGCGCAAGACGGCCACCCTCCCATACAGCCCACCCATCGTCCAGCCCGCCCGGCCGCCGCGAGGCGGCGGGGGCGGCGAACACGTGATCGTCCCCCTGCGGAAGGCGACGCGTGCACGGCAGTGCCTCGGCGCGGCACAAGGCGCCAGAGGGCGTTTTCATGAAGCGCATGCTCATCAACGCAACCCAGCCGGAGGAGTTGCGCGTGGCGCTGGTGGACGGCCAGCGCCTCTATGACCTCGACATCGAGACCCGGGGACACGAGAGCAAGAAGGCCAACGTCTACAAGGGTCGCATCACCCGCATCGAGCCCAGCCTCGAGGCCGCCTTCGTCGACTACGGCGCCGAGCGCCACGGCTTCCTCCCCCTCAAGGAGATCGCGCGCAGCTATTTCCGCGAGGAGGCCCGCAACGGCCAGGGCCGCCCCACGATCCAGGAGGCGCTGCGCGAGGGCCAGGAGCTCATCGTCCAGATCGACAAGGAGGAGCGCGGCACCAAGGGCGCGGCCCTGACCACCTTCGTCAGTCTCGCCGGCCGCTACCTCGTGCTCATGCCCAACAACCCCCGCGCCGGCGGCGTCTCCCGCCGCGTCGAGGGCGAGGACCGCAGCGAGCTGCGCGAGGCGCTGAGCCAGCTCGAGGTGCCCGCGGGGATGGGCGTCATCGTCCGCACCGCCGGGGTGGGCCGCTCGGTGGAGGAGCTGCAGTGGGACCTCGACTACCTGCTGCACCTGTGGGACGCCATCCAGCGCGCCGCCGAGGAGCGCCCGGCGCCCTTCCTCATCTACCAGGAGAGCAACGTCATCATCCGCGCCCTGCGCGACTACCTGCGCGCCGACATCGGCGAGGTCCTCATCGACGACGAGGACGTCTTCCTGCAGGCGCAGGCGTTCGCCCGCCAGGTGATGCCCCACGTCACCGGCAAGATCAAGTTCTACCGCGACAGCATGCCGCTGTTCAGTCGCTTCCAGATCGAGAGCCAGATCGAGACCGCCTTCCAGCGCGAGGTGCGGCTGCCCTCCGGCGGCGCCATCATCATCGACCACACCGAGGCCCTGACCACCATCGACGTCAACTCCGCCCGCGCCACCAAGGGGGCGGACATCGAGGAGACGGCCCTCAACACCAACCTCGAGGCGGCCGACGAGATCGCCCGCCAGCTGCGCATCCGCGACACCGGCGGGCTGATCGTCATCGACTTCATCGACATGGGCCCCTCGCGCAACCAGCGCGAGGTGGAGAACCGGCTGCGCGAGGCCCTCAAGCAGGATCGCGCCCGCGTCCAGGTGGGGCGCATCTCCCGTTTCGGGCTCCTGGAGATGTCGCGCCAGCGCCTGCGCCCCTCCCTCGGCGAATCCACCCACATCGTGTGCCCGCGCTGCAAGGGGCACGGCACCATCCGCAGCGTCCACTCCCTCGCCCTCGCCATCCTCCGCCTCGTGGAGGAGGAGGCCATGAAGGAGAACACCGCCCGCGTCGTCGCTCGGCTGCCGGTGGAGGTGGCCTCCTACCTCCTCAACGAGAAGCGCGCCGACATCAACACCATCGAGGCGCGGCACAAGGTCCAGGTGATCCTGGTGCCCGACCCCTACATGGAGACGCCGCACTACGAGGTGGAACGGCAGCGGCTCGGCGAGGCCCAGGCCGACGCCCAACCGAGCTACGAGCGCATCCGCCGGCCGGAGACCCCGGTCCCGGCGGGTTCCGGCCCCAAGGGCCCGACGGAGGAGCCGGCGGTGCGTGCCGTGGCGCCGCCGCGGCCCGCGCCCACGAGCGAGCCCTCGCCGAGCGAGGAGGCCCGTCGCGCCGGCGGCTTCCTGCGCCATCTGCTCCACACCCTGTTCGGTGCACCCCGAGAGGAGGAGAAGGAGCAGGAGCGGGCGCGGCCGGCCGCACGCCCGGCCGCCAAGGCGGCCCCCGCCCGCACCGAGCTGGGGCCTGGCCCGCGCAACGGGAGCAAGGCGGAGGCCAGCCGCCGCAGCCGCAGCCGCAAGCGGCGCAACGGGGACGGCGGCGCCGCAGCCCGCGGCGAGGCGCGGGCCCCATCGTCCGGTGCCGGGGACGAGAAGGCCGCAGCCGTGCCACCGCCGGGGAACGGCCGGCCCGCCGCCGAGGCGCCGCCCGCGCCCAAGCAGCCGGAAGTGAAGCCGTCCGCGCCCGCCCAGGCGGCCCCGGACGCCGAGGCCGCACCCGAGGCCGCGACTGAAGGCGGCGCCGAAGGCGCCGGTGAGGGGCGCCGCCGTGCACGCCGCCGCGGCGGGCGCCGGCGCTCCCGCCGCCAAGCGGCGCCGGAGGCCGCCCAGGGCGCAGACGCCTCGGCGCAGGAGCCGCCGGTGACGGCGGGGGAGCCCGAAGGACGCCCGGCACCCGAGGCGCGGCGGGAGGATGCCGGGGCATCCCCGTCCGCCGCGCCGGCGGAAGACCGCCCGCCGATGCCCGCGCCCGGCGAGGCAGGACCCGCGGCGGAGCCCGCACGCGACCCGGCCCCGAAGGCCGACGCCGGCCCCGCGCCCCGCCCCGCGGCACCGGCGCCCGCCGACGCGGCGGCATCCGGCGGCGCCCCGGCGCCACAGGCCGGGGACGGCGACGCGGGCGAGGCGAAGAAGGACGCCTGATCCCGGGGCGGGCGCCGCGGACCGGCAGGGGCGCCCCCGCGGCCGCCCCTGCCGGCCGGGGCTAGCACGGCGCGGCGTGCGCGCGCTCGAGGTGCGCGAGCAGCCCGCGGCAGGCCGCTTCCACCAGATCCAGCACGTGCTGGAAGCCGCGGCTTCCGCCGTAGTAGGGATCGGGCACCTCCTCCACCCCCGTCTCCGGGGCGAAGGACATGAGCAGCCGCAGCCGATCCTCGCGACCCGGCGGGCAGATGCGCTCGAGGGCGCGCAGATTGTCCCGGTCCATGGCGAGAACGTGGTCGAAGCGGTCGAAGTCCGCCACCGTCACCACCCGCGCCCGCAGCCCCGCGAGGTCGATGCCCCGCGCGGCGGCGGCGGCCTGGGCGCGCGGGTCCGGCGGCTCGCCCACGTGGTAGGCGTGGGTCCCGGCCGAGTCCACCCGCACCCGGCCGGCCAGGGGCGACTCCGCCAGCAGCCGCCGGAAGACGCCCTCCGCCGTGGGCGAGCGGCAGATGTTGCCCATGCACACGAAGAGGACGCCGATCCCCTGCTCCCCGCTCATCCTGAATCCCCCCCGTTTGCGCCGCGCCGGCCGCCCTCCCGCAGCATCGCCTCCGCCGCGGCGAGATCCGCCTCGGTGTCGATGCCGGGCCCGGGGCGGTGCGCCGTGATCCCCACCGCGATGGCCTCGCCGTGCCACAGGACCCGCAGCTGCTCGAGGGCCTCCACCGCCTCCAGCGGCGAAGGCGGCAGCCCCGCGTAGCGGCGGAGGAAGCCCGCGCGGTAGGCGTAGATGCCGATGTGGCGCAGCCACGCCCCGGCCGGCGGGAGGGCCGGCGGCGCCCCCCCGGCGAAGGCCTCGCGCGCCCACGGCACCGGGGCGCGGCTGAAATAGAGCGCGCGCCCGGCGGCGTCGCACACCACCTTCACCACGTTGGGGTCGAAGAGCGCCGCAGGGGTCTCGAGGGGCGCCGCCAGGGTCGCCACCGCCGCCCCCGAGCGGGCGAGCAGCGCCGCGGCCTCGGCGGCGAGCTGCGGCGGCACCAGCGGCTCGTCCCCCTGGAGGTTGACGACGATGCGCCCCTCGTCCCAGCCGAGGCGCTCCGCCACCTCGGCGATGCGCTCCGTGCCGGAGCGGTGCGCGGGCGAGGTCATGACCGCCTCGGCCCCCGCGGCCCGCGCGCACGCGGCGATGCGCTCGTCGTCCGTCGCCACCAGGACCTGCGCTGCGCCCGAGGCCAGGGCACGCTCGCACACGTGCGCGATCAGGGGCCGGCCGGCCAGCGGCCGCAGCGGCTTGCCCGGCAGCCGGCTGGCGCCGTGCCGGGCGGGGATGACGACGACGAAGGCGGTCACGCCGGCGCGTCAGACCTCCTCGTCCTCGGCCAGCCGCCGCGCCTCCTCCTCCAGCATCACGGGGATGTCGTCGCGGATCGGATAGGCGAGCCGGTCCGCCTTGCAGACCAGCTCCTGCTCCTTGCGCCGGTAGACGAGGGGACCCTTGCACAGCGGGCAGACGAGGATCTCCAGCAGGCGCTTGTCCATCTCACTCCCCCTCGAGCAGGGCCAGCAGCCGGGCCCCGAAGGCCTCGTCGACCACGGCCCGCACCGGCACGTACCAGAGCCCGGGACGGGCGAAACGCGCGCATTTTACCGCATCCTTCTCCGTCATCAGGACCGGCAGGCCGTCGCCGAAGGCGAGCTCCTGCGGCCGGAAGCGGTGATGGTCCGGAAACGGATGGGCCGCGACCTCGAGGCCGGCGGCGCGCAGGGCGTCGAAGAAGCGCTCGGGATGGCCGATGCCGGCCACGGCGTGGACCCGCGGGCCGAGGGATGCGGGCTCGGCGCGCCGCGCCCCGGTGGCGAGCTCCACCACCCCCTCGGGCTCGAGCCGCAGGCGGTGGGCGCCGGGCCAGCCGCCGCCGTGGGCGACCACGAGGTCCACCTCCCGGAGCCGCCGCGCCGGCTCGCGCAGCGGTCCCGCGGGCAGGCAGCGCCGGTTGCCGAGCCCGCGCGCCCCGTCGACGACGGCGATCTCGACCCGGCGCGCCAGGCGCTCGTGCTGCAGGCCGTCGTCGGCAACGAGGACGTCGCAGCCCTCGGCCACCGCCCGTCGCGCCGCCGCCACGCGGTCCGGACCCACCCACACCGGGACCCCCGTGCGCCGCGCGAGCAGCACCGGCTCGTCGCCCACCTCGTCGGGATCGCTCCCGGGCTCCACCCGCCGAGGCCACCACCGCGACCGCCCGCCATAGCCGCGGGCGACGATCCCGGGCCGCCGGCCCGCCGCCCCGAGGTGCGCCACGATCCAGGCCACGAGCGGGGTCTTGCCGGTGCCGCCGACGGTGAGGTTGCCCACCACCACCACCGGGGCGCCGGGGTCGTGCCGGGCGAGCAGGCCGCGGCGGTAGAGTCCGCGCCGCGCCGCCGCGAGGCCGCAGTAGAGGAGACCGAGGGGCGCCAGCAGCAGCGCCAGCGGATGGTGGCGCGGCCCGTACCAGGCCCGCTCCAGCGCCATCACCGGGTGCCGGCCTCCGCGCCCTCCTCCGGCTCGCGGGTGGCGAAGGTGATGCGGTAGAGGCCGACCCGGCGCGCGGCGTCGAGGGCACGGATCACCGCCTCATGGGGGGTGCGCCCGTCGGCGAGGATCACCACGGGCCGTTCCCGCCCGCCCTCGCGCACCGCCTGCTCCAGCGCCCGCACCAGGGTCGCGAGCCGGGTGTTCGCCAGGGCCTGGCGGTCCACGAAGTAGCGGCCCTGGGCGTCGATGGCCACCTCCAGCTCCTTGGGCGCCTCCTCGCGCGGCTCGCCGCTCGCCTCCGGGAGCTGGATCTCGAGCTCGGCCTCGCGCTGGAATGTGGTGGAGACCATGAAGAAGATCAGGAGCAGGAAGACGACGTCGATCAGGGGCGTGAGGTTGACCGAGGGCTCCTCGGGCTCGCGGGTGCGGAACCTCATCCCTCGCCCTCGCGCTCGCGCTCCCCGTGCATGACCTCGATCATGCGCAGGGCCTCCTGCTCCATGCGCACCACGAAGTCGTCCACGCGGCCGCGAAAGTAGCGGTAGAACATCAGGCTCGGGATCGCCACCGAGAGCCCCGCGGCGGTGGTGATCAGCGCCTGCGAGATCCCGTCGGCGAGCACGCTGGGGTTGCCCACGCCGTGGGTGACGATGGCGTTGAAGACCTGGATCATGCCGATGACCGTGCCCAGCAGCCCCAGCAGCGGGGTGATGGCGGCGATGGTGCCGAGGGCGTTGAGGTAGCGCTCCAGCTCGTGCACCACCTGGCGGCCGGTGTCCTCGATGGCCTCCTTCATGATCTCGCGGTCGTGGTGCATGTTGACCAGGCCCGCGGCGAGGATGCGCCCGAGCATGGAACCGCGGCGCAGCTGGGCGATGCGCTCGGCGTCGAGCTGGCCGTTGCGGTGCAGGTGCCAGACCTGGGCGACCAGGTGCCGCGGGATCACGCGCCGCGCCTGCAGCGCCCACAGCCGCTCGCCGATGATCGCGAGGGCGATCACCGAGCAGGCCAGGATCGGGATCATCAGCCAGCCGCCGGACTGCACCAGCTCGAGCACGACTCCCCCCCTTGGACGGCGCCCGCCTGCGGCGGGCGGCACCATCATATACGAAGCGGCGGCCTCACGACGGCCGCGGCAACGCCCTCCGCAGCAGCAGGTAGCCGGCGGCGCCGGCGACGAGCGAGCCGGCGACGACGCCCACGCGGTAGTCGGCGGCGAAGGCCTCGCCCGCGTGCTCGAAGGCGAGCGAGCCGATGAAGAGGCTCATGGTGAAGCCCATGCCGCACAGAACCCCGATCCCCCAAAGGACCGCCGGCGTCATCGCCCGGGGCAGCCGCACCAGGCCCGCCCGCACCGCCAGCCACACCGTCCCCGCGACCCCCAGCGGCTTGCCCAGGACGAGCCCGAGGGCGATGCCGAGATTGACCGGGTGGAGGGCGTGGGCGAGCCCCGCGCCACCGAGGCCGATGCCGGCGTTGGCGAAGCCGAACAGCGGCAGGATCCCGTAGGCGACCCAGCGGTGCAGGGCATGCTCCACTTCCTTGAGGGGCGAGCTCCCGTCGGCCGCGCGCATGGGGATGGCGAGCCCCACCGCCACCCCGGCGAGGGTGGCGTGGACGCCGGACTTCAGCACCGACACCCAGAGGAAGACGCCCGTGAGGACGTAGGGGGCGAGGCGGCGCACCCCCGCGAGGTTGAGCGCCGCCAGCACCACCGCGCCGAGACCGGCGAAGGCGAGCGCCGGGCCGGAGAGGTCGCCGCTGTAGAAGAGGGCGATGACCACGATCGCCCCGAGGTCGTCGAAGATCGCCAGGGACAGCAGGAAGATCTTCACCGCCGGGGGCACCCGCGTCCCCAGCAGCGACAGCACGCCGAGGGCGAAGGCGATGTCGGTGGCGGCGGGGATCGCCCAGCCGTTGAGGGCCACCGGGTCGCCCCAGTTGACCGCGACGTAGACCAGGGCCGGACCCGCCATCCCGCCGAGGGCGGCCAGCGCCGGCAACACCATGCGCTCGACCCCGCGCAGCTCCCCCTCCAGGGCCTCACGCTTGACCTCGAGCCCCACGAGCACGAAGAAGACGGCCATGAGGCCGTCGTTGATCCACAGCAGCAGCGGCTTGGCCACCTCGAGGGCGCCGACGCGCACCGCCACCGGCGTCGTGAGAAGGGCCTCGTAGGCGCCGGCCAGGGGCGAGTTGGCGAGCCCCAGCGCCAGCACCGCGGCGGCAAGCAGCAGCACCGCGCCCCCCGCCTCGGTGCGCAGGAAGTCGGCGAGCATCTCCTGGACGCGGCCGCTCATGGCGGGGCCATGGTGCACCGCAGCGCCCCGTCGCCGCAACCGTCCGCCGGGGCCTCCCGCCACCAGCGCCGGGCCGTGCGCCGCCACCCCGCCACCGCCACCCCGCGCGCGGCGAGCGTCACGCGCACCGCCCCTTCCCGGTCGGTGCGCCACGACCGCGCCCCGAGGGCGCGGTAGCGGGCCGCCACCTCGGGGCGCGGGAAGCCGTAGCGGTTGCGGTAGCCCACGGAGAAGACCACGTGGCGGGGACGGACCGCGGCCACGAAGCCTGCGGACGACGAGGTGGCGCTGCCGTGGTGGGGGGCAGCGAGGACCTCGGCCCGGAGCGGCGCACCGCCGCCCACCAGCCGCGCCTCGGTGCGCCGCTCGATGTCGCCGGCAAGGACCAGCGCCGACCCGCCGGCCTCGATGCGCAGCACGCAGGAGGCGTCGTTGCCGGCCCCGGGGCCGGGCGGCCAGAGGTAGCGGAACCGCACCCCGTCCCAGGTCCAGGTCCCGCCGGCGCGGCACGGTGCACCGCCGACCCGGCCGGGGTCGGCGCTGTCGATGCGGCGCACCGGGATCGCGCCGAGGACGGAGGCCAGCCCCCCTACGTGGTCCCCGTCCGGGTGGCTGACCACCACCCGGTCCAGCCGCCGCACCCCCCGGGCGCGAAGAAACGGCACGACGGCGGCGCCCCCGGCATCGAGGGTCGGGCCCAGGCGCGGACCGGTGTCGTAGAGGAGCGTGTGGCGCGCCGTCTCCACCACCACCGCAAGCCCCTGACCGACGTCGAGAAAGGTCGCCCAGGCCTCGCCGGGTGGCGGGCGCGGCGGCGGGACCGCAAGGGCCAGCAGCGGGGCGAGCCAGAGGGGCCGCCCCGGAAGTCCGCGCGTGACGAGCCAGGCCGCAGCGCCGAGCCCCGCGGCGGCCAGCGCCCACGGCGCGGGGCGCGGCAGCCAGAGCATGCCCCCGGCCCCCTCGGCGAGCCACGCGAGCCCCTCCCACAGTGGAGCCGCCAGCAGGCCGGCGGCGCGGAAGGCGGGGCCGCCGTCGAGGCCCGCAACCTCGAGCCCCACCCCGGCAAGGGCCGCCGGCACCACCACGAGCCCGGTCCAGGGCACCGCCACCAGGTTGGCCGCCGGCGCAAGCCACGAGATCCCGCCGAAGACCGCCGCCAGCACCGGGGCGAGACCCACGAACAGGGCCGCCTGCGCCCGCAGCATGCGCCGCACCCCGCCGCCGCCGAGGGACGCGGCGAGGACCGCCACCGCGGCGAAGGAGAGCCAGGTGCCGGCCTCGAGCACCGCGAGGGGATCGGCGCCGAGGACCGCCGCAAGCGCGATCCCGAGCGCCCGCCCGGGCGCGAGGGGGCGGCGCAGGACGCGCGCTCCGAGCACCACCGCGAGCATCACCAGGGCCCGCCGCGTGGGCACCGAGAGCCCGGCGACGGCGGCATAGGCGGCGGCAGCGGCAAGCCCCGCCCAGGCCGCCGCCACCGGCGCGGGGACCCGCAGCGCGAGCGCGGGCACCCGCCCCCACAGCCGCCCGGCCACGGCCAGCACGAGCCCCGCCACCAGGCCCACGTGCAGGCCCGAGATGGCCATGAGATGGCCGGTGCCGGTGGCCCGGAGCACGTCCCAGTGGGCGTCGCCGAGGCCCGCGCGCACGCCCGTGGCCAGCGCGGCGACGAGGGCGGCGCCGTCGGGGTCCGGGACCGCGGCCGCGATGCGCCCGGCGAGCCGGTGCCGCCAGCGCTGCAGCCGCAGCCACGCCCCCCCGCCGCAGCAGTGCGGCGGCGCCAGCGCGCGGCGGACGTAGCCCACGGCGCCGATGCCGTGCGCGGCGAGCCAGCGCTCGTAGTCGAAGCCGCCGGGGTTGGCGAGCCCTTGGGGACGCCGGAGCCGGACCGCCAGCGCGAGACGATCGGCCGGCGCCAGGGCGGGCCGCGGCCCGTACCAGGACAGGCGCACCCGGCGCGGGACGGTCACGGAGACGCCGTCGCGCCGCGCGCCCTCCACCAGGAGCTCGAGGCGGCAGCGCCGGCGGTCGCAGGCGGGGGGCGCCGCGACGAGGCCGGTGACGGCGAGGTCCACGCCCTCGAGGGCGGGATCCAGCCGCTCCGCGAGGACCTCCCGCGCCGCCACCGCGGCCCACAGGAACCCCGCCGCGGCCAGCGCCGCCGGCCGCAGCCGGGGCATCCGCCAGGCGATCCAGGCCAGCCCCGGCAGCGCCGCGGCCGCCGCCGCGGGCGGGGGGGCGGGCAGGAGCTGGAGGACGACGATCCCTGCCGCGAAGGCGGCCGCGGCCGCGAGCATCGGTCCCTTCCCTTGAACCGTCCGCATCGATAGTATCGAAGCGGCCTGCAGGCGAGAACCCGCACCGATGCCGCGAAAGCTGCTGCGCCGCTACCTGCCCGCCGACGAGGCGCTGCGGGCGCACCCGCACCTGCGCGTCCTCGGCGCACGCCTGCACGACCCCAACCTCTGGCACCTCAACCGCCGCTCGGTGGCGGGCGGCCTCGCGGTGGGCCTCTTCGTGGCCTTCCTGCCCATCGTCGGCCAGATGCCGCTGGCCGCGCTCGTGGCCCTGCTGCTGCGGGTGAACCTGCCCATCGCCGTGGTCGGCGTGTGGCTGACCAACCCCCTCACCATGGGCCCGATCTTCCTCTTCGCCTACCACGTGGGGGCGGCGATCCTGGGCACCCACGAGGCGGCGGTCCCCTTCGAGGTCTCGTTCCGGTGGCTCGGCAGCGAGCTCGGCGCCGTCTGGCGCCCACTCCTGCTCGGCTGTCTGATCTGCGGCACGGTGAGCTCGGCCGCCGGCTACGCCGGCGCCCGCATCCTCTGGCGCCTGCACGTGTTGCGGGCCTGGCGCGGCCGGCGCCGACCGGTCGGCTGAGCGCCGCCGCCCTTCCCCGCCGGGCCTTCCCGTGGTAGGCTCGCGGCCCCATCGCGCCCGGGCCGCGCGCCCGCAGCACCCGCACCCGACATCCCAGGGAGCCGCTCCCCATGGAGACCCTCGAACGGCTGTTCCAGATCCGCGCCCGGGGCAGCAGCGTGGGCACCGAGATCCGGGCCGGGGTGACCACCTTCCTCACCATGGCCTACATCCTCTTCGTCAACCCCCAGATCCTCTCCGCCACCGGGATGCCGGCGGCGGACGTGGCCGCGGCGACGGCGCTGGCCTCCGCCCTGGCGACGCTGGTGATGGGGCTCTGGGCCAACTTCCCCTTCGCCCTCGCGCCGGGCATGGGCCTCAACGCCTACTTCACCTTCGGCGTGGTCCAGGGCATGGGGGTGCCGTGGCCGGTGGCCCTCACCGCGGTCTTCGTCGAGGGCCTGCTCTTCATGCTGCTCGCGGCCTCGGGGGCGCGCGCGCGGGTCATCGACGCCATCCCGCGCGAGATCAAGATCGCCACCATGACCGGCATCGGGCTCTTCCTCGCCATCATCGGGTTCGAGAACGCGGGCCTCACCGTGGACCACCCGGCGACCCTGGTCACCCTCGGCGATCTCCACCAGCCGAAGGTGCTCCTCGCCCTCGCCGGGGTCCTCCTCATGGGGGCGCTGCTGGCCCGCGGGGTGCGCGGCGCCGTCCTCATCGGCATCGTCGTCCTCACCCTCGCGGCCTGGGCGGCCGGGCTCGCGCCGGCGCCGCAGCGCCTCGTCGCCCCGCCGGCGCTGCCGCGCGAGACGCTGCTCGCCATGGACCTCTCGCAGGTCTTCCGCGCGAGCCTGCTCCCGGTGATCCTGGCCTTCCTCTTCGTCGACTTCTTCGACACCGCGGGCACGCTGCTCGGGGTCGGGCGCCTGGGCGGCTTCCTCGACCGCGAGGGCCGGCTGCCCGGCGCCGGCCGCGCCTTCTTCGCCGACGCCGCCGGCACCACCGTCGGGGCGCTCCTCGGCACCAGTACGGTCACCACCTACATCGAGTCGGCGACCGGGGTCGAGGAGGGCGGACGCACGGGCCTGACCGCGGTGGTGGTGGCGCTGCTCTTCCTCGCCGCCCTCTTCCTGACGCCGCTGTTCACGGCGGTGCCCGCGCTCGCCACCGCCCCGGCGCTGATCGTGGTCGGCGCCCTCATGATGCGCGGCGCGGCCGAGCTCGACTGGACGCGGATGGAGCAGGCGGTGCCCGCGTTCCTCACCATCGTCGCCATGCCCTTCACCTACTCCATCGCCACCGGCATCACCGCCGGCGTGGTCTCTTGGGTGGCGGTCCAGCTCCTCGCCGGACGCGCCCGCACGATCCACCCCGTGATGGGGACGCTGGCCGCCGCGCTGGTGCTCTACCACGCCCTCGCGGGAGGGGCCTGAGGATGGACGGCGGGGATCCGGCGGAGCTTGCGCGGCGCTGCCGCGCCCTCATCCGCGACATCCCGGATTTCCCGAAGCCCGGCATCGTCTTCCGCGACATCACGCCGCTGCTGGGATCGGGGCCGGTCTTCGGCGAGGTCGTCGACGCCCTCGCCGCGATCTGCCGGCGCGCGGGCTGGCGGCCGGACGCGGTGGTCTGCCCCGAGGCCCGGGGCTTCCTCTTCGGCGCACCCCTGGCCTACCGCCTCGGCGTCGGCCTGGTGCCGGTGCGCAAGCCCGACAAGCTGCCCCACGAGACGCGCCGCATCGAGTACCAGCTCGAGTACGGCAGCGACGCCGTGGAGATCCACGCCGACGCCCTGACGCCGGGCCGCAGCGTCGTCCTCGTCGACGACCTCATCGCCACCGGCGGCACCCTCGGCGCCTGCGCCACCCTGCTCACCGAGCACGGGGTGGAGGTCCTGGGGGCGCTGTGCCTGGTGGAGCTCGACGGGCTCGGCGGACGCGGGCGTCTCGCCCCGGTGCCGCTGCACAGCATCGTGCACTACCCGTCCTGACCGCACAGGAGCGATCCGACCATGGCCGTGCACGTCGTCGACCATCCCCTGGTGCGCCACAAGCTGGGCCTGATGCGCGCCGCCGACATCAGCACCAAGAGCTTCCGCGAGCTGGCCTCCGAGGTGGCCTGCCTGCTCACCTACGAGGCCACCAAGGACATGCCCATGGAGCGCCGCACGGTGCAGGGCTGGGCGGGGCCGGTGGCGGTGGAGCGGATCAAGGGCAAGAAGGTCACCGTGGTGCCGGTGCTGCGGGCCGGGCTCGGCATGATGCAGGGCGTGCTCGAGCTCATCCCCAGCGCCAAGGTGAGCGTCGTCGGCATGTACCGCAACGAGGAGACCCTCGAGCCGGTGCAGTACTACTTCAAGACCGCGCGCCACCTGGAGGACCGCCTCGCCCTGGTGCTCGACCCCATGCTCGCCACCGGCGGCACCGTGGTGGCCACCATCGACCTCCTCAAGGAGGCCGGATGCCAGACCATCCGCGGGCTGTTCCTGGTCGCCGCCCCGGAGGGGATCGAACGCGTCGAGCGCGCCCATCCCGACGTCGACATCTACGTCGCCGCCGTCGACGAGCGCCTCAACGACGCCGGCTACATCCTGCCGGGGCTGGGCGACGCCGGGGACAAGATCTTCGGCACCAAGTGAGCAGCCGCGACGACCGACGACCACGACACGCGCAGGGGAGGTCCGCGATGCCCGCCGAACGCCACGACGATCCCACCGCCTACCGCCTGCGCCCGCGCGAGGCCATCGTGGGGGCGCAGATGCTCTTCGTCGCCTTCGGGGCGCTGGTGCTGGTGCCCCTGCTCACCGGCCTCGACCCCAACGTGGCGCTCTTCACCGCCGGCGCCGGGACCCTGCTCTTCCAGCTCGTCACCGGCGGCCAGGTGCCGGTCTTCCTCGCCTCCTCCTTCGCCTTCATCGCCCCCATCCTCCACGGCACCAAGACCTGGGGCATCCCGGCCACGCTGTCGGGTCTCGCCGCCGCGGGCCTGGTCTACGTGCTGCTCTCGGCGCTGGTGCGCTGGCGCGGGGTGGCAGTGCTGCACCGGCTGCTGCCGCCGGTGGTGACCGGACCCGTGATCATGGTCATCGGCCTGGTGCTGGCGCCGGTGGCGGTCCACCTGGCCATGGGCCGCAGCGGCGACGGGAGCCAGGTCCTGGTGCCGCAGGGCAAGGCGCTGGCCGTCGCCGCGGTGGCGCTCGCGGTCACTGTGGCCGTGGCCCTGCGCGGGCGCGGCATGCTGCGCCTGGTGCCGATCCTGTGCGGCGTCGGCGCAGGCTACGTCGCCGCCCTCGCCGCCGGCCTCGTGGACTTCACCCCCCTGCGCGAGGCGCCCTGGTTCGCGCTCCCCCGCTTCGTCGCCCCGGAATGGAATTGGCAGGCGGTGCTCTACATCCTCCCCGTGGCCATCGCGCCCGCCATCGAGCACTTCGGCGACGTCCTCGCCATCGGCTCCATCACCGGCCGCGACTACCTCGCCCGCCCCGGCGTGCACCGCACCCTGCTCGGCGACGGGCTCGCCACCTCGCTCGCCGCCCTCCTCGGCGGCCCCCCCAACACCACCTATTCGGAGGTCTCGGGGGCGGTGGCCCTGACCCGCGCCTTCAACCCGGCGATCATGACCTGGGCGGCGCTCTTCGCCATCCTCTTCTCCTTCGTCGCCAAGATCGGGGCCTTCCTCTCCACCATCCCGACCCCGGTCATGGGCGGGATCCTGATCCTGCTCTTCGGCGCCATCGCGGTGGTGGGGCTCAACACCCTGGTGCGCTCGGGCGAGGACCTCACCGAGCCGCGCAACCTCGCCATCGTCGCCATCATGCTGGTGGCGGGCATCGGGGGACTGAGCCTCGGCGGGGCGGCCTTCTCCGTCTCCGGCATCGGGCTGGCCGGGCTGCTGGGCGTGGTCCTCAACCTGGTGCTGCCGCGGTCGCGCCCGTGAGTTCGCGCAGGACGCCGTCCACCAGCTCGTGGACCCGGTCCATGCGCGCGGCGAGGCGCGGCTCGTGGGTGACCACCACCAGCGCCGTGCCGTAGGCGCGGTTGAGCGCCAGCATCAGCTCGAAGACCTGCTCGGCGTTGCGCCGGTCGAGGTTGCCGGTGGGCTCGTCGGCGAGGAGGCAGCGCGGCCGGGTGACCAGCGCCCGGGCCACCGCGGTGCGCTGGCGCTCGCCCCCCGAGAGCTCGGCCGGACGGTGGTCCATGCGCGCCGCAAGCCCCACCTCCTCGAGCAGGCGGGCGGCCTCGCGCCGCGCCCGCCGCGGCGGCTCGCCGCGGATGAGCAGCGGCATGGCGACGTTCTCCAGCGCCGTGAACTCCGGCAGCAGATGGTGGAACTGGTAGACGAAGCCGAGATGGCGGTTGCGCCAGCGACCGAGCTCCGCCTCGCCGAGGGCGGCGAGCGCCCGCCCGGCCACCTCCACCGTCCCCGCCGTGGGGCGGTCGAGCCCCCCGAGCAGGTGCAGCAGCGTGCTCTTGCCCGAGCCCGAGGCGCCCACCACCGCGACCCGCTCCCCGGCGCGCACCGTCAGATCCACCCCGCGCAGGACCTCGGTGCGCAGCGCCCCCTCCACATAGGTGTGGCGCAGGCCGCGGCAGGCGAGCACCGCCTCACTCATGGCGCAGGGCCTGCGCCGGGCGCACGCGGGCGGCGCGCCAGGCCGGATAGAGCGTGGCCAGGAGGCTGAGCGCGAAGGCCACCCCGCCGATCCGCACCACGTCGCCGGCGCGCAGCTCCGAGGGCAGCTCCGAGATGTAGTAGACGTCGGCGGGCAGGAACTGCACGCCCAGGGCCCGCTCCACCGCCGGCACCAGGGTCTCCACGTTGAGGGCGAGGGCGACCCCGCCGGCGATGCCGAGGGCGGTGCCGACGGCCCCGATGAGCGCCCCCTGGATCACGAACACGGCCAGGATGCTCGCCGGCGACGCCCCCAGGGTGCGCAGGATGGCGATCTGGCTCGCCTTGTCGGTGACCACCATGACCAGGGTGGAGACGATGTTGAAGGCCGCCACCGCCACGATCAGGGTCAGGATCACGAACATCACCCGCTTCTCCGTGCGCACGGCGCGGAAGAAGTTGGCGTGCTCACGCGTCCAGTCGCTGACGAGGTAGGCCCCGGGCAGGGCACGGGCGATGTCGCGCACCACCCGCGGGGCCTCGAACAGGTCGTGCAGGCGAAGCCGCACGCCGGTCACCGCATCCCCCAGCCGCAGCAGCCGGCGCGCATCGTCGATGTGGATCAGGGCGAGGCCGCGGTCGTACTCGTACATGCCGACGCCGAAGAGCCCCACCACGGTGAAGCGGCGCAGGCGCGGCAGGAAGCCGGCCGCGGTCACCTGCACCTGCGGCACCACCACCGTGACCTTGTCCCCCGGCGCCACCCCCAGCGCCGCCGCGAGCTCGCGCCCGAGCACGATCCCCCACCCCCCCGGGACCAGATCCGCCAGCGTCCCCGCGGCCATGTGCCGCGCCACCTCGGAGACCCGCGGCTCGAGCGCCGGATCGATCCCCCGCACGATGGCCCCGGCCACCGCCTGCCCCGAGCTCAGCATCGCCTCCACGCGCACGAAGGGCGCCGCCCCCGCCACCCGTGGGTCCGCCGCGGCATGCTCGAGCACCTGCGGCCAGTCCGCGAGCGGCGCCCCGTAGCCGCGGATGGTGGCGTGCGCGGTCATGGCGAGGATGCGCGCGCGCAGCTCGCGCTCGAAGCCGTTCATCACCGAGAGCACCGTGATGAGCGCGGTGATGCCCAGCGCGATGCCGGCGATGGAGGTCAGCGAGATGAAGGAGATGAAGCCGTTGCGCCGACGCGAGCGGGTATAGCGCAGGCCGATCCAGAGCTCGACGGGGCGGAACATGGCGCGTATTAAACCACAGCCGCGGCATCCGCAGGGCTCAGGCCGCGCGCACGGGCAGGGCGGTGACGAGGCGGATCTCGCGCAGGCCCACCTCCGCCCGGTAGGCGACGAGCTCCACCCCGGCCGCGGCGGCCTCGGCCGCCGCCCGCGCGTAGTCGGGGTCGATGGCGGCCGCCGGCGCCACCGCCTCGGCGTCGGCGCGCTGCACGCAGTAGACGAGCAGCGCCCGCGCCCCCTCGGCGCGGGCGCGGGCGAGCTCGCGCAGGTGGCGCCGCCCGCGCGCCGTGGGCGCGTCGGGAAAGAGGGCGAGGCGCCCCTCCACGAGGGTGACGTTCTTCACCTCCACCAGGCAGCGCCGGCCCGCGGCGTCGACGCAGGCGAGATCGGCGCGGCTGCCCTCGCGCCCGTAGCGCACCTGCGCGCGCAGCGCCCGCGCCCCGGCCAGCTCCGCCACCGTCCCGCGCTCGATCGCCTCGCCCACCAGCGCCTCGGCCCGCCCGGTGTGGATCCCCACCAGCACCCCGCCGGCCGCCTCCACCAGCTCCCAGGTGTGGCGACAGCGGCGGCGCGGGCCCGCGGCCTCGCTCAGCCAGACGCGGCTGCCCGGATCGCAGCAGCCGGCGAGCGCCCCCGTGTTGGGCGTGTGCGCCGTGACCACGCCGCCGTCGGCGAGGCGGACGTCGGCGAGGAACCGCTGGTAGCGGCGCAGGAGGCGCCCCTCGATGAGCGGCGGCAGACGCATGGTCCCACCATGGCGCAAAAAAGAGGGGGCGTCCATGCCCCCTGGGAGCGGAGGGGTGATGCTTGCACCCTCAGCCGAAGATGTCGCGCGTGATGTTGTTGAACCAGCTATGGGCGTAGGCCACCTCACGGCGCCGATGCTCCGGGGTGGCGTCCATGGGCGTCAGCCCGCCTGCGCCCTTCACTCCCTCGATCTCGTTCTTCTCGCGGTTGTAGCGGTAGACCGCGGCCACCGAGATGCCCCAGTCGGGCCCGACGATGGAGTAGCAGGTGTTGACGTAGGACGGCTCCGGAGGGGCCTGGTCGTTGAGCAGGGCGACCACGGCGGCGGCGCAGACCTTGGCCTGCGAGTTGGCGGCGTAGCCCGACTTGGGCATCGCCGCCGCCACGCTGGCGTCTCCCAGGATGTGGACCCCGGGGTGGATGGAGGACTCGAAGGTCTGCTTGTTCACCGGGCACCAGTCGCCATCGGTGAGGCCCGCCGCGTGGGCGATGGCACCGGCCTTCTGCGCTGGGATGACGTTGAGGACATCCCCCTTGACGGCGTCGCCGAACTTGGTGACCACCGTGCGCGTGGCCGCGTCCACCCGCTCGATGCCGTAGTCGGTCTTCTCGCCGCTCACCCAGTCGATCATGCTGTTGTCGGTGCCGTAGCCGTAGAGGGCCTTCCAGCCCTGCATGAAGAGCCCCTGCTTGGAGAACTTGGCCTTGGCATCGAGAATGATGATCTTGGAGCGCGGCTTGTGCCGCTTGAGGTAGGCGGCGATGAGGCTCGCCCGCTCGTAGGGCCCCGGCGGGCAGCGGAAGGGATTGGGCGGCGGGCAGATGACCACCGTCCCGCCGTCCGGCATCGCCTCGAGCTGCTTGCGCAGGGTCGCCGTCTGCGGCCCGGCCTTCCAGGCGTGGGGAATGGTCCCGGCAACCTGCTCGTCGTAGCCCTCGATGGTCTCCCACTTGAAGTCGATCCCGGGGGCGACCACCAAGCGGTCGTAGCCGAGGGTCTTGCCGCCCGCAAGGTGCACCTTCCGCGCATCCGCGTCGATGGCGGTCACGGTGTCGTGCACCACCTTCACCCCCTTCTTGCGGAGGCCATCGTAGCCGAAGCGGATGCGCTCGAGGTCGCGGAACCCGCCGAGCACCTCGTTGCTCATGAAGCAGGTGTGGTAGACGCGGTTGCGCTCCACCAGCGTAACCTCGATGGAGGGGTCGAGGCGGCGCATATAGTGGGCGACGGTGGCCCCGCCCGGCCCGCCGCCGACGATCACCACCTTCTTCTCCCCCTTGGCGACGGCCGGCGCCGTCACCACGCCGGTGAGGGCGGCCACGCCGAGGGCCCCCCCGGTCTTCAGGAAGTCGCGTCGCGTGATCTGGCTCATCTCCTCCTCCCTCACTTCTGGCCGGCGTAGTAGTGGATCAGGGCCTCGAGGTCCTCATCGCTGAGGTCCTTCATCTTCGCCCGCATCTTCTTGGGCATGGCGCGGTCGCCGCTGCGGAAGTCCGCGATGGCGAACTCCAGATAGGTCTTCCACTGGCCGGCCAGGATGCCCGCACCGTCGCCGACACGACCGCCCTCCTCGTGGCACTTCTCGCAGTTGTCCTTGTGCAGGCGCTCGCCCTTGCGCGCAAGCTCCCCGTCCACCTTCTGGCGGTGGCCGACGAACTTCTTCGAGGCGAAGTGATCGGCCATGGCCAGAATCTCCTGGTCGCTGTAGCCCCGCGCGATGCGCGCCATCACGGTCGAGGTGCGGGGCAGGGTCTCGATGTCGCCGGGATCGACGCCGAGCGCCTTGGCCGCCTGCTCGATCTTCTCCTCATCCCCTCCGTACTTGTAGGCGAGCATGGCGCTCAGGAAATACGTCTTCGAGATCCCGGCGATGGTGGGGGTGGCCGGACCGTTGCTCACCCCGTCCGTGCCGTGACAGCCGGCGCAGGTATCGGCGAGCATTCGCCCGCTAGGGGCCGCGAACGCCCCCGACGCGAGGAGCACGCCCCCGGCGAGGGCGAGCAGCTTCTTTCGGTCCACGGTCTTCATGGCTCCTCCTCTTCCTGGTTCCTGGTTGTCGTTCGGTCCTTGTGGTCTTGACGACCCTTGGCAACGGGGTCAGCACATCCATGCATGGTCCGTGCCAGTACGGCCCTCCACCGCCCCTGCCTCGACCACCCCGCATTCCTCGGGGCAAGCAAGGCGACCCTCGGGTATGACGGGACCATGGCTGTCATGACAATCGTCGTGACATGCGCGCCCTCGGTCAGGTCGCGGCTTCTTCCTCCCCGCCCTGTTCATCGGGCTCGTCGCGCTCGGGCAGCCGGTGGACGACGCCGCGGTGGCAGTGGATGCAGGTCTTGCCCCTCTCCTGCGCCGTCTCATGCTTGCGCCGCGCCTGGCGGTCCTGCTCCCCGAGGTCCATGCCGTCCCACTGGTGGCAGCTGCGGCAGGTGGCGGAGTCCGTGCGCTCCATGAACCACCAGACCCGCTCCGCCATCTCCAGGCGGTGGGCCCGGAACTTCTCCGGCGTGTCGATCTTGCCCGTGAGGGTGAACCAGACGTCCTTGGCGGCACGGATCTTGGCCGCCAGCTTCGGCACGAAGGCTTGCGGGACGTGGCAGTCCGGGCACTCGGCGCGCACCCCCGAAGGGTTGCGGTAGTGGAGCGACTCCTTGTACTCCTCGTACGGCGTGCGCATCTCGTGGCATGAGATGCAGAAGGCCATGCTGTTGGTGCCTTCGACGAGGGGATAGTAGACCGCGCCGTAGACCGCACCCACCGCAACCAGGGTCAGCACCGACGGCACCACCCAGGGACGGAGTTTCCAGCGGCGGAAGAAGATGTTCATGGCGACTCCCGACTCCTCCTGACCCAATCGGCCGGAGCCGGAAGCAAGATCCGTACCCGCGGGTGCGGAAGGCCTCAGTCGCCGTCCGCGCGCATCCGCCGCAGGTACCGGTAAAGGGTGCGCTCGCTGATCCCGAGTTCCGCCGCGGCGCGCCCGCGATGTCCCTCGGCACGCTGAAGCGCCTCCCGGATCCGTTCAGGCCCGGGGCTGCGCATCCTGCGCAGCCGGCCCTTGCCTTGCGGCTCGGGATCAGGCTTGTGCGTGGGCTCTTCCGGGAACACGACGTGCTCGGGTTCGATGGGACCGTCGCCCGCCAGCACCACCGCCCGCTCCACGATGTTGCGCAGCTCCCGCACGTTGCCGGGGTAGGGATAGGACATGAGCCGCTCCACCACCCCCTCGGCCAGGGGCAGGAAGCGCCCGCCTCCTTCCATCCTTCGCAGGAAATGCTCCGCCAGCGCCGGCACGTCCTCGAGGTGCTCGCGCAGGGCCGGCACGCGGACGGGGAAGGCCGCGAGGCGGTAATAGAGGTCAGCGCGGAAGCGACCGCTGCGGACCCACGAGACGAGGTCGCGATGGGTGGCCACCACCACCCGCACATCGACGCGCCGGTAGTGGGTGGAGCCGACGCGCCGCACCGCCCCCACTTCCAGGGCCCGAAGCAGGCGGGCCTGAAGCTCCATGGGGAGCTCGCCCACCTCGTCGATGAAGAGGGTGCCGCCGTGGGCTGCCTCGAAGAGCCCCTTGCGGCTCGTGCTGGCCCCCGTGAAGGCGCCCTTCTCGTGGCCGAAGAGCTCGCTCTCGATGAGGTTGGGGCTGAGCGTGCTGCAGTCCACCACCACGAAGGGCCCGCCCGCCCGCGACGACTGGTGATGCAGGTAGCGCGCGGCCTGCTCCTTGCCGACCCCGCTCTCGCCCGTGAGCAGCACCGTCACCTGGGCCTGGGCCACCCGCCGCAACAGGGCAAGGACCTCCAGCATCGGCTGCGAACGCCCCACCAGCAGCTCGGCCGCATCGTCCGGATCGGCCAGCGGCCGGATGCGTTCGCCCACGAACGCCACCTCGCCCCCCTCGACGATGGGCGTGACCACAAGCTCCACCCGCTCGGCGCGCCCGCCGCGATCGAAGTGCACGTGCAGGACCTGGGCTGGCCGGCCGGTGGCCATCGACGTCTCCAGCGGGCAGATCTCGCCGTTGCGGCTGCAGGGGACCTGAGAGCGGTGCGAGATCTCGTGGCAGCGCCGCCCCTCCACCTCGCCCGCGGCCACCCCGTAGCGGCGCAGATAGGCCTGGTTCGCAGCGACGATGCGGTAGTCGCGGTCGATGACCACGAAGGGTTCGGGGAGGAGGTCGAGCACCTGCCGGCAGCTCGGCTGCCTCAGGGCGGAAGGCATCTTCGCGCTCCCTCTCCATCCCGCCTCGTCATGACGATGTCATGACCATGGGGCTGACACAACATCCATTCCGGGGTAGGGCGCGGTGTCACCCGGCATCTGCGCCGTGCCGCGGCCGCCACCGGCAGGCGCCCCCCATGTGTGGCAGCGGCTCGGCGCCCGGTGCTATAGTCCCGGTGCGCAGGAGGGAGGTGCAGGATGAAGGGGTTGCGCACGCAGGCGGCGGTCCTCGCCCTGCTCGCGACGATCGCCGCGGCGCCCGCCAGGGCGGCCACGCTGCTCATCGAGGCCATCGCCCAGGAGCCGCCCAACAGCCCCGAGGGGCTGCCGCGACCGACCCGCGGCATGACCATGGACGAGGTCCAGGCCCGCTTCGGCGTGCCGCAGGTGAAGATGCCGCCGGTGGGCGACCCCCCCATCACGCGCTGGGTCTATCCGCGCTACACGGTCTACTTCGAGGGCCGCTACGTCATCGACACCGTGATCCACCGCTGACCGGTGCGCCTGCTTCCCGCCGAGTGGGCGCCGCAGGACGGCGTCCTCCTCACCTGGCCCCACGAGGGCACCGACTGGGCCGACGACCTCGGCGCGGTGGAGACCTGCTACGCCGAGATCGCCGCCGCCGTGGCCGAGCGCGAGCGGGTGGTGGTGGTCTGCCGCGACGAGGCGCACCGGGCCGAGGTGGCCTCGCGGCTGAGGCACCTGCCGCCGCGGCGGCTGCTGCTCGCGACCGCCCCCAGCGACGACACCTGGGCCCGCGACCACGGGCCGCTGGTGGCGCTGGAGGACGGCCGCCCCGTGGTGGTGGACTTCCGCTTCGACGGCTGGGGCGGCAAGTACCCCGCGGCGCGCGACGACGCCATCACCGCCCGCCTGCACGAGGCCGGCCTCTTCGGGGAGGCGCCGCGGGAGCCGGTGCCGCTGGTGCTGGAGGGTGGGGCCGTCGACAGCGACGGCGCCGGCACGCTGCTCGCCGCCGCCCGCTGCGTCCTCGACCCGCGGCGCAATCCCGGCATCACCCGCGCCGCCATGGAGGAGGCGCTGCACCGCCACCTCGGGGTGCGGCGCATCCTCTGGGTGGAGGCGGGCGCGCTGGCCGGCGACGACACCGACGGCCACATCGACACCCTCGCCCGCTTCTGCTCCCCCGCCGACATCGCCTACGTCGCCCCGCCCCCTCCGGGGCACCGCGACCGCGACACCCTGCGCGGGCTCGAGGCGGCGCTGCGCGCCCTGCGCCGCGCCGACGGCAGCCCCTACCGCCTCCACCCGCTGCCGCCCCCGCCGCCGCTGGAGGAGGACGGGCGCCCGCTGCCGGCAAGTCACGCCAACTTCCTCGTCATCAACGGCGCCGTGCTCCTGCCCACCTACGGCAGCCCGGCCGACGAGACGGCGGCCGAGCGCCTGCGCGCCCTCTTTCCGGGGCGCCAGATCGTGGGCATCGACTGCCGCGCCCTGGTGCGCCAGAACGGCAGCCTCCACTGCGTCACCATGCAGCTTCCGGCGGGCAGCCTCGCCGGCGCCGGATGATGCGATAATGCCGCCTCCCCAGAGGCGAGGACCCATGAGCCAGGACACGCTCCCCATCGCGCTGGTGCAGCAGCGCTGCGACGGCGCCCCCGAGGCGAACCTCGCGCGCAGCCTCGACGGCATCGCCGAGGCGGCGCGCGCCGGCGCCGCCCTGGTGGTGCTGCCGGAGCTGCACCGCACGCCCTACTTCTGCCAGCGCGAGGACGTGGCCGCCTTCGATCTCGCCGAGCCGGTGCCCGGCCCCACCACGGAGCGGCTCGCCGAGGCCGCCCGCACCCACGGCGTGGTGGTGGTCGCCTCGGTCTTCGAGCGCCGCGCGCCGGGGCTGTGCCACAACACCGCCGTGGTCCTCGATCGCGACGGCCGCATCGCGGGGCGCTACCGCAAGATGCACATCCCGGACGACCCGGGCTACCATGAGAAGTTCTACTTCACCCCCGGCGACCTCGGCTTCCGTCCCGTGGACACGGCGGTGGGCCGCCTCGGCGTGCTGGTGTGCTGGGACCAGTGGTACCCGGAGGCGGCGCGGCTGATGGCCCTCGCCGGCGCCGAGCTCCTCCTCTACCCCACCGCCATCGGCTTCGACCCCGCCGAGCCCGCCGACGAGCAGGCGCGCCAGCTCGAGGCCTGGCGCACCGTGCAGCGCGGCCACGCGGTGGCCAACGGCCTGCCCCTCGCCGCCTGCAACCGCACCGGCTTCGAGCCCGCCCCCGACGGCGCGGGCGGGATCCGCTTCTGGGGCGCCAGCTTCGTCTGCGGCCCGCAGGGGGAGTGGCTCGCCAGCGCCGGCGAGGAGGAGACGGTGCTCCTCGCCGAGATCGACCGCGGCCGCACCGAGGCCGTGCGCCGCATCTGGCCCTTCCTGCGCGACCGCCGCATCGACGCCTACGCCGGGCTGGCCCGGCGCTACCTGGACGAGCCGCAGCCATGATCCTGATCCTCGAGCCCAACACCGACCACGCGGGGCCGGCGTTCCGCGCGCTCATGGAGCACCTGGCGGCGCTGCCCGGCATCGAGGCGCGGGTCCACGACGTGGTCGGCGCCCAGCAGGTCCTGACCGAGATCTACCTCATCGGCGACACCCACGCGCTGGACGCCGAGGAGATGGCCAGCCTGCCCTGTGTGGAGCGCGTCATCCGCGTCTCCGAGGCCTACCGCATCCTCGGCCGCCACCGCGACGCCGCGCGCATCCACGGCTTCGAGTACAACGGCGTGCGCTTCGACCAGGACGGGCTGCAGGTCTTCCCGGGCCTGTGCGCCGTGGACACGCGCGAGCACGTGGAGCAGATGATGCGGGCCCTCGCCGAGCACGGCGTGGTCTGCACCCGCATGGGGGCGTACAAGCCGCGCACCAGCCCCTACGCCTTCCAGGGCCACGGCAAGGCCTGCCTGCCCTGGGTCTTCGAGCTCGCCGGCAAGTACGGCATCCGCGTCGTCGCCATGGAGGTGACCCACGAGAGCCAGGTGGACGAGATCCGCGAGGCCCTGCGCCGCGCCGGCGAGCCCACCGGGGTCATGCTCCAGATCGGCACCCGCAACACGCAGAACTTCGAGCTGCTCAAGATCGTCGGCCGCCAGAACGACTTCCCGGTGCTGCTCAAGCGCGGCTTCGGCATCACCCTGGAGGAGTCCCTCAACGCCGCCGAGTACCTCGCCAGCGAGGGCAACCACCGCATCGTCTTCTGCCTGCGCGGGGTCAAGACCCACCTCGGCGACCCCCACCGCAACCTCGTCGACTTCGCCCACGTGCCGGTGGTCAAGCGCCTGACGCGCATGCCGGTCTGCATCGACCCCTCCCACTCCGTGGGCGGCCGCCAGGCCTCGCCCGACGGGCTGCTCGACATCTTCCACGCCACCGCCCAGGGGGTGATCGCGGGCGCCAACATGATCCTGGTGGACTTCCACCCCGACCCCGCCAAGGCCCTCGTGGACGGCCCGCAGGCCCTGCGCCTCGACGAGCTCGGCCACTTCCTCGACGACGTCGCCATCGTCCGCGAGGCCTACGAGGCCCGGCGCCGCCGCGCCGGTGAGGCCGGCACGCCCGCGGTGGCCGGGCAGGGCTGAGGGGGCGGCCTTGCCGCGGGCGCTGGAGCGGGCCTGCATCGACGCCTTCCCGCAGCTTGCGGCGGTGGAGCCGCGCTCGCGCGACGTGCTCCTCGCCGCGGCCCGGCGCGTGCGCCTGCCGGCCGGCACCGTGGTCTTCCGCGAGGGCGAGGGCTGCCGTAGCTACCTGCTGGTGCTCGACGGCACGGTGCGCGTGCAGAAGGTCTCGGAGAGCGGGCGCGAGATCGTCCTCTACCGCGTCGAGCGGGGCGAGGGCTGCGTCCTCACCACCACCTGCCTGCTCGCGAGCTCCCGCTACCCCGCCGAGGGCGTGGCCGAGACCGAGGTGGACGCGGTGGCGGTGCCGGTGCACGAGTTCCACCGCGTGCTCGCCGAGTCCGCGCGCTTCCGCGAGCTGGTCTTCGCGGTCTACGCCCGGCGCGTCACCGAGCTCATCCTCCTCGTGGAGGAGGTGGCCTTCGGGCGCATGGACCGCCGCCTCGCCCACCGCCTCCTGGAGCTGGCCGCGGGCGGGGCCCGCATCGAGGCCACCCACCAGGCGCTCGCCGCCGAGCTCGGCACCGCCCGCGAGGTGGTCAGCCGCCTGCTCAAGGAGTTCGAGCGCCACGGCTGGGTGGCCCTCGGCCGCGGCTGGGTGGAGGTGCGGGACCCCGAGGCCCTGCGGCGCGCGGCCGCGGGCGGGCTTGTGTGACTTTGTTACTGCGCAGACCTTGAAGAGCTGCTGAACTGTCCGCAGCTTGCACCCACCGATGGACAACGCCAGAGGAGGCCTGCCATGAGCAAGAACGTCGGCACCATCGACAAGGTCATCCGCATCGTCCTCGGCCTGGTCCTGATCGGGCTCGCGCTGTTCGGCCCCAAGACGCCCTGGGGCTGGATCGGCGTCATCCCGCTGGTGACCGGCCTGATCGGCTTCTGCCCGCTCTACAGCCTGCTCGGCATCAAGACCACCGGCGAGGCCAAGGCCTGAACCGGACCCCGGGCCGGGGCAGGAAGGCCCGCCGCGCGGCGGGCCTTTCTTCGTCGGCGGCGTCGGCCGCCCTCAGCCTGCACCCTCGCGCAGACGGCGCAGGTAGCGGTAGAGGGTGCGCTCGCTGACGCCGAGGTAGGCGGCGGCGCGGCCGCGGTGCCCGCCGGCGCGCGCAAGGGCGGCGAGCACCGCCTCGCGGCCCACGGTCCCGCCCGCGGGGCGGCCGCGGCGGCGCAGCGGCTGCACCGCCTGCGGCTCGGCGGGAAAGACCACGTGCCGGGGCCGCAGCGGCCCGTCGCCGGCGAGCACCACCGCGCGCTCGACGATGTGGCGCAGCTCGCGCACGTTGCCGGGGTAGTGGTACGACATGAGCCGCTCGAGCACCTCCGGCGCCAGCGGCAGGTGGCGGCCGCCCCCGTCCATGGCGGCGACGAAGTGCTCGGCCAGCGCCGGGACGTCGTCGATGTGTTCCCGGAGGGCCGGCATCTCCACCGGGAAGGCGCCGAGGCGGTAGTAGAGGTCGGCGCGCAGACGGCCGCGCTCGACGCAGGCGACGAGGTCGCGCCGCGTCGCCGCCACCACCCGCACATCCGCCCGCCCCCCCTCCAGGGCGCGCAGGAGCCGCGCCTGCGCGCCCGGGGGCAGTTCCGCCACCTCGTCGATGAAGAGGGTCCCGCCGCGCGCCGCCTCCAGCAGCCCGCCGCGGCCCGGCGCCGGATCGCCGGCGAGCGCCTCCTCGATCCCGGCCGGGCCGAGGGCGGCGCAGTCGGCCACCACGAAGGGGCCGTCGGCGCGGCGGGAGTGATGGTGGAGGTAGCGCGCGGCCTGCTCCTTGCCGGTCCCGCCCTCGCCCGAGAGCAGCACCGCGGCCTCGCTGCGCGCCGCCCGCTGCAGCAGCGCCAGCACCCGCAGCATGGACGGCGAGCGCCCGACCAGCAGCTCGCCCGCCACCGCCCGCTCGCTCAGCGGCCGGATGCGCTCGCCGAAGAAGCGCACGCAGCCGCCGTCGAGGATCGGCATGACCTCGAGCTCCACCCGGTCGGCCCGCCCGTCGGCGTCGTAGTGGACGTGCAGCGCCTGGGCCGGGCCGCGGCTCGCCAGCGCCATCTCCAGCGGACAGACCTCGCCGTGGCGGCTGCAGGGCACCGGCGAGCGGTGCGAGACCTCGTGGCAGCGCCGCCCCTCCACCTCGCCCCGGCGCAGGCCGTAGCGGCGCCGGTAGGCGCGGTTCGCGGCGACGATGCGGTAGTCGCGGTCGATGACCACGAAGGGCTCCGGCAGCAGGTCGATGACCTGCTGGCAGGTGGGGCGGTCGAGGTGCTCCGGAGCCCCCATGGCGGCTCCTCCCCCGCGGGGCATCCCCCCATGCTGTCATGAGGGCACCCGCCGATCAACGCCCGAGGCGCCGCCACGCCGCCTTGTCGAGCTCCGCCGCCGCCGCCACCGCCAGACCGAGAGCGGCGGCGAGTCCCCATGCCCCAGGGCCGAGCGCCGCGGTGCCGAAGAGCGCCTGCAGCGGCGGGGCGTGGGTGAAGAGGAGCTGCAGCGCGAGCACCGCCGCCACCGCCCGCGCCACCCAGGGATTGGCCCGCAGGGGCGGGCCCCGCCAGAGCGGGGCCAGCACCCGCCGGGTGGTGAAGAGGTAGGCCGCCTCCGCGAGCACCAGGGTGTTGGCGGCGGCCGTGCGCGCCGCCGCCTCGCCGCGGGGCGCGACGAGCTCGTAGGCGAGGTAGACCGCGCCCGCCCCCAGCACCGAGACCAGGGCCACGCGCCAGGCGAGCAGCGGCGAGAGCAGCCCCGCGCGCGGCGGGCGCGGCGGGCGCGCCATCACGTCGGGCTCCGGCGCCTCGAAGGCCAGCGCCAGCGCCAGGGTGACGGCGGTGACCATGTTGATCCAGAGGATCTGCAGCGGGGTCACCGGCAGCGGCAGCCCGGTCACCATCCCGATCCACACCGCGAGCGCCTCGGCACCGTTGGTGGGGAGCACGAAGAGGAGCGCCTTGCGGACGTTGTCGTCCACCACCCGCCCCTCCTCCACCGCCGCCACGATGGTGGCGAAGTGATCATCGGCGAGCACCACCTCGGCGGCCTCCCGCGCCGCCTCGGTGCCGCCGCGGCCCATGGCCACGCCCACGTGGGCGCGCCGGAGCGCCGGGGCGTCGTTGACTCCGTCGCCGGTCATGGCTACCACCGCCCCCAGCCCGTCCAGGGCCTCCACCAGCCGCAACTTCTGCTCGGGGCTGGTGCGGGCGAAGACGTCGCAGCCGGCGGCCGCCTCCCGCCAGCCGCGCTCGTCCAGCGTCGCGAGCTCCCCGCCCGTGCGCACCGGCTCGGGCCGGGCGATGCCCACCGCGCGCGCCACCGCGGCGGCGGTGCCCGGATGGTCGCCGGTGACCAGCTTGACCGCGATCCCCGCCCGCCGCGCCTGCGCCACCGCGGGCGCCGCCTCCGGCCGCGGCGGGTCCATGATCCCCACGAGCCCGAGCAGGGTCAGGCCGTCCCCGGCCAGCGCCTCGAGGGGCCCGCCGGCGCCGTCCTCCACCCGCCGCTCCGCCACCGCCAGCACGCGCCGCCCCGCCCGCGCCATGGCCTCGGCCCGCGCGCGCCACGCCGCCGCCTCGAGGGGGGCCTCGCCCCGGGCGGTACGCACCCGCGCACAGCGGGCGAGCACCGCCTCCGGCGCCCCCTTGAGGCAGAGCAGGCGCCGCCCCGCGGCCTCGCGGTGGAGGCTTGCGGTGAAGCGGCGGGCGGGATCGAAGGGCAGCGCCGCGATGCGCGGCGCCGAGACCGCCAGCGCCGCGGGGTCCAGACCGAGCTTGCGCGCGAGCACGTGCAGCGCCGCATCCACCGGGTCCCCCGCCGCGCGCCAGCCGTCGGGGCCGGGCTCCACGTGCGCGTCGGCGGCAAGCGCGCAGGCCCCCGCCAGGGCCGTGAGGGCGGCGTCCGCCGGCGGCACCACCGCGCCCCGCGGCTCGTAGCCCGCGCCGGCGACGCGGTGGACCCCGCTCGCCGTCACCACCTCCACCACCGTCATCTCGCCCCGGGTCAGGGTGCCGGTCTTGTCGGTGCAGATCACAGTCACCGCGCCGAGGGTCTCCACCGCGGGCAGGCGGCGGATGACGGCGTTGCGGCGGGCCATGCGCTGCACCCCCACCGCGAGGGTGATGGTGACGATGGCGGGCAGGCCCTCGGGGATCGCCGCCACCGCGAGGGCCACCGAGGCCAGGAACATGTGCGCGGCGTCGGCGCCGTGCCAGAGCACGCCGGCGGCAAAGCCCGCCGCCGCAAGCAGCAGGGTCAGGGCCGTGACCCAGCGCGCGAGCCGCGCCAGGCGCGCAAGAAGCGGACTGGCGAGGGGCGGGCGCTGCGCCACCATGCCGCTGATGCGCCCGATCTCGGTCCCGGGCCCGGTGGCCACCACCACCCCCCGGCCCTGCCCGCGCCGGACCATCGTCCCCGCCCAGGCCATGGAGCGGCGCTCGGCGAGCGGACTCTGCGGCGCCACCGCGGCGACGGCCTTCTCCACCGGGACGGACTCGCCCGTGAGCGCGGCCTCGTCCACCGCCAGCGCGTGCGCCTCCAGCAGCCGCAGGTCCGCGGGCACCCGATCCCCGGCGGCGAGCACCACCACGTCCCCCGGCACCAGCCCAGCGGCGTCCACCTCGGCGAGCCGGCCGTCGCGGACCACCGTCGCCCGCGGCGCCAGCACGCGCCGGATCGCCTCCATGGCGTCCTCCGCCCGCCCCTCCTGGATGAAGCCGATGAGGGCGTTGACGAGCACGACACCGAGGATGACCCCGGCGTCGAGCCACAGGCCCAGCGCGGCGGTCACCGCCGCGGCGGCGAGGAGGACGTGGATGTAGACGCTCTCGAACTGGCGCAGGAAGCGGCGCAGCGGCCCGTCCCGCGGCGGCGGCGGGAGGCGGTTGGGCCCGTGGCGGGCAAGCCGCGCCGCCGCCTCCGCGGCGCCGAGGCCGTCCGGGCCGCTGGCGAGGCGCGCCAGCACCTCCGCCGCGGCGAGCGCATGCCACTGCGGCGCGGCCCCCTCCCTCGGCATGCCCGCAGGGTAGCAGCGCGCCCCCGCCGGGGGCAACGGTTGCGGGGCGCGGGCGCGGGCCGGAAAATAGCCCGCCGGCCAGAGGCACCCCCTTGAGAAGAAGAAGGAGCATCCGCGTGCACCGACTCCACCCCCTGCTCGCCGTCGCCGCGCCCGTCCTCCTCGCCGCCTTCGCCGTCCCGGCCCTCGCCGCCGGCCCCGCCGAGGACCTCACGCGCCACCCCATCGGCTACGTGGCGCTCGCCATCTTCGTCCTCGCCTACCTGCTGGTGATGGCGGAGGAGTTAACGCATCTGCGCAAGTCCAAGCCCGTGATCCTCGCCGCGGGCATCATCTGGGGGATGATCGCCGTCTACGCCGGACGCCACGGCGACCCGGTCCAGGCCGAGGAGGCGCTGCGCGGCAACCTCCTCGAATACGCCGAGCTGATGCTCTTCCTCCTCGTGGCCATGACCTACATCAACGCCATGGAGGAGCGGCGGGTCTTCGACGCCCTGCGCGCCTGGCTCATCCGCAAGGGCTTCGGCTACCGCAAGCTCTTCTGGATCACGGGGTGGCTCGCCTTCTTCATCTCGCCGGTGGCGGACAACCTGACCACGGCGCTGCTCATGTGCGCGGTGGTGCTGGCGGTCGGCAAGGACAACGCCCGCTTCGTGGCGCTCTCCTGCATCAACATCGTCGTCGCCGCCAACGCCGGCGGCGCCTTCAGCCCCTTCGGCGACATCACCACCCTGATGGTCTGGCAGAAGGGGATGGTGCCCTTCCACGAGTTCTTCGCCCTCTTCATCCCCTCGGTGGTCAACTTCGCCGTCCCCGCGGCGGCGATGCACTTCGCCGTGCCCGACCTCAAGCCCGCGCCGAGCAGCGAGGTGGTGCAGATGAAGCGGGGGGCGAAGCGCATCGTCGCCCTGTTCCTGCTCACCATCGTCACCGCCGTCTCCTACCACAACTTCCTCCACCTGCCGCCCGTGATCGGGATGATGACGGGCCTGTCCTACCTCATGTTCTTCGGCTTCTACCTCAAGGTCACCCGCGGCCGCGAGCGGGGACGCAGCAGGCGCATGGAGGCGGGCACGGACGAGGAGGATCTCGGCGAGCCGGTCGCCTTCGAGGTCTTCGAGAACGTCTCCCGCGCCGAGTGGGACACCCTGCTCTTCTTCTACGGCGTGGTGCTGTGCGTGGGCGGCCTCGGCTACCTCGGCTACCTGGAGGTGGTCTCGCGGGTCATGTACACGGGCTGGGGTCCCACCTTCGCCAACACCATGGTGGGCATCCTCTCCGCGGTGGCGGGCAACATCCCCATCATGTTCGCGGTAGTCACCATGAACCCGGACATGTCCCACGGCCAGTGGCTGCTGGTGACGCTCACCGCCGGGGTCGGCGGCAGCCTCCTCTCCATCGGCTCCGCCGCCGGCGTGGCGCTCATGGGGCTTGCGCGCGGGCGCTACACCTTCTTCAGCCACCTGCGGTGGACGCCGGTGATCGCCGCCGGCTACGCCGCCAGCATCCTCGTCCACATGTGGCTGAACGCCCCGCTGTTCCAGCGCGCCGCGGGCGGCTGACGGGGCCGCGGCGGGCTCAGTCGGCCGCGGCCTCGAGCTCGCGCCAGAGGCAGCGGCCCGCCTCGCGCTCGATGGCGTCGAGGCGGGCCTCGTGGGCGGCGAGCTCCTCGGGCGTCGGCGCGAGCACGGGAAGCGGCGGGCGCCGGGCGGGCAGGCGGCGGATGCCGCCGGCCGTGCCGGCCCCGGCCCCCTCCTCCCCCTCGAGGGAGAGCCGCGCCTGGCCGCCGGTCATGGCCAGATAGACCTCGGCCAGCAGCCGCGCGTCCAGCAGCGCCCCGTGCAGCTCGCGCTGGGAGGCGTCCACCCCGTAGCGCCGGCACAGCGCATCGAGGCTGTTGCGCTGCCCCGGGTGGAGGCGCCGGGCGAGCTCGAGGGTGTCGGTGATGCGGCAGATGCGGCCGATATCGGCGGGCTCGTGCCCGGCGAGGCGCAGCTCGTGGTTGAGGAAGCCGACGTCGAAGGGGGCGTTGTGGATCAGGAGCTCGGCGCCGGCGAGGAACTCCAGCAGCGCCTCGAGCACCTCCGCGAAGCGCGGCTTGTCGGCCAGGTCCGCGAGCGTGATCCCGTGCACCTCCACCGCGCCCTCGTCGATCTCGCGGTCCGGGCGCAGATAGGTGTGGAACTCGCGCCCCGTGATGCGTCGGTCGACGATCTCGACGCAGCCGATCTCGATGATCCGGTGCCCCTGGGCGGGGTCCAGACCCGTGGTCTCGGTATCCAGCACCACCTGCCGCATCAGCCCTCCTCCCCGGCCGCCGGCGGCCGCCCGAGCATCTCGTCGATGGCCCGCCGCGCCAGCGCGTCCGCGCGCTCGTTCCCGGCATGCCCGCTGTGGCCGCGCACCCAGCGCCACTCCACCCGGTGGCGCGCGAGCAGCTCGTCCAGCCGCCGCCACAGGTCCTGGTTCTTGACCGGCTGGCGCGAGGCGGTACGCCAGCCCCGCGCCTTCCAGCGCGGCAGCCACTCCGTGACCCCGCGCTGCAGGTACTCCGAGTCTGTGATGAGCACCACCGCCGAGGGCCGCTTGAGCGCCTCCAGGGCGCGGATCGCCGCCGTCAGCTCCATGCGGTTGTTGGTGGTCTGCGCCTCGGCCCCGCTGAGCTCGCGCTCGTGGCCGCGCCAGCGCAGCAGCGCCCCCCAGCCACCCGGCCCGGGATTGCCGCGGCAGGCCCCGTCGGTGAAGATCTCCACCACGTCCGTCGTCACCGCATCCCCCGCGCCGTGGGCTTGATGAGCCCCGGCACCGTCACCGCGCGCCGCCGCCAGCGCGGGCGCACCGGCGTCAGCGTCAGGACCCGCTTGCGCCCCACCAGCAGGTAGGCCCCGGCGGGCGGGCGCAGCCGCGCCATCGGCCGCTCCAGCCAGCGCAGCCGCAGCAGCAGCCCCTCGGCCGGCAGCGGCGGGCGCCGCAGCAGCCGCCGCTCGGCGACCACGTCGAAGCCCAGCAGCGCCAGCCAGTCCCGCACCCGCACCGGCGAGAGCAGCCGCTCGCCCCAGGGCCCGCCGCGGCGCCTGCCCGCGAGCCAGGCCGCCCCCCACGGGCTCCACGGGTGGAAGCCCAGCACCACCACGTGCCCCTCCGGGATCAGCACCCGCTCCACCTCCCGCAGGACCTGGTGCGGCGCCGCGGCGAACTCCAGGGTGTGGGCGAGGACCACCGCATCGACGCTGTCCGAGGCCAGGGGCAGGGCCTCGGGCCGCGCCCACAGCCCCGCCTCGCCGCCCCAGCCCGGCTCGCCGGCGACGATGCGGTGGCGGATGCGGCTCGCCGCCAGCAGATCCGCCCCGGGGCAGAGGGGGCCGAGGAGCACGATGTGATAGCCGAAGAGGCCCGGCAGCACCTCCTCCAGCGCCGCCCCCGCCGCCGCCTGCCAGACCCGCCCCTGGGGACTGCGGCACCAGGCGCGCAGCCTGCGGAGACGCGATCGCCGATCTGCGCCCGACCTCGACACCGGCGCAAGGATACCCGCTCGCGGCGCCGCCTTCACCCGGGGGTGGTGGTGCGCCCGGGGCGCGGCGGATCCGGTTGACCCCCCGCCGGGGGCTCCCTACCATGGGCGTGCCGCCGCGGGGGGCGGCGGCGACCGCGCCGGGCGGAAACGAAAAAGGGGGGATCTCGCTTGCGCCGGCTGTCGGGCCTCGCCTTCATCGCCGCCGCGCTCGCGGGCTGCGCCGGGCTCGAGGCCCGGCGCGACCCGGCGCCGACGGCCCCGCCCGTGGTCCTGCCCGCCGGCCCACCGAGCCTGGTGGTGGCACCGCAGCACCCGGCGGTGCTGGCCGGGCCGCCCGAGCCCGCCGCCGCGGTCTGCGACGACGGCAGCCACGCCCCCGCCGCCGCCCGCGTGCAGTGGGACCTCTGGGCGCGGCTGCGCGGCGGCCTCGCCCTGCCGCGGCTGGCGCACCCGCGCGTGCAGGCCGAGCTGCGCTGGTTCGGCGACCATCCCGACTACCTCGAGCGCGTCGCCGAGCGCGCGCGCCCCTACCTGCGCCTGATCCTCGAGGCCGTGGAGGCGCGGGGCATGCCCTCCGAGATCGCGCTGCTCCCGGTGGTGGAGAGCGGCTTCCAGCCCTTCGCCTACTCGCCGGGACGCGCCGCGGGGCTGTGGCAGTTCATCCCGGCCACGGGACGGCGCTTCGGCCTGCGCCAGGACTGGTGGTACGACGGCCGCCGTGACGTGCTCGAGGCCACCCGCGCGGCGCTCGACTACCTAGAGCGGCTGCACGAGACCTTCGACGGCGACTGGCTGCTGGCGCTTGCGGCCTACAACGCCGGGGCCGGCACGGTGCAGCGGGCGGTGCGCGCCAACCACCGCCGCGGCCGCCCGGTGGACTTCTTCTCCCTCGACCTGCCGCCCGAGACCGCGGCCTACGTGCCGCGGCTCCTCGCCGTGGCCGAGGCGGTGGCCCGGCCCGATGCCTTCGGCCTGCGCCTGCCCGAGATCCCGGACGAGCCGGTGCTGGAGGTGGTGGAGCTCGACGGCCAGATCGATCTCGCCCTGGCGGCGGAGCTCGCCGGCATCGACATCGAGACCCTCTACCGCCTCAACCCCGCCTACAACCGCTGGGCCACACCCCCGGAGGGGCCGCACCGGCTGCTGCTGCCGCGCGAGGCGGCGCCGAGGCTGCGCCAGGCCCTCGCCGAGCTGCCCCCCGAGCGGCGCGTGCGCTGGGTCCGCCACCGCATCCGCGGCGGCGAGAGCCTCCTCACCATCGCCCGCCGCTACCGTACCACCGTGGAGGTCCTGCGCCGGACCAACGGGATCCGCGGCAACCTCATCCGCGCCGGCGACCACCTGCTGGTGCCGGTGGCGAGCCGCGCCCCCGAGGCCTACGTCCTCAGCGCCGAGGCGCGCCGCCGCCGCACCCTCGCCCGCGAAGAGCCCGGACGACGGGTCGTGCACACCGTGCGCCGCGGCGAGAGCCTCTGGGGGATCGCCCGCCGCTACGGGGTCTCCGTGGCGCGGCTTGCGCGCTGGAACGGCATCGCCCCCGCCGACCCCATCCGTCCCGGCGACCACCTCGTGCTGTGGCTGCCGCAGGCCGCGCCCACCCCCGCTCGCGCGGCCCCGCCGGCCCGGGTGCAGAAGGTGCGCTACACCGTGCGCCGCGGCGACAGCCTCGCCGCCATCTCCAGCCGCTTCCGCGTCCGCGTCGACGAGGTCGTGGAGTGGAACGGCATCGACCCCGACCGCTACCTGCAGCCGGGCCAGGAGCTGATCCTGTACGTGGACGTCACCGAGCAGTCGAGCTCATGAGGCGCCGCCCGCGACCCGGCATCCTGCTCGCGGCCGCCCTCCTCGCCCCACTCGCGGCGGCCGAGCCGCCGTCCGGCCCGCGCCTGGAGCTTGCCGCCACCGCCGCCGTGGAGGCCGTGCCGGACCGCGTCGTCCTCCGTCTCGAGGCCGCGGCCGAGGGCGCACGGCGGGAGGACGCGGTGGCCGCGGCCGAGGATGCGGGCCGGGCCCTGCGGCGCGCCCTCGCCGGCCTGGGCGAGACCCGCCGCGCGGTGCGGCTCGACCGCGTGGGGCTGTCGGCGCACCCGCTCGGCGATCCGCGCGCCGCACCGCCCGCGCGCTGGCGGGCGACGCTGGCCCTGCGGCTGGAGGCCCCGCCGGAGCTCCTGCCGCGCCTCGAGGCCCTTCTCGCCCGGCCCGCGGGGGCGGTCGCGGTCACCGGCCAGGAGGCCGCCCTCGGCCCGCAGGCGCGCCGCGCCGCCGAGGACGCGGCGGCGCGCGAGGCGGTGCGGGTGCTGCAGCGGCGGGCGGCGGCGGTGGCGTGCGCCCTCGGCGGCTACGCCGCCGCCCCGGCGCGGGTGCGCATCGCCACCGGCGGCCCCGCGGGGCCGGGCCCGCTGCGGGCGCTGGCCGCGGAGGGGCCGGTCCTCGCCGCCGAGTCGCCGGTCGAGGTCACGGTCCGGGCCGAGGGCGAGTTCGTCCTCGCCCCGGGCGGCGACTGCCCGTGAGCGCTCAGCGACGCGGGGCGGAGAGGTAGCAGGCGCGCGCCGCCTCCACCGCGGCCTCGGCGGAGACGTCGCGCCCGAGCTCGGCGAGGACCTGCCCCAGCGCGCGCAGGCAGGCGAGGACGTTGTCCTCGCGGGCGCCGTAGCCCATGAGCCCGATGCGCCAGATGCGCCCGGCCAGCTCGCCGAGCCCGGCGCCGATCTCGATGCCGTGCTCGCGCAGCATGCGCGTGCGCACCTCGGCGTCGTCCACCCCCTCGGGGATGCGCACGGCGTTGAGCTGCGGCAGCCGCTCCGCCTCCGGCACCACGAAGGCAAGCCCCAGGGCCTCGAGGCCCGCCTTGAGGGCCTCGTGGTGGAGGCGGTGGCGCGCCCAGGCGCGCTCGAGCCCCTCCTCGTGCAGCAGGCGCAGCGCCTCGTGGAGGGCGTAGACGGCGTTGACCGGGGCGGTGTGGTGATAGGTGCGCCGCCCCTCGCCGGCCCAGTAGTCGGCCACGAGGCCCACGTCCATGAACCAGCTCTGCACCGGCGTGCGCCGCCCGCGCACGCGCTCGAGGGCGCGCTCGCCGAAGGTCACGGGCGACAACCCCGGGACGCAGGAGAGGCACTTCTGGGTCCCGCTGTAGACCGCATCCAGCCCCCAGGCGTCCACCTCCACCGGCGTGCCGCCGAGGGAGGTGACAGTGTCGGCGACCACCAGGCAGTCGTGGCGGTGCGCCACCTCCGCGAGCGCCTGCGCATCGGACTGCGCCCCGGTGGAGGTCTCCGCGTGGACGAAGGCCACCAGCGAGGCCCGCGGGTTGCGGGCGAGCGCCGCCTCCAGCGCCTCCGGGTCCACCGCCCGCCCCCACGGCGCGTCCACCGTCACCACCTCGGCGCCGCAGCGCCGCGCGATCTGCTCCATGCGCTGGCCGAAGACGCCGTTGCGGCACACCACCACCGTGTCGCCCGGCTCGATCAGGTTCACGAGGCAGGTCTCCATACCCACCGAGCCGGGCCCCGAGACCGGGAAGGTGAGGATGTTGCCGGTGCGGAAGGTGCGGCGCAGCAGGCCCTTGACCTCCTCCATCAGGGCCACGAAGTCCGGGTCCAGGTGGCCGATGGTGGGGGCCGCCACGGCCTGCAGCACCCGCGGGTGCACGTCGCTGGGGCCGGGCCCCATGAGGATGCGCCGCGGCGGGCGGAAGGCCTGCACCGCCGATGCCTGCGTCTGCGCGGATGTCGCCACCATGCCCCTCCCTCTGCTTCTCCGGACGGAAACGTCAATGTTCCATGCCGTGGGTCAACGGATCAAGGCCGCGGCCTGTCTATACTCGCGCAAGGATCACGGATCGAGCCCATGGCCCGCCTGCAGCCCGGATACAACGCCACCCTGCTGGCCCGCCGCGACATCACGCCGCGCCTCGCCATCTTCGAGGTGGCCCCGGACGATCCGCAGATCCGCTTCGTCCCCGGCCAGTACACGGTGCTGGGCCTGCGCCGGGACGCGCCGCGCATCCCCGAGGCGGTGCCCGAGGCGCCGGACGGCGACCCCGCCCAGCTCATCCGCCGGCCCTATTCCATCTGCTCGGCGGCGCATGAGCCGGAGCGGCTGGAGTTCTACGTCTCGCTGCTCGCCAGCGGCCAGCTCACGCCGCGGCTCTGGGCCCTGCGCCCGGGCGACCGCCTGTACGTGGGGCCGCAGGGGCGGGGGATGCTGACCCTCGAGCAGGTGCCGGAGACCGCCGACGTGCTCCTGGTGGCCACCGGCACCGGCCTCGGCCCCTACGTCAGCATGCTGCGCAGCCACGCCGAGCGCTTCCCCGCCCGCCGCATCGGCGTCATCCACGGCGCCCGCCACGCATGGGACCTCGGCTACCGCGCCGAGCTGGAGACCTACGCCCGGCGCTTCCCCAACCTCCGCTACCTGCCCCTGGTCTCGCGCCCGGAGGAGGACCCGCACTGGGCCGGCCCCACCGGGCGCGTGCAGCAGTGGCTGGAGGCGGCCGACTTCGAGGCGCGCCTGGGCTTCCCCCTCGACCCGGAGCGCACCCACGTCTTCCTCTGCGGCAACCCGGACATGGTCCAGGACTGCCTCGAGCGGCTCGCCGCCCGCGGCTTCCGCGAGGCCACCCACCGGCGGGAAGGGAACCTGCATGCGGAGAAGTACTGGTAGCCCGCGGCTGCGGCGGCGGAGAGCGGGGACGTGCGGGGCGGGGCGGTGAGGCCGCCGGGGCGCCCCCGCCGACCCGGCGGCCTCCTGCGGGCCCTCGGGCTTGCCGCCCTGCTCCTGCCGCCTGCGGCGCCGCTGGCCGCCCCCTGGGACGCGCGCCCGGTGCGGGTGGCCATCGACGGCGACTTCCCCCCCTACAGCTTCGTCGACGAGGCCGGGCGCCCGCGCGGCTACGCGGTGGACTACTTCCGGCCGCTCGCCCGCCGCAGCGGCCTGCGCTTCACCCTCGTGCCCTACCGCAACTGGGACGGCCTCTACCGCGCGGCGCTGGCGCGGGAGGTGGACGTGGTGGCGACCATGGTCGACCGCCCCGAGCGGCGCGCCCACTTCCTCTTCACGCGGCCCTACATCTTCAAGGCCCTGGTCGTGGTGGTGCGCAGGGACGACCGCGCCATCCGCCACCTCGAGGATCTCGGCGGACGGCGCGTCGCCCTCGTGCGGGGCTACAACGCAAGCCGCCTCCTGCTGGAGCAGAGCCCCGACCTCGTCCCCCTCTACGTCCCCCGCCTCAGCGATGCCGTGCGGGCGGTGGCCACCGGGGCGGCCGAGGCCACGGTGGGGTTTCGCGCCGCCATCGCCTGGTACCGCGCGCGCGACCGCCTGGGCGACCTGCGCGTCGCCGCCTACCTGGACCCCAACGCCAGCAACGAGAGCATCGCCGTGCGCGCCGACTGGCCGGGCCTCGTGGACCACATCCAGCGCGCCATGGACACCATCTCCGTGGAGGAGGAGATCGAACTGCGCCGCCACTGGCTGACCCTCGAGCCCTTCGGCCTCACGTGGTCCGGCCTGCGCCGCCTAGCCGCCACCGTCGCCGCCGTGCTCGCGGTGCTGCTCCTGTGGACCGCCCACGCCGCCCACCAGAACCGCGCGCTGCGCCGGGAGCGGGCGCGCCTGGCCGCGGCGGTGGGCGAGCTGGAACGCCTGCGGGCGGGGCTCGAGCGCGAGGTCGCCGAGCGCACCCGCCGGCTCGAGCACCTCTCCACCCACGACGAGCTCACCGGCCTCGGCAACCGCCGCCACCTGCAGCGCATCCTCACCGAGGCCCTGGCGCGGGCGCGCGAGGGCGGGGGCGGCTTCGCCCTGCTCTACCTGGATCTCGACCGCTTCAAGTACATCAACGACACCCTCGGCCACGGGGTCGGCGACACCCTTCTGCGCCAGGTGGGCGAGCGCCTGCGCGCGGCGGTCCCCGCCGAGCAGGTGGCCCGCTTCGGGGGCGACGAGTTCACCGCCGTGCTCCCGGGCGCCGGCGCCGCCGAGGCCGTCGCCGCCGCCGAGCGCATCCTCCGCGCCCTGGCCGAACCCTTCGAGGCCGAGGGCTACGGGCGGCTCGCCCTGCGCGGGAGCATCGGCATCGCCCTCCATCCGGTCCACGGCGAGGACGCCGAGGTGCTGCTGCAGCGCGCCGATGCCGCCATGTACGAGGCCAAGCGGGCCCACCGCGGCTACGCCCTGTCCGACGAGCGCATCGTCGGCGAGACGAGCCGCACCGCGACCCTCGAGCAGATGCTCCTCGGCGCCGTGCGCGAGCTCGAGGCCGGACGCAGCCCGTTCCTGCTCCACTACCAGCCCGTGATCCACCTCGCCCCCGGACGGCTTCCGTCCTACGAGGCGCTCCTGCGCTGGCCCGCCGCCGCCGAGCTCGGCGCCGGCCCGGGGGAGTTCATCCCCCTCGCCGAGGAGACCGGCCTCATCGGCCCCATCGGCCGCTGGGTGATAGAGCAGGCGGTGGGCCAGGGCGCGGCGTGGCGACGCGCAGGCTTCCCCTTCGAGCGCATCGGCATCAACCTCTCCGCGGTGCAGCTCGCCGACGCCGAGCTCGAGCACCGCCTCGCCGAGACCCTCGCCCGCCACGGCTGCGAGGCCCGATGCATCACCCTCGAGGTGACCGAGACCGCCCTCGTCCACCACCCCGAGGAGACCGCCGAGCGCATCCGCACGCTCGGCGCCCGCGGCTATCGCATCGCCATCGACGACTTCGGCACCGGCTACTCCTCCCTGGTCCAGCTCCGCACCCTGCCGGCCCAGGTGATCAAGATCGACCGGGCCTTCATCGCCAACCTGCCCGCGAGCGAGGTGGACGCCGCCATCGTCCGCGCCACCGTGCAGGTCGCCCACACCCTGGGCGCGGAGGTGGTGGCGGAGGGGGTCGAGACCGAGGCCCAGTACGCGTTCCTGCGCGAGGCCGGCTGCGACGCGGTGCAGGGCTGGTACACGGGGCGCCCCCAGCCGCCCGAGGCCTGGCAGGCGAGCCCCGCGGTCGCACGGGGCTGACCCGCGCGGGGTCCAGCGAGAGGCGGTGGCGGAGAGGGACATCCGTCCCCTGTCCCGGCAGAGGCCCGTCGCATTCCGCCCCTCCACCCCTCTGACGGCACGGCCGGCCGGCACCTGCCGTCCGCCGCGGCCAACCTCCGCTTCGCCTCGCCGGCTGTGGTTTCCCGCCAGGATGTTTCCGGGCAGGCCCCGGGGGGCTATTGGGGTGCGATATCCGATGCGGCCTTGTGGCCGGTGCCAACTGGAGTGGTCCAGCCAGCTCGGCAGACGGGCGGCAGACCCTCGGGGGCTTTCCTAGACATGGGCGGCGGCCCGCCGTGATGCGGCGGCCCCGGCGGCGGAAGCGCCGGAGCTTTTTGATGTCGAGGTGCCGGAGCTGGCCGGGGTGGTCGCAGACGTAACGCCTCGGGGGCGGTGTGGGTGAGAGATGGCTGAGTCATGATTTTCCCTTTGCAATTGCCGCATGAATGGCGATGCGGTGCGCCCAACGCTCAGCATCAGCGGCGGCGCGAAGCGCCGTCAGCTTCAGCGGCTTGTCATGCGGCGCATCTCTCACGTCAGTGATCTTCCACGACTCCGTTGAATTGCGGCCACAGGGATCGTGGAGGTCCAAGGCACCGGTTCTCCACCGCCCAAGGTGCCGCAGCCCAGGCCGGGCTCTCCCCACGGCACTGCCCTCCGGCGACGAGCCTAGGCGCGCTCCCTGCAGATGACGCTGGACGTCCAGGTATAGTCCGCGCGGGCCGTGTACATCCATTCCAGGTAGAAGAAGGACGCGACCAGCGAAAGGGCCGTGTCCACCGCAGTGATCGCAAAGGCGACCGGGCCGAGGGTTTTTGTTGTACACGCCGGGTTCGGACACTGGAATGCGTTCCGCTCGAGGCCGGCATCCGTCCTCGCTCGGACCGGCACAAGGCCGCGAGCCGCGGCTGCCGCCGCCGCGCGGGTGGTGTAATAGGCCGAGTGGGCCGATCCGCTCCCCGCGATACGTGTCGTGGTGGGACATGGGGGCGGGGCGGGACGCTCGCCGAAGATCACATTGATGACGTCAGACAGGTCGAAGAAGGCCAGGGAAACGGAGTTCGTCAGGACCGCCTTCCCGCCCTCCACCAGGTACGTCATGCCAAGGTGGCGGCTCCCCAGGTAGAGGGGCTTCCCGACCGCGCGTGTGACCTCCCACACGTTGTATAGGGCGGAGACCGGCTTCGGAAGCTGCGATGCGGCCCGGTCCCGCAGATCCTCCCAGGTGGCAGCAGGAATGACCCGCGCCAGCCGCTGCTGGGGATCGTCGGCGGGCACGATCACATACTCGTGCGTCGTTTCACCTTCGTAACACAGGGCTTCCCGTGCCGCAGGCAGGACTTCGCCAATGGGCTCCGTACCGGCCGTGACGTCGATCGCGAAGTCGTCTGCTTTGCTTGACATAGCTTGCATCTCCTTTCTCTCGATCCATTCGAGAGGGTGTTTACCGTCCCGGCCAACATCCCAAGGGCGCATAACGGCTTCGCCATCAGCGGCGGCGGAGGCGGTCCGCCGCATGCCGTTCCAGATCGCGCGCGCATCGTCCTACTCCGCGCCCTGAGGGAAGAAGCACGTCTCCCCGGAAGTGCTTCTTGAACTCGTCGAGCGTTGCCTTTTGTTTTGCGCCTGGAGACGGTCTGTACCCACGTGCTGGACCGCGGCGGCCAGCGGGTGCGGAGCCTACTGGACGCGGGGTGATCGGCTGAACGGCGTCTTAGGGTTACGCGCCGTTACGGAGATTTCTTTCTCTGAAGATAGCACTGATTCCCGTTCGCGCAAGGCCGCACCCCGGTGTCAAGCGACACCCGGAATCGACCCGGCGGAGACGCGGAGAAATGCCCCCCATGGTGTGGACTCGGGTGTCAGCCCAATCGGTGCGCGGTGCCGGCTGCGGCGCGCAGGCCGAGGCCGGGCTCAGCAGCCCCGCGCGGCGCCGCTCGCGCAGGCGGTGGCGCCCGCCGCGGATCGTGATCACATGGCTGTGATGCAGCAGACGGTCCAGGATCGCCTTGGCCACCGCCAGCCCGCCGGCATCCACATGGCCCCCACCCCGCCCGCCCTTGGTTGGCGCCCGACACGGCCGCCCTTGGTTGGCGCCCGACACGGCCGCCAGCCCCCCCTGGCGCAGACGGCGACGCACCGCGTTGCGGCCATCCATCCCCAGGACCCAGGCGATGTGCCGGCTGCCCCAGCCCAGCTCGTGCAGCCGCGAAGCTGCCGCAACCTTCTCGGGCTGCTTCATCGGCTCCCTCCCCGGCATCGACTCCAGGGGCCGGAACCTACCCGACTCATGCTCTTTCATCGCTCCCCCCTTGCTACGCAGGGGGGCAATTCCTGCTGTCGCTACCGGGTCAGTTTTACGTGTCGCCTGACACGCCCAACGGCGCCTCTTCCGCCTTGGCATCTCCCTACCGAAAAGTCGTCCTCGGACGCGTCTCTCCAAGGCGGGACCGCCGACGAGGCAGCCCAGACGCGGCCTGTGGGCGCCTCCCGCCGACCGCGATGCCTACGCACCGGTGGGTACCGGGGCCATCCGCGTCCGGGCATGACCGGATTCCTGAAATGACGCCGGCACGCTGCCGAGACCGTCCCCGGCTGTGGCCCCACACCCGAACCGAAACGCCCCGACCCGGCGCCCTTGGCCCCCGTGCCGCCGACTTGCACTGACCGGACACCCCCGCCATCGGGGCGCGCGCAGGATCCGGCGGCCCTCGATCTGTCCGATTTTTTTACACTTCGGGGCGACGCCGCCCGGTCCGCAGGAAAAACCTGAAGGCAATCAGCTGGCTACCTTTTTGGCATGCATTGTGCGTTTGGTATGCCCAAGCCCCTGTGCGGGTGGATTGCGCAATGAATCGCTCTCTTGCGATGAGCGCGTGACGCTGCGGAGGATGGCATGATGAGAAGAGTACTCGTTCTGCTTGCGACAGGTTCGTTTTTCGCCCCTTACGCCCAGGCGAACGTGATTTCCTTGTTCGAAACCCGCTTCGATACCGATTTCGCCTATGCCGGCGTCGGCGGACTCCGCGGAACCGGCTCCGGGACCATCCAGCTAACCGGTGTAAGCGGCACGGTGCAGCAAGCCTATCTTTACTGGCATGGCCCGACAGACTCGAACGACCCTGCGCACAATGCAAGTCTTCTCCTGAACGGGGCCCCGGTGGTCGGAAGCAATATCGGCTTCTCCGATGACAATTTCTGGAGCAGGAGCAACAGTCAGGCGTACCGCGCAGATGTCACCGGCTTGGTCGCAGGCAATGGAAACTATTCCATTTCCGGCCTGATCCCGAACGATTCCAACGGGGCGTCGCTGGTCGTTTTTTTTGATGACGGCGACAACACCAACAACGTCGACATCGTGACTTTCGACGGAAACGACGCCAACTTCGCCAACAGCTTCGACCCCCTCGGATGGAACATCTCCCTGAGCGGCATCAACTATACCTCCGGCAGCGCTTCACTGGTGCTCGGCGTTTCCGACGGGCAGTCTTTTACGGACGGAAGCTTTCTTCTCAACGGAACGACGCTCCTCAGTGGCAACGTATTCGAGGGCACATCGGTTCCACAGACGCCGGGTTCTAGCGTGACCAACGGGGGGCTGTGGGATATCCTTGCCGTAGACATCACCGCATTCATGACACCCGGGCCGGTCACCCTCACACTGACGCATCAAGGGGTTCTCGACGCATTGAGCGCGATTCATGTTTCGGTGGTCCTTCCTGCCGGCTCAGCGCCGGATCAGCCGGGGCCGCTCCCCGAGCCCGCCACCCTGGCCCTGTTCGGCCTGGGTCTGGCCGGACTCGGTTTCGGGCGCCGCCGGATGCATGTATAACCTGCTGTAGGACGACAGCGCCCGCCCTCCGGCGGGCGCTTTTTTTTGCCTCGGCAACGGGTGCCGCCGCCCGGTCTGCACGCCGTTTCCGGACAGGTCCCCGGATCGTCGTGATGCCGTGGCAGCTTGGAAGCCGGGCTCGAACACCCCGCGTATCCATGGTGGGACCGCGCCTTTCCGGGAGCCCCTGCCCCCTCGGCCGCCCCGTCGACGACCGGGCCCCGGTCCAGCCCCACGATGCAGTCAGGAGGTGATACCGAGCGCCCACCTCTGGGCCGGCGAGCCCTCCCGGAAGGTCTGGCCTGCCCGAGGCTCATGAGGATGCCTGTCTCGCACAGGAGCAGGGGCGAAGCCTGACGGGCGCTCACGGCCGGCAGGCACCGCGGCGCCCAAGTCGATGGCCTGCGGACGCCGCGGCTTCCTGCGCGCGGATTCGCCCTTCCGTTTGGCGCTCGAACAGGTGCCGGAGAGGCGGTGCTCCTACGCCCTTCAATTCCGTGGCAGGAAATGGCGGAGAGGGAGGGATTCGAACCCTCGAGACGGAGACCGTCTACACGCTCTCCAGGCGTGCGCCTTCGACCGCTCGGCCACCTCTCCGGGGACGGGCGCCGCCGCGGGCGGCGCCGCAAGGCCGGCAAAGGTTAAACCACGGGGCCTGAGCGCGCAAACCGCCCGCGCGGGCCCGTCCCGTCAGGGCGCCCGCCCCCGCTTCAGGGGGGCCTGGGGGTCGCGCGACCACTGCAGCATGGAGCCGTCGTAGAGCCGCACGCGGGTGAAGCCGAGACGGCGCAGGACGAAGTAGGCCTGGCTCGCGCGGTGGCCGCTGCGGCAGTAGGTGACGATGGGCGTGTCCTTGTCGCGGATGCCGAGTGCGGCGAGGCTCGCCTCCAGGGTCGCCGGATCCTCGAGGACGAAGCCCGCATCCCAGCGCACCGTGGTGTCCCACGGCCAGAACCTCGCCCCCGGGATGTGGCCGCTGCGCGGCTGGCGCGGATCGCCCACGTACTCGGCCTCGCTGCGCACGTCGAGCAGCACCGCCCCGCCCTCGTCCACGAGCCGCCGCACCGCCTCGTGGGCGATCTCGTTGTCGCGTCCGCCGCCCTCGGCGCGGTAGACGGCGGGCCGCGGCGCGGGCACCTCCTGGGTCACCGGCCGCCCGTCGAGGATCCAGCGCACGAGCCCGCCGTCCAGAACCGAGACCTTCGGGTGCCCGATCCGCTCGAGCTCCCAGAACAGCCGCCCGGCGTTGAGGGCGCCGATGTCGTCGTAGACCACCACGTGGCTTTCGCGGCGGATGCCGAGCTGGCCGAGGAGGGCGAAGATCCGCGCGTCGGGCACCCGCAGGACGACGCCGTCCCGGCCGCGCTGGACGAGGGCGCCGAAGGGCAGATGCACGGCGCCGGGGATGTGGAAGCGGCGGTACTGGGTCTCGTCGCCGCTCATGTCCACGATCACCACGTCGGGATCGCCGAGACGGGCCTGCAGCCAGGCCCCGTCCACCAGCGGCGGCGCCGCCCGCGCCGCACCGGCGAGGACCAGGGCCGCCAGGGTCAGGAAGAGACGTCGCAGCATCGAGGAATCCTCCGTGAAGCCGCCGTGGTGCCCGGGCCGAGCATAGCACGGCGCTCCCGCCGCGCCCCCGCGACCCGCTACCATGCAGGGGGCAAGACGAGGGAGGCCGCGTGAGACCCGACCGCCTGCTGTCCGCCATCGCGCTCGCCGCCGCGCTCGCCGCCCCCGCCGCCGGCGCGGCCTGTACCGACCCGCCGGCACCGCGGGTGCAGTGGATCGGCTGCGCCCGCGACGGGGCCGACCTGCGCGGCGCCGACCTGCGCGGCGCGGTGCTCACCCGCACGCGGCTCGCCGGCGCCGACCTCGCGGGGGCACGTCTGGACGGGGCGGACCTGCAGGATGCCGACCTCGCCGGTGCACAGCTTGCAGGCGCGCGCCTCAGCGGCGCCCGCCTCGTGGGCGCACGCCTCGACGGGGCCGATCTCACCGAGGCGCGCCTGGACGGGGCACGGCTCGAGCGCGCGAGCGCCCGCGGCGCCGTCCTGCGCGGCGCGGACCTCCGCCGGGCGGCCGCCTACGGCGCCGACTTCACCGGCGCCGACCTCGCGGGGGCACGCCTCGCCGAGGCCCGGCTCGAGGAGGCGCTCCTCGACCGCGCGGTCCTCGACGGCGCCGATCTGGAGCGGGCGGTGCTGCGGGGGGCGTCGCTCGAGGCGGCGTCCCTGCGGGGGGCGCGGCTGACGCGGGCGGTGCTCGCCGGCGCGGTGCTGAGCGAGGCCGACCTCTCCCAGGCGAGCGCCGAACGCGCCGACTTCGCCGACGCCGATCTCGGCGGCGCCCGCCTCGACGGCGCCCGCCTGGGCCTGGCCACCTGGAGCGACCGCAGCCGCTGCGCCGCCGGGTCCGTGGGCCGCTGCCGCTGAGGGCGCCTCAGTCGTCCGCGAGCTGCGGCGAGACCGGGTAGCGACCGCCGCAGACCGGGCAGTGCCAGCGCTGCACCGCCCCCATGCGGCTCACCGCGAGCTCGGTCTGCAGCCGCACCCGCCGCCCCGTCTCCTCGTAGCAGCGCGGGCAGAACGCCGCGCCCTCGGGCTCGCCGGCACCCTCGCCGCGGTAGACCGTGCCGTCGTAGCGGAGCATGGCCCCACCTCCCTGTGCACGCCTCCATGAATGGTAGCGCCGAACGCCCCTGTCCGCCTTCAGCGTGCCGTCATCCGGCCGGCACGGCGCGCCCGGCCGCCCACCGGCGCAGCGACGCCACCCGCTCGGCCATGGTCACCGACAGCGGCCGCGTCGCCTGCAGCTCGGCGACCAGGTGCTCGGTGGCGAGCGCCACCCCCGCCGCGTGCGCGCTATAGAGCGCCGACACCACCGCCTGCTCGATCTCGGCCCCGGAGAAGCCCTCGCTCTCGCGCGCGAGAAGCGCAAGGTCCACCCCGTCCGGATCCTGGCCGCGGCGGCGCAGCTGGATGGCGAAGATCTCCCGCCGCACCGACGGCCCCGGCAGGTCCACGAAGAAGATCTCGTCGAAGCGCCCCTTGCGCAGCAGCTCCGGCGGCAGGTCGCGGATCTCGTTGGCGGTGGCGACGACAAAGACCCGCGCCGTGCGCTCGGCCATCCAGGTCAGCAGCGTCCCCAGCACGCGCCGCCCCGGCCCCTCGTCCTCCCGCGTCGCGAGCCCCTTCTCGATCTCGTCGATCCAGAGCACGCACGGCGCCATGGCCTCGGCGGTGCGCAGCGCCTCGCGCAGGTTGCGCTCGGTCTCGCCGTAGTACTTGTTGTAGAGCACGGCGAAGTCGAGCCGGAGCAGCGGCAGCCGCCAGGCCCCGGCCACCGCCTTGGCGGCGAGGCTCTTGCCGCAGCCCTGCACCCCGGTGAGCAGGATCCCGCGCGGCGGATCGAGCCCGGGCGGGGCCTGCCCGGAGGCGAAGGCCACGCGCCGCACCTCGAGCCAGCGCTTCAGCCGCGCAAGCCCCGCCACCTCGACGAAGCGGGCGGTGTCGGTCTCGAAGCCGAGCAGCCCGCCGCGGTCCAGGAGCCGGTGCTTGAGCGCCTGCACCCGCGGCAGGTCCTCGTCGGTGAGGGCGCCGTCGTCGTGGATCGCGGTGCGCAGCAGGCGGCGGGCGTCGGCGAGCGTCAGCCCCGCGAGGTGCTCCACGAGCCGCTCGACCACCTCGGGGCGCGCGCGCACGCGCCGGCCCGGATGGATGCGCGCCCAGGCCTCGGCCTCCCGCGCCACCAGCGCGCGCAGCTCCTCGCGCCCGGGCAGGGTCGGGGTGAAGGGCACGGCGTGGTGGCGCAGCTCCGGCGGGATCGGCACCTGCGGCCCCACCAGCGCCACGGTGTGCCCCGCCTCGGGGGCGTCCTGGGCGATCTCGCGCAGCAGGCGCACGTGCAGCGGCTCGCCGAGCCAGGGATGGAAGTCGAGCAGGAGGTAGACGGCGGCGATGCGGGCGGCGCGGATGTGGCGCAGCACCTCGACCGGCTCGGCGGCGTGGCGCTGGGGCGGCAGCGGGCGGTCGAGCCGGCGCAGGCCCTCGGCGACGCTCCAGCGGAAGAGGGGGAGCCCCCGCGGCGTCACGCAGCGCAGGAACAGCGCCTCCACACGCCGCTCCTCGGCGGTCTCCACCGCGAGGATGGGGACGCGCGAGGCGATCAGCACCTCGAGGTCGCGAAGGTCCGACGGTGGTTCCCCGGCGCGCATCGCCTCCCCCCTCGGCCGCCCGCAGCGCACCAGCTTCCCACAGGGCCGCCCGGCCCGTCCACGCCCCCGCCCGCGGCATCCCCCGCGGGGGGCGGCTAGCCCGCGCCGCCGTCGACGAGCTCGAGCAGGACGCCGTTCATCGCCGAGGGGTGGACGAAGGTGTAGCGGCCGCCGCGGAAGGGTCGCAGCCCGCCCACGAGGGGCAGCCCCAGCCCCTCCAGCCGGTCCCGCTCCGCCGCCGCATCGTCCACCGCGAGCGCGAGCAGCAGCACCCCCTCACCGTGGCGCTCGATGAAGCGCGCCACCGGCCCGTCCGGCCGCGTCGAGGCCACGAGCTCGAGGCCGACGCGGTCGAGGTCGTAGCGGTAGACCCGGATCGCCTCCGCCGCCACCTCGTAGACCTCGTCCGGCGCCTCCCGCCCGAGAAGCCGCTGCCACCCGCGCGCCGCGGCGTCGAGGTCGCGCACCGCGATGCAGACGTGATCGAAGCCGCGGATCGTCATCCCCCCTCCCCGCCCCTTCGGGGCCTTCGGCCGATGCGCCGGCCATGGTGGCAGGACCGGCGCGGGCCGTCCAGGCGGCCCGGGCGCCCACACGCGAAGGCCCGGCGCAGGGCCGGGCCTTCGCGGGGCGCCCGCCCGCAGGCGGGCTCCGTTCCGCTCAGCTGCGGTCGTCGGCGAAGCCCAGCGCCGCCGTGCCGATCACGCCCCGCGTCGCCCGCACCGAGGGCTCGCCGCTGCGGTCGTCCGCCGCCACCAGCCCGCCGCCCGGCTGCGACACGCTCGCCACCACCGCCGGCTCGCCGCTGCGGTCCTGCCCGTACTCCAGCGTCCCCGCCGTCGCCGTCATCGCCAGCCCCGACAGCAGCACCGCACCCAGCACACCCTTCACCATCTCGTGAGTCTTCATCTCGCGTTCTCCTCGCATCTTCGCTTCGCTTGCAGGGCGTGCAATCGCCGCCCCTCGCACCATGAGACCCGGCCGCCGCCCGGATCCTTACCGGCCCGGTGCGAAAAAGGGGTGCGGGATCCCGGCCGGGCGCCGCGCCCTTGCGCCTCAGCCGTCCCAGGCGATGCGGCTTCCGCAACGGCCCGGGGTGACCCGCAGGCGCAGCGGGATGCGCTCGCGCAGCTCCGGCACGTGGGAGATGACGCCCACCAGCCGCCCGCCCTGCCGCAGCGCCAGGAGCACGGCCAGCGCCTGGTCGAGGGCCTCCGGATCGAGGCTGCCGAAGCCCTCGTCCACGAACAGGGCGTCGAGCCGGGTGCCCCCGGTGTAGGCCTGGACCACGTCGGCGAGCCCCAGCGCCAGGGCCAGGGAGGCCAGGAAGCCCTCCCCGCCGGAAAGGGTGCCCACCGGGCGCGGCTCGCCGGTGTAGGCGTCGTCCACCTCGAGGTCGAGGCCGCCGGCACGCCGGCGGTCGGCGGCCGCCGCCGCCCGCCGCAGGGCGTAGCGGCCCTGGCTCATGCGCCGCAGCCGCTCGGAGGCGGCGACGAGGACGTCGTCGAGCAGGCTGCCGAGGACGAAGCGCTCGAAGGTGATGCGCGCCGGGTTCTGCCCCGAGGCCGCCTCGGCGATGCGGCCGGCGGTGGCATAGCGGGCGTCGAGCTCGGCGATGCGCGCCGCAAGCCGCGCCACGTCCTTGCGCAGGGCGTCGAGCCGACGCACCCGCGCGCGCAGCTCGCCCAGGCGCTGCTGCACCGCCTCGAGCCGCCCGCGGGCGGCGTCCAGCTCGGCGGCGGCGCCCGCCACGTCCGGCTCGGCCACGCCCTCGGCGCGCGCCGCCGCCGCGTCGAGACGCGCCCGCGCCGCCGCCACGGCCTTCTCGTAGGCGTCGATCTCCCCGGCGAGCGCCTCCATCGCCGCCGCCTCCATGCGGGCGGCCTCGTAGTCGCGCAGATCCTCGAAGCCGGCCTCGCGCAGCCGCTCCGCAAGGCGCGCCTCGGCCTCGCGCAGGGCGTCGCCCGCGCGCTCGGCCTCCCGTCGCGCCGCATCCCGCGCCGCCTCGGCGCGCGCCAGCCGCTCCCCCGCCGCGCGCACGCCCTCCTCGGCCCGGCGCCGGGCCTCCTCCAGGGCCTGCAGCCGCTGCGCCACCGTCGCCAGCGCCTGCTCCAGGGCCCCCTCCGCCCGCAGCGCCTCGGGCACCTCGGCCTCCGCCTCCTCGACCCGGGCGCGGGCGGCGGCATGCTCCGCCTCGAGACGCCGCAGCCGCGCCCCCACCTCGGCCAGACGCGCCTCCGCCCGGCGCACGGCCTGCGCCCACCGCTCGCGCGCCTGCTCCAGCGCCGCGAGGCGGCGCGCATCGGCCTCCGCCGCCTCCGCCTCCGCCCGCACGCGCCGAAGCTCCGCCTCCAGCGCCTCGGCCTCCCCCGCCTGCGCCCCGAGGGTCTCCTCGTCCTCGCGCACCTGGGCGGCGAGGGCCTCGACCCGGGTCTCGCACGCGGCCACGGCGCGCTCCGCGCTCGAGAGCCGGTCCTCCGCCTCGTCGAGCCGCACCCGCGCCGCCGCGATCTCGGCCTCCTCCGGCAGCGCCTCCGCCCCGCGGGCCGGGGCCGGATGCTCGGTGCTGCCGCAGACGGGACAGGGCTCGCCCGGGCGCAGGGTGGCGGCGAGCCGTGCCGCCTCGCCCTGCAGCCTCCGCGCCTCGAGGCGCTCGAGGATCTCCCGCGCCGCCTCCCGCCCCGCCCGCGCCCCCTCGAGGGCCCGGCGCTCGGCGTCGAGCTTGCGTTCGGCCCGCCGAAGCGCCTGCCGGCGCTCGCCGAGGCGGCGCACGGCGGCGACGAGCGCCTCGAGCCGCGCCGCCTCCGCCGCCAGGCCCTCGCTGCGCGCGGCCCGAAGCGCCGCCTGGGCATGGGCCTGCTCGGCCTCGGCGAGCGCCTCGCCCGACCGTGCCCGCTCGGACCGCGCCTCCGCCTCGGCGGCCTCCGCCTCGGCCCGGGCCGACGCCAGCGTCTGCAGCGCCGCGCGCCCCTCGGCGAGGCGGGCAAGGCGCGGCCGCAGCCCCTCGAGCCGCGCCCGCTCCCGCCGCAGCGCATCCCCCTCGCCCTCCCGGGTCTGCTCGGCGGCGAGGCCGGCCCGCGCCTGCTCGGCCGCGGCCGCCGCCTCCCCATGGGCGGCCTCGGCGAGGTCGCGCCGACGCTCCGCCTCGCGCGCCGCGCCGCGGGCCTCGGCCCACCGCGCCACCACCGCCTCGAGGACCGCCGCCGCCTGCGCACGGGCAAGGCGCGCCCGCCGCTCGGTCATGGCCGCGGCCTGCGCCTCGAGGTCTGCGAGGGCGCTGCGGGCCTGCTCGCGCTCGGCAAGCAGCCGCGCCGCCTCGCGCGCCGCCTCGAGCCGCCGCTCCGCCTGCGCCGCCTGCCGGCGCAGCGTCTCGGCCTCTTCCTGCGCCGCGGCAAGCTCGTCGGCCGCCGCGGCGTGGACACCGGCCAGCGCCTCGGCGCTCTCCACCCCCTCCTGGCCGAGGAGGGCCGCGAGGCGGTCCGCCTGGCCCTCGCGCTCGCGCCGCAGCTGCTCGGCGCGCTCGCGCAGGGCCTGCTCGATCTCGCGGTAGCGCCCGGTGGCGAAGAGCCGCTGCAGGATCGCCTGGCGCGTGGCCGAGTCGGCGGTGAGGGCGCGCCGGAACTCGCCCTGCGGCAGCAGCACCACCTGCCGGAACTGCTCCACGTTGAAGCCCAGCAGCGCCTCGATGCGCTCGGTGACCGCGGCGGGGCCCGAGGCGACGGCACCGGCCGGCTCCAGCGCCCCGTCCGGGGCGCGGCGCAGCCGCTCCAGCTCCGCCTTCGCCGGCACCCGCGTGGTGCCCCGGCCCCGCCGCTTGGCGCGCTCGTAGGCGGGGCTGCGCCGGACCCGGTAGAGGGTCTCGCCGACGGCGAAGTCGAGCACCACCTCGGTGTCCCGCTCGGGCGGGGCGAGGTCGCTGCGGACGCGCTCGTCGTGGCCGCGGTCGGTGCCCGTGGTCTCGCCGTAGAGGGCGAAGCACAGGGCGTCGAGGATCGAAGTCTTGCCCGCCCCCGTGGGCCCGTGCACGAGGAAGAGCCCGGCCTGCGAGGCCCCATCGAAGGCGATCTCCTGCCGCTCCAGGTAGGGCCCGAAGCCCTCCATCACCAGGCGCAGCGGTCTCATGCGGCGTCCTCCTCCCCGCGGCGGCGCCGCTCCAGCGCCTCCAGCACCTCCGCGAGCAGCCTCCGCCCGGCCTCGTCCAGGGGCGCCCCCGTGACCTGCTCGAAGAAGGCGGCGAAGAGGGCCTCGTCGCCGAGCCGGCCGGCGGGGGCGGATGCGGCGAGGCCTTCCCCGGCGGGGGCGTCGAGGATCGGGCGCTCGATGTGGAGGACGTTGGGATAGACGCGGCGCAGCCGGCCCATGGCGTCGAGCACGGGCCCCGGGTCGAGGAGCCGGGCGACGACGTAGTCGTCGCGGCGCGGGTCCCCGGCCGCGCCCCGCTCCAGCTCCGCCAGCGTGCCCTCGATGCGGCGAAGATCCCGCCGCGGCGCGAGGGCGACGGCCTCCATCCGGCAGGCGCCGGCGCCGTCCATCTCCACCAGGGTGACGGATTTCTCGTGGCCGATCTCCGAGAAGGAGTACTTGAGGAGGGAGCCGGCGTAGCGGATGGCGGCCCCGTCCACCCCCTGCGGGCGGTGCAGGTGGCCGAGGGCGACGTAGTCGAAGCCCGCGAGCAGGGAGGCGGGCACCGTCTCGGCGCCGCCGATGGCGAGCGGGCGCTCGGACTCGCTGGTCTCGCAGCCGAGCACCGCGGCATGGGCGACGAGGACGCTGCGCCGCGCCGGATCCCGCGCCGCGCGCACCCGCGCGAGCACCGCGGCGAGGGCCTGGGGCTGGTCGCGCACCGCCTCGTCGTCGAGGGCGTGGCGCACGCGCAGCGGGTCGAGGAAGGGAAGCGCCCACACCTCCACCGCGCCGTGGCGGTCCTCGAACCGCAGCGGCCGCGGCTCGGGCCCGATCCCGCCCACCACGTGCAGGCGCTGGCCTGCGAGCAGGCGGGCACCGAAGGCCAGCCGCTCGGGGCTGTCGTGGTTGCCGGCGGTGAGGACCACCGGCAGGCGCAGCTCGCCGCACAGGCGCGTCAACACCTCGTCGAGGAGCGCCACCGCCTCCTGCGGCGGCACCGCGCGATCGTAGACGTCGCCCGCGATCACCACGAGGTCGGGGCGGAACTCGCGTGCGAGCGCCACCAGCTGCTCGAGCACGTGGGCCTGGTCGTCGGTGAGGTGGACGCCGTGGAGGATGCGCCCGAGATGCCAGTCGGCGGTGTGCAGAATCCTCATGCCCTCGCTCGCCCTCCCGATCCGTACCGTCTCCGCGCCCCCGACGCCGGGGCCCCGGGGCGGCGGCGTCCCGCACAGGATGCCAGACCCTCGGAGCCCCGGGTGCGGGGCGCCATCGCAGGCCCCGGTGCCGCCGCCCGCACCGGCGGCCGCGACCGGCGCCGCGCCCCCGGGTCAGCGCCGCGAGCGCCGCGCCCGCACCGACGCCCGCGCAAGCGCCCAGTCGCCGCTGCCGCGCCCGCCCTCGACCTCGGTAAAGGCCATGAGGTGCACGAGCCGCCCCTCCCAGACCAACGCGCCGCCGACGATGCCCGAGGGCTCGAAGCGCAGGCCTTCGCCGAGCCCCACCGCGCGGTGGCGGCGCACCGGCGCGGCCGCCACCGCCTCCAGCAGCGCGCGGGGGTCGTCCGACTCGATGCCGCCAAGTTCCCCGGCCGGGAGGGGGGACAACGCCTCCACGGCCCAGCTGCGCACGATGCGCGCGGCGCACTGGGCAAAGGCGTCGGCGCTGTCGAAGAGCTCGAGCCCCAGCAGCCGGCCCTCCATCGCCGCCACCAGCCCCAGCTGCCCCTCGGCGGCAGGGAACGCGGCCACGTAGCGCTCGATCTCGTCCTCGCGCGACTCGTAGAGGGCGGCGGCGGCGCGGGTCGGGGCCTCGACGCCCGCCATGCGCGCAAGCCGCGCGTCGATCTCCCACCAGATCTCCCCCTGGTCGGCCATGGCCACACCGGCCTCGGCGAGGTTGCGGCTCACCGCCGCCGCCTTGCGAGCCCGGCCCATGGCGAAGTGGACCCGCCCGGCGTCGCGGAAGGCCGCCTCACGCCAGGCCCAGCGCCCGGCCTCGACACAGGAGACCGGTACCACCAGGGTCGCCTTCGGCGGCGCCAGGAGGGTGAGGTTGAGGATGCGGTTCTGCTTCGCCCCCACGAGCTCCTGCCCGTCGAGCAGCAGCACCGGGCGGTCGGCCTCGTTGACCAGGGCGAGCTCCGGCACCGAGCCCCCCTCCGAGACCTCGGTGACGCGGGCGAGGCCGGCCTCGATGGCCTCGTGCAGGAGCAGATAGTCGCGCGGGCGGTCGGGCCCGAAGAGCGGATACAGGGTCAGCCGGCCGTGGGACCGCGCGGGCCCGGCCTCGACGCCCTCGAGCAGCGTTGCAATGGTGTCCATGACGCCCTCCTCCCCCCGGCCGTGCCGGGGCCGACAGTGGATGACGCGCGGAGTCTGCCGCAGCGGGTGGCTCAGGAGGTGAGCCCGGCAGGGTTGCCGTGGCGGCCGCGCCCGGGCTTGGGGGGAGCCCGCCGCACGGCCTCCGGCAGCGACGGCGGGCGGTGTCGGGCCGGCACCCGGCGGCGCAGCGTCTATACTGGAGGGACCCCCTCCCCCCCGAGGCCTTCCCCATGCACCACCCCACAACGGCCGGGGCCGTGCCGGCACGGGCGCTTCCGCCCCTGCTCCGAACCTTCGTCGCCGCGGCCGTCGCCGCCGGGCTCGCAGCCGCGCCCGGCGGCGCCGACGCCGCGCTGTTGGAGCGTCTCAAGGAGAAGGCCGGAAAGGCCCTGGGGAGCGCGATCCCCGGCGGGCAGGGCAGCCGGCCGGAACCGGCAGGAGGCGGCACCGCCCCGGAGCCCGCGGCGACGGCCGCCGCCCCCCTCATCGGCTCGGTGGACCACCTCATGGCCCGCTGGCCCTACCGGACGCCCAAGGGCGGGCGGGCGGCGGCGGTGGCGCTGCGCGGCGTGCGTCTGGGGCAGCCCCTTCCGGAGGCCCACCGGGCCCTGCTGGAGGCCGGCTTCAGCCATGTCGACCAGGTCGGCGCCACCTACAACTACCGGATGCAGTACGTGGAGGCGGCGGGCGCGCGGCGGTGGGTGCCGCAGAGCGAGGTCTCCGCCCTCCGAAAGGAGCCCGGTTTCCGGGTGATCCGGACCCTGCACATGCGCATCGAGGCGGTCACCCCCTCGAAGGCGATCCTGGCGGAGCTCGCGCCCTACCCGGCGCAGCCGGCCCGGCCCCGGGGCGCGGGCGCAGCGACTGACGCCCGGTCGGCGCGGACGCGGCGTCCGCCCCAGCCCGCCTCCGGCCCGCGGCTGCCGCCGCAGCCCCTGTACGTGTCGGAGATCGTGTACCTGCAGCGCTTCATCTCCGGCGAGCAGGTGGACTGGCCGGCGCTGCTGCGCCAGGCGCGCGAGCGCTTCGGCGAGCCCAACTACGCCCTCCCCGACATCCAGCGCCAAGGCGCCGCCTACAAGAGCTCCGGCGCCGGCTCCCTCTGGTATCTGGACGCGGCCCTGGAGGAGCCGGCGCGGATCCGGCGGATCCTCGCCACGGTGGAGCCCGATCGGCCGCAGTCCGACCTGAGGACCATGGTCTGGAAGGACATGATGCACCCCGGCATCTTCGCCAACGTGAGCTACGCCACCCAGGGCTTCGCCGGCTACGAGCAGGCCGTGGAGGCCATGCGGGTCGCGGGCGCCCCCTTCCTGGCCGTGACGCGGAGCAACGGGCTCATGGTCCGGCTGAGCTGGCCGTTCCTGAAGTACGAGGCCTCGGCCCGCCGCATCCACGACGAGGCGCAGGCGCGCGGCGCCCGGCCGAAGGCGGACGTGCGGTTCTGACCGCGGGCGGTCAGGGCTCGCGGTAGCGGGCCGCCGCCGCCTCGAGCTCCGCCGCCACCCGCGCCCGCAGCGCCCGGGGGGCGAGGACCTCCACCTCCGCCCCGTGCCGCAGCACGTCCATCACCAGCTCCCGCTCGTCGCTGTAGGGCAGCTCCAGGTGATAGCAGCCCGCCTCGTCGAACCAGCCCCGCTGGCGCGGATGCCACCGCTCGGCCGCCACCCACCGCGCCCGCTCCGGCGTGAAGCGAAGATGCGCCACCGCCTTCGCCGGCCCCGCAAAGATCCCGTAGCCCTCGGCGAAGTGGGCGTCGAGCCGCTCCTCCGCCACCTCCTCGGCCGCCTCCTCCAGCACCCGCACCGCCCGGATCGCCTCCAGCGCGAAGCTGCGAAGATCCCCCCGCAGGTGGCACCACGCATCCAGATACCAGGTGTTGCGGTAGTGCACGAGCCGCTGCGGCGAGACCTCGCGCTCCGTCTCCTCGTCCCGCACCCGGCTGTAGTGCCGGATCCACAACCGCCTGCGCGCGAGCAGCGCATCGGCCACGGCGCGGAAGTGCTCGGGATCGGGGCCCCGCGCCTGGACCCCGAGGACGCGGACCCGGCGCCGCACCGCCTCCGCTTCCCGCTCGTCGGCGCCCAGCATCGCCCGCACCCGCTCCCGCAGCGCCGCGATCCGCGGCCCGAGCAGCCCGGGCTCCAGCCCCTCCAGCAGCACCTCCACCGTGAGCAGGGCGTGCGCCTCCGAGGCCGTGAACCACGCGCCCGGCAGCTCCCAGCACCCCTCCGCCTCGTCCAGACGGTAGCCGCCCGCCTCGCGGTCATAGACGATGGGCGCCCCGAGCCGCTCGCGCAGGTACTCGAGGTCGCGCTTGAAGGTCGCCAGGGAGACCTCCAGGGCCTCGAGGAACTCCCCCCGCGACACCACGCGCCGCGCCTTCAGCAGCGCGACCATGCGCTGGAATCGCTCCGTGCGGTCCATCGCCCCCTCCCGCAAGCCCGCCGCGGCCACATAGGCTCACCGGCCCATGAGCCCTGAGTCTAGACGGTCCGCCGGCCGCTTCCAGCACACGTCGCAGCGCGGCGGCAGTCCCACCGACGACGGTCGTGCCCCGCGGAAGCGGACCCGCCCCCCACGGCGGCGCACCTGGTGGCTCACCTCCTGAGCCTGCGCCACCCGAGAATCGGGCATGACCGCCCGGGCCCTGCGCCCGGGACGGCGCGAGGGCGCACGGCGGAGGTGCAGGCCTTGTTGCCATGCGGGGGTTGTGGAGATACTGGATCCGCCCGCCGCGAACGGACGCCCGCGGCGTGGAGCACGGTGGCGGTGTGAAGGACCACGCAGCGCAGCACAAAGCAGGCCGAGGGCGGCAGACGGTCCCCGGGCGCCGTGCGGAGGCCCTGGGCCATGTCTGAGCCCCGGGCGGCCTCGGCCCGCCTCTTCTGGGGCAAATGCACGGAGGGGGGTCTTCTCCCCCTGAGCTGCCACGCTCTGGACGTCGCCCTGACCTTCCGCACCCTGTGTGGCCTGCCGGGCATTCGGCGGGCGCTGGAGGCGGCGGCCGGGCGGCACCTCCATGCGCGCGACCTCGACCGGCTGGCCGTCCTCGCCCTCCTGCACGACGTGGGCAAGGCCAACCTCGGGTTTCAATACAAGGTCTTTCCCAACCCGCCCTTCAAGCACGCCAAGAGCGCCGGCCATGTCGCCGAGCTGGCGGCACTGTTCGACGACGCCCACCCGGAACTGAACCAGGCCTTTGCCCGCGCCCTGCAGGTGAAGGTGCTGTCCGGGTGGTTCGCCGAGGACGGGTGCGGTCTCGAGGCCTTTCTCCTCGCCACCTGGTCCCACCATGGCCGGCCGGTGTCGTTTGCCGGAAGCCTCGCCGGGCGGGCCGGGACCTGGGCCCGCTATTGGCGCCCTTATCAGGGCCACGACCCCATGGCGGCGGTGGCCGAGCTGGTGGCCTGTGCCCGGAAGGCCTTCCCCGCCGCCTTCGAGCCCGGCGGTGTCCCCCTGCCGGAATCGCCCCGCTTCCAGCACCTCTTCGCCGGGCTGGTGATGCTCGCCGACTGGCTCGGCTCCCATCCCCACTGGTTCCCCGTCGAGGACGTGGATCCGGCCGCCCGCCTGGCGCACGGCCGCCGGGCCGCCGCGCGGCAGCTCCAAGCGGTGGGGCTCGATCCCGATCCCCTGCGCCCGGTGCTGGCGGGCGGACCGTCGGCGTTTCAGGGCCGCTTCCCCTTCGCCCCTCGTCCCCTGCAGCAGGCCGTGCACGAGCAGAACCCCGACGATTCAGCGACCCGCCTGCTCATCGCCGAGTCGGAGACCGGCTCGGGCAAGACCGAGGCGGCGCTCGACTGGTTCTTCACCCTCTTCGCCGCCGGCCGAGTGGACGGCCTCTACTTCGCCCTGCCCACCCGGGTGGCCGCGCGCGAGCTCTACACGCGCGTGCAGGCCACCATGGCGCGCTGGTTCCCGGCCCCGACCCGCCGCCCGGTCACCGTCCTCGCCGTGCCCGGCTACGCCCAGGTGGACGGCCTGCCCGCCGAGCAGGTCCTGCCCCCGGCGGAGGCCGCCAACCTCTGGCAGGACGATGCACAGGAACGGCTACAGGAACGGGTTTGGGCCATCGAGCACCCCAAGCGCTTCCTCGCCGCCACCGTGGCGGTGGGCACCATCGACCAGGCCCTGCTCTCTGCTGTGCAGACCAAACACGCCCACCTGCGCGGGGCCTGCCTGGCCCGCAGCCTCCTGGTGGTGGACGAAGTGCACGCCTCCGACCGCTACATGAGCCGCCTGCTGGAGCATCTCCTCGAGCACCACCTCGCCCTGGGCGGATACGCCATGCTGCTCTCCGCCACCCTGGGTGCGGCCGCCCGCGAGCGCTACCTGGCGGTGGCCCGGGGGCAGAATCCGAACCGCGTCGGGCCCCCGCCCCTGGACGACTGCCAGCGCCTGCCGTATCCCCGCCTCACCCGCGCCGACGGCAGCGCCCGGCCTTGTGGCCGGGACGTGCGCGCCAAGGCGGTCGCGGTGGAGGAGGTGCCGCTGGCCTTCGCGCCCGAGGCCCTGGCCGAGCGCATTGCCGAGGCCCTCCGGGCCGGTGCCCGGGTGATGGTGGTCATGAACACCGTGGCCCGCGCCAACGCCCTGCACCGCGCCCTGGAGAGACAGGCGGACATGGATCCCGCCTGGGGCTTTCGCTGCGCGGGCGTCCCCTGTCCCCATCACGGCCGCTTCGCCCCCGAGGACCGCCTGCTGCTGGACGCCGCCGTGAGCGCGCGCCTGGGCAAGGAGGGACCGCGCGGGCCGGTGCTCCTCATCGGCACCCAGACCCTGGAGCAGAGCCTGGACATCGACGCCGATCTGCTGGTCACCGATCTTTGCCCGGCGGACGTGCTCCTGCAGCGCATCGGCCGCCTGCATCGCCATAATCGATCCCGCCCGCATGAATTTGAACAAGCCTGCTGCCTCCTCCTGGTGCCCGAAGGGGACCTGCTCGGCGGCCTGGACGAACAGGGCTATGCCAAGGGCGAGTACCGTCGCATCGGCTGGGGTTTTGGTGCAAAGGGCGGCGGGATCTACGAAGACTTGCGTACCCTGGAGCTCACCCGCCGGGCCCTGGCCGTGACGCCCACCATCGAGATTCCCGCGGACAACCGCCGGCTGGTGGAGGAGGCCACCCACCCGGAATCCCTCGCCGCCCTCGAGGGGGAGGATGAGCGCTGGGCGCGACACGGCCAGCGCGTCCTGGGTGGTGACATCGTCAAGGGCCAGCAGGCCGAGGCCGTGGTCCTGCACTTCGACCGCTGCTTCGGCGATTTGGCCTTCAACGAGATGGGGCTGAAAGTGGCCACGCGCCTCGGCGCCGAGGCCCTGCGCCTGCCCCTGGACCGCCCGGTCACCAGCCCCTTCGGCCAGGCCCTGCACGAGATCACCATCCCCGAACACCTGGCCCCGGAACAGCCTGAAGAAAAAATCACCGTGGAGGATCACGCGGACGGCGTCATCCACCTGCGCTGCGCCGGCGTCCGCTACACCTACTCCCGCCACGGCCTGGAAAAGAAGGAGGAACCATGAACCTGCTCACCGACCCCCTCGTCCCCGTCACCACCGCCCAGGGGCAAACGTTCGTCAACCTGCCCGCCCTGCTCGCCGGCCTGGGTGACGACACCGTCCGGCGCATCGACGGCCTCCAGCGCCATCAGGAAGACGCCTTCCACGTCTTCCTCTGCTACCTGGCCGGGGCGGTGCTGGCGCGCGACGGGGACTGGAACCCGGTACGCGACGAGGCCTTTTGGCGGGACGGGATGCGTTTCCTCGCCGGCGATGCAGGCGATGATGCTTGGCGGCTCGTGGTGGACGACCTCTCCCGCCCCGCCTTCATGCAGCCGCCCCTGCCCAAGGCAGACCACGGCAAGCTCAAGCTCCAGGCCGAGACCCCCGATGCCCTGGATCTGCTGCCCACCGCCAAGAATCACGACCTCAAGCAGGCCCGTGCCGCCCGAGCGCAGCCCCATGAGTGGCTCTACGCCCTGGTCAGCCTGCAGACCATGAGCGGCTATTTTGGCCGCGGGAACCCCGGCATCGCCCGCATGAACAGCGGCTTCGGCAACCGACCCGTGGTGGAGGTGGCCCGCTCCCGGGAACAGGCGCCGCGTTGGCGGGACGTGGTCCTGCGGCTGGAGGCGCACCGCCGCCAGGTCCTGGCCGGCAGCCTCCCGTTCCGGGACGATGGTCTGGTGCTGGTCTGGCTGCGATTCTGGGACGGGAAGACCAGCTTGTCCCTCTCCGAGCTGGATCCCTTCTTCCTGGAGATCTGCCGTCGGGTGCGCCTGCAAGGAGACGGCGAGCAGATCACCCAGGCCGCGGGCCTGCCTTCCGATGCCAATCGGATCGCCGCCAAGGAGCAGAACGGCCTGGTGGGGGACGCCTGGCTCCCGGAAGACCACTCGGACAAGAAAGGGGCCAAGGCCCTCACCGTGTCCGCCGACGGCTGGACGGCGGATCGCTTGCGGCGCCTCCTGTTCGAGGACGGCATCCGCCATACCCTCCTGCAGAAACCGGCGCCGGACTGGGAAGGAGACGTCTGGTTGCTGGCCTCCGTGCTGGTGCGCGGGCAAGGCACCACCGACGGCTTCCACGAGCGCCACCTCCTCATCCCCGCCCAGGTGAAACGGCGACTCTTCGCACCCAAGCCGCAAGTCGATCCCCTGGCCGCGCTGGCCAAAGAGGCCGTCGAGCTCGCCGGCCTCATGCAGAACCGGGTCTTGAAACCTGCGGTGCTCGTGCTCGCGCAGGGTGCACCGGAGAAACTCGCCTTCGACGACGACACCACCAGCGCTTGGTGGCAACGTTTCGCGGCGCGCTTCGGCAACCGTTGGTCCGACGAGTATTTCCCCTGGCTCTGGTCCCTGCCCGACCCTCTCGATCGGGCCGAGGCGCGGCTCGATTGGGCTCGGCGCCTCAAGGCGCACGCCGAGACCGTCCTGCACGAGGCCGAACGGATCCTGCCTCAGCACACCGGCCGCCTCTGGCATGCCCGCGTCGCCGCCCGGCGTGCTTTCAACGGCGCCCTCTACAAGCACTTCCCCGACCTCAAGGAGGCCCGTCATGAACGCATCGCCTGAAGATCTCGCCCATATCATCGCCCACGTGGCCGGCACCCTGGCCAGCGAGCACTTCCCCACCGGCGAGCGTGCCGCGCTCCGGCGCATGAGCCCCGGGCAGCCCCCGCCTCTCTACTTCTACCGCTTCGCCCTGCGCCACCTGCCCGGGAACTGGGAGGCCGTGGAGGCGGACTGGGTCACCCTTACCGCCGGCATGGCTCTCATGGCGCCGAACGCGCACCGGCCGGGATTCAGCCTGGGCACGGCCCTGGGCGAGGCGGGCTACAGCGAGGGGCGAATGGAGCGCCTGCTGCAGAGCGACGGCGACACCCGCCGCATCTTGTTCCTGCGCGCCGTGCGCTTTCTTGCCGCCAAGGCCCAGCCCTTCGACTGGCTGGACGGCGCCCGCCTGCTCCTCACCCGGGATGCAAAAAAGCGCGAAGGCGTGCACCGGCGCATCGCCCGCGATTTCTACACCCTCGTCGATCAACAGAAAAAATCCGCCTGACAAGGAGAAGCCCCATGTTCCTGCAGATCCACTTCCTCACCAGCTACCACGCCACCCTCTTGAACCGCGACGACGCGGGCCTGGCCAAGCGCATCCCCTTCGGCGGCGCCGAGCGCCTGCGCGTCTCCAGCCAGTGCCAGAAGCGCCACTGGCGCGAGTGGCTCATGGCGCAGACCTACCTGCCTTCCGGCCTGCGCACACGGGAATTCTTCGGCCGGGAAGTGAAACGGCGCCTGGTGGAGGGCGGCATGGACGAGACGCTGGCCCACGCCCTCATCCTGCACTTGGCCAAGGCCCTGCTCACCGCCGCCGGCGAGAAGGACGCGGTGGACAAGAAGACACTGGCCATGAAGCAGCCGGTGCTGTTCGGCAGGCCGGAGGCGGATTTCTTCGTCTGGCTCATCCAAGAGGCCGCAAAGCAGGGAGACGAGAAGGCGGCGAGCGCGTGGTTCGACGAGCAGCTCAAGGCCGGCAAGAAAAACCTCAAGGCCCTCATGAACCAGGCCGGGGCCCACAACCTCGCCGCCGGCTTCGAGGGGGCCCTGTTCGGGCGTTTCGTCACCTCCGACATCCTCACCCGCCTCGACGCGCCCGTGCACGTGGCCCACGCCTTCACCACCCATGCGCTCGACACTGAGGTGGACTTCTTCACCGTGGTGGATGACCTCAACAAGGACGAGGAGACCGGCGCCGCCCACGCCGGCGACATGGAGCTGGGCGCGGGCATCTTCTATGGCTACGTGGCGGTGGACGTGCCCCTGTTGGTGTCCAACCTGACCGGCGCGGACGCCAAGGACTGGCGGAAACAGGACCACGCCGACGCCCGGAATCTCCTGGAACAGCTCATCCGCGCCATCGCCCAGGTCTCCCCCGGCGCCAAGCGGGGTGCCACCGCCCCCTACGCCCACGCCGAATGGATGCTGCTGGAGGTGGGCGAGACCCAGCCCCGAAGCCTGGCCAATGCCTACCTGCAGCCGGTGAAGCTCTCGGAGCGGATCCACCCCCTGGCCCAGTCCGCCGAGGCGGCGGCCGAATATCTCACCGGCATGGAGGCGATGTACGGAAAGGACCACACGGGACGGTGGGTCTCCAGCCGTCACCCCTGGCCCCGCGCGGCCGAGCCCGTCCTGCCCCTGCCCGAGGCCGTCGGGCAGGCCCTGGACCGCATCTTCGGTGCCGCATCATGAAGGCCCTGATCCTGCGCCTGGATGCGCCGCTCATGAGCTTCGGCGGCGTGATAATCGACCAGCACGGCTTCACCGAGCGCTTCCCCGGCAAGAGCCTGCTCACGGGCCTGCTCGCCAACGCCCTGGGCTGGCGCCACGGTGATTTCGAGCGTCTGCAGGCCTTGCAGGCACGGCTCGAATACGCCGCCCGCTGGGACGTGCCACCCGAACGCCTGGTGGACTACCACACCGTGGACCTGGGCCAGCCCAAGATGCGCGAACCGGGTTGGACCACGCGCGGCGAGGTGGAGCATCGCGCCGGTGGGCCGGACGCCCGCTACGGCACCCACATCCGCTACCGCCACCACTGGGCCGACGGCCTCATGACCGTCGCCCTCGCCCTCACCGGGGAGGGCGAGCCGGACCTGGAGACCGTGCGCCAGGCCCTGACCCGCCCCGCCCGGCCGCTGTTCCTCGGCCGCAAGGCCTGCCTGCCCGCCCGCCCCCTGCTCGATCCCGAGCCCATGCGCCAAGGGCCGGATCTGCTGGCCATCCTGCGCGCCGTGCCCCGCTGGGACCGGCACGGCCGGCCGCGGCAAGACACCGGCGTTGAGAAGATGGAGGCCTGCTGGCCCGCGGACCTCGGCATCCCCGAAGGCACGCGCGGCGAGATCCGCCGCGTCTACGACCTGCGTGACTGGCCCAACCAGCTCCCGGCCGGAAGCCGGGAGCGGGCCGAAGGCATCCTCGGAGGCTGACCATGGAGCCCCTTTACATGATCCAGTGCACCCTCGACTCCAAGGCCCTTATGACCTTCGCCCGCGAGCAGGGCCTGGACCCCGGCCGCGACGAGCTGGACCTGGGCTACCTGGGACACGCCTGGCTCAAAGCCGCCTTCGGCGAACTCGCCCCCCGCCCCTGGCGCCTGCTCATGCCCCAGCGCCCCACCAGCCACCAGCCCAGCCGCATCCTCGCCTATTCCGACCACCCGGGCGAGGCCCTCGCCGACCACCTGGCCCGCTTCGCCACCCCTTCCGTGGCGGCGGTCTGCCCACCCGAGGCGGTTCTGGGCAAGGCGTTGCCGCAAGAATGGCCCGCGGGGCGGCGTTATGCCTTCGAAGCCTTGTGCTGCCCCGTGGGGCGCAAGGCCGGGTCGGGGCAGGAAAAAGACGTCTTCCTCATCGAGGCCGACCACGCCCCCCAGGCCCAACTGAAACGGGCCGAGGTCTACCAAAGCTGGTTCCGGAGACAAACAGAAGGGCAAGAAGGGCGCGTGCGGGTGGAAGAGGTCGCCCTGGAAGGTTTTCGCTTGGCCAAGATCCTGCGCAAGACGCAAGACAGCCCCCGAACATCGCATCACCGAGTGCGACCGCAGGCGCAGTTCCGCGGCGTCCTCCGGACCGAAGACGGCTCGGGGCTGATGGCCCTGTTGCGCCGCGGCATCGGCCGCCACCGCGCCTTCGGCTTCGGCATGCTCCTCCTGCGGCCGGCCTGAGCGATGGGCCGCGGCAGCCTCTTCCCCGGACGGCTGGGTCTAGCCGAAAGCCGCGTCCCGCACGCGGACCGGCACGGCCTCCTGTGGCTCGTGCGCGGCAACCTCTACGTGCAGGAAGGGACCCTGCGCTTCCTCGCCGCCGCCAGCGACCTCTTCGAGCCCGGCGACTACGCCATCCCCTATCAGGCCGTCTCCATGATTCTCATGGGTCCCGGCACCACCGTAAGCCACGACGCCCTGCGCATCCTTGCCCGCCACGGCACCCTGCTGGCGGCGGTCGGCGAGGGCGGGGTCAAGCTCTACACCGCCCCGCCCATGGGACAGGGCCGCTCAGAGGTCGCCCGCGCCCATGCCCGGCTATGGGCCGATGAGAAGGCCCGCCTGGACGTGGCCCGACGCATGTATGCCTTCCGCTTTGGCGAGGTCCTGCCCCACCGCGACATCACCGTGCTGCGCGGGATCGAGGGCGGGCGGGTGAAGGCCCTGTACAGGACCTGCGCCGAACGGTATCGCATCCCCTGGCGCGGGCGGCGCTACGACCGCCAGAACCCGGGCGCGAACGACATCCCCAACCAGGCGCTGAACCACGCGGCCACGTTCGTCGAGGCTGCGGCGGACATCGCAGTGGCCGCGGTCGGAGCCTTGCCGCCCTTGGGTTTCGTCCACGAGGACTCCAGCAACGCCTTCACCCTCGACATCGCCGACTTGTGGCGTGGCGAGCTGACCGTCCCCCTTGCATTCTCCGTCGCCCGCAGGGTGCTCGACGACCCTGATCTCGTGCTGGAGCGCGAGATCCGCTTCACCGCCGCAGGCTGGTTTCGCAAGAAGAAGCTGATCCCCGCGATGATCGACCGCATCAAGGAGCTGCTTCATGTCGACGATGACCGTGGTGGTGACTCGTAACGTCTCGCCGCGCATGCGCGGCTTTCTCGCCTCCACCATGGTCGAGCTCGCCCCTGGCGTCTACAGCGCGCCGCGGCAATCGCCCGCCGTGCGCGACCGCATCTGGCACGTGCTGCAGGAATGGTTCGTACTGGAGCGGGACGCCTCCGTGGTCCTGCTCTGGGAGGAGCCAACCATGCCGGGCGGACAGGCCGTGAGGACGCTGGGGGTTCCGCCGGTCGATCTGTGCGAGGTGGACGGGCTGCTGCTGGCGCGTCGAAGGATGGACCCGGAAGCCGCCGCGGCCGGGTGGCTCAAAGCCTGCCGCGGAATCCGCTGAGTCTCTGGACTCGTCGCTCTTTCAAAAGAGGTCGCGTACAATCATGGAGTTGCATGCTAGGGTCTCCCCCGCACACGCGGGGATCGACCGCTGACGAGCTTGCGGATGAAGAGTGGGACCGAGTCTCCCCCGCACACGCGGGGATCGACCTTCGCCGCGCCCTGGCCCGCAGCCCGGGCTGGTGTCTCCCCCGCACACGCGGGGATCGACCTAGCTCGTCCATCGCTCCCCTTTCTGCGGGCTAGTCTCCCCCGCACACGCGGGGATCGACCCCGGTGGGCCCGATCAGGCAGGGGCGCAGCCGCGTCTCCCCCGCACACGCGGGGATCGACCGCGCGCGCTGCCGCCGCGGGGGCTACTGGACCCGTCTCCCCCGCACACGCGGGGATCGACCGCGTCCGAGACTGCACAGCTGCGAGCTGCACGCGTCTCCCCCGCACACGCGGGGATCGACCTAGCTAGTAGATAGTAGTAGATGGTGTCGAATGGTCTCCCCCGCACACGCGGGGATCGACCTGGGCGGCCGAGGCCACCAAGCGGCCCGTTCTTGTCTCCCCCGCACACGCGGGGATCGACCTAGGGTGAGGGCGACCGAGAGCTGTTCCCCGGTGTCTCCCCCGCACACGCGGGGATCGACCCCAAGTAGATCTGCTCCAGGCCATCGTCCGGCAGTCTCCCCCGCACACGCGGGGATCGACCGCAGTCGCGCCGCCTGGATAACACCCGCCTTGAGTCTCCCCCGCACACGCGGGGATCGACCTGTGCGCTGCCTCATGCAGCAGCAGGGTCACCCGTCTCCCCCGCACACGCGGGGATCGACCTTTATATGGGGATGGGTGGAGGAGAAGGACACCGTCTCCCCCGCACACGCGGGGATCGACCCCGAGGCAGGGAAAAGCCCATCCAGCGCCGCACGTCTCCCCCGCACACGCGGGGATCGACCCGGCACCGTGTTCCGCGGACGTGTCGACACCCAGTCTCCCCCGCACACGCGGGGATCGACCCGCGGGCTGGCTATCGACCGATCAGGCGCAGCGGTCTCCCCCGCACACGCGGGGATCGACCGACACCATTCTTTACTACCATTCCTTACTACAGGTCTCCCCCGCACACGCGGGGATCGACCCTGGTAGAAGAAGGACTGACGAAGAGCAATCTTGTCTCCCCCGCACACGCGGGGATCGACCTCAATGACTTGTTGTCGCTTGTGACACATGTGAGTCTCCCCCGCACACGCGGGGATCGACCAGCGCGCGCGGACGGAAGCTGGGGTCGGTGCCAGTCTCCCCCGCACACGCGGGGATCGACCCAGCGACAGCCACCGGCTCTCGCTGCGCGAGGCGTCTCCCCCGCACACGCGGGGATCGACCGTTCGGCCAGGGGAAGATCCCCGATCCGCGGCTGTCTCCCCCGCACACGCGGGGATCGACCGCCGGTGCGTATGATCAAGGCGGATCCCGTAATGTCTCCCCCGCACACGCGGGGATCGACCGCGATGGCTGCGACGTTTTCCAGGAAGACGTATGTCTCCCCCGCACACGCGGGGATCGACCTGTGCCGGCGCATCGGGGGCTCGCCTATATCGTGTCTCCCCCGCACACGCGGGGATCGACCTCGTGTGACAGGTGGCTTCTCCGACCTGTCACAGTCTCCCCCGCACACGCGGGGATCGGCCCAGCACGGGCTTCGCGCTCACGGTCAAGACCTCGTCTCCCCCGCACACGCGGGGATCGACCTAAATTGGTGCCCATCCAGGAACGCCAGCAGTAGTCTCCCCCGCACACGCGGGGATCGACCCGCCGGGCTCGACGACATCCTCGACAAGTACTGGTCTCCCCCGCACACGCGGGGATCGACCCATCTTGTCGGCCATCCTGGGCACCCCGGTGAAGTCTCCCCCGCACACGCGGGGATCGACCTTGATCGAGCCGTCCTCCTTGATCAGGCAGTCGGTCTCCCCCGCACACGCGGGGATCGACCCCGCGCAGAGATGCGCTGCGGATCAACCTTTTGGTCTCCCCCGCACACGCGGGGATCGACCCTACGTCGGAGGAGTGTTGGTCAACGCGCGCAGGTCTCCCCCGCACACGCGGGGATCGACCGATATTCACGTCCCGTGCCCCTTCCGTATACAAGTCTCCCCCGCACACGCGGGGATCGACCCGCGCGCGGGTCCGCTCCGTATTTCGCGCGCAGGTCTCCCCCGCACACGCGGGGATCGACCCCAGAGCCTCGGCGAGACCTGGGAGGACCGCTCGTCTCCCCCGCACACGCGGGGATCGACCTCGGCGAGCGCCTCGCCGGCGATCTCCAGCGTCGTCTCCCCCGCACACGCGGGGATCGACCCAGCACCGGGACGACCACCTACACTGTGGGCACGTCTCCCCCGCACACGCGGGGATCGACCCGTGCCGGCGCATCGGGGGCTCGCCTATATCGTGTCTCCCCCGCACACGCGGGGATCGACCCGGGCATGCTTCCAGTTCCTTTCGCGCCGGCGCGTCTCCCCCGCACACGCGGGGATCGACCCCAGAGCCTCGGCGAGACCTGGGAGGACCGCTCGTCTCCCCCGCACACGCGGGGATCGACCCCTCAAGGAGCTGCGGAAGGAGGAGCGCTGATGGTCTCCCCCGCACACGCGGGGATCGACCCGCCACGGGCTGGGCATGCATGTGCGAGCCGCAGTCTCCCCCGCACACGCGGGGATCGACCGCAAAGTACCTGGAATCCGCGATAAACGACCGCGTCTCCCCCGCACACGCGGGGATCGACCGTGCGCATCCATCGTAAGGGGATGCCTGTGAGGGTCTCCCCCGCACACGCGGGGATCGACCCCTCGTCCGTGCCCCACACGCCCGTGGTAAAGAGTCTCCCCCGCACACGCGGGGATCGACCGCAGTTCGGAGGCGCCGCCGTCCGCGCATCGTCGTCTCCCCCGCACACGCGGGGATCGACCCGCCACGGGCTGGGCATGCATGTGCGAGCCGCAGTCTCCCCCGCACACGCGGGGATCGACCGCGGTCATTCAGCTCGCACCGGACCTGCTCGTAGTCTCCCCCGCACACGCGGGGATCGACCTGTCCTGTTTGCACAGAAAAGACGGGAGAAGTAGTCTCCCCCGCACACACGGGGATCGACCCGCGGCGATGATGGTCTCCTCCACCTCCTCCGCGTCTCCCCCGCACACGCGGGGATCGACCCCGGCTGCATGGCGGCGACGATGATGGTCTCCGGTCTCCCCCGCACACGCGGGGATCGACCCTCGACAAAGCTGGCGGGGAGCAGCTTTCTGTTGTCTCCCCCGCACACGCGGGGATCGACCGTGAGCGATGCTTGGGCGGTGGATTCGGAATGTGTCTCCCCCGCACACGCGGGGATCGACCTGGTGCCGAATGGTGCTGTAGTAAAGAATGGTGGTCTCCCCCGCACACGCGGGGATCGACCCCTTCACCTTGTGCAGCTTGGGCCGTGGCTTGGGTCTCCCCCGCACACGCGGGGATCGACCCTATGCGCGAGTCGGTCCGTATCGTGCTGGAGGGTCTCCCCCGCACACGCGGGGATCGACCGGCCACCCGGACGCTCGGGCCGGTCTTCATCGAGTCTCCCCCGCACACGCGGGGATCGACCCGCCGGGCTCGACGACATCCTCGACAAGTACTGGTCTCCCCCGCACACGCGGGGATCGACCCCTGTGGGGTGGGTGGCCGAGGGCGCCGGCCTCGTCTCCCCCGCATACGCGGGGATCGACCCGTATACAGTCTGAACCTGCTACAGATGCTGAAGTCTCCCCCGCACACGCGGGGATCGACCGCACCCCCGCGTCGCCGCTGCCATCGCCGCCATGTCTCCCCCGCACACGCGGGGATCGACCCGGCTGGATGAGCGGGAAGATGTTCATGGTCGGGTCTCCCCCGCACACGCGGGGATCGACCGCAGGCGCAGCAGCACAGGGTCCATGTGCGGCCGTCTCCCCCGCACACGCGGGGATCGACCTGGGGCGGTTTCAACCCCTGCAAGGCCAGGACGGTCTCCCCCGCACACGCGGGGATCGACCGCACCCCCGCGTCGCCGCTGCCATCGCCGCCATGTCTCCCCCGCACACGCGGGGATCGACCCTCACCCCCGGAAGCCCGTCGTGGTTTGCGGTTGTCTCCCCCGCACACGCGGGGATCGACCCCAGCGACAAATCAAACACTTGACAGCTGTCAAGTCTCCCCCGCACACGCGGGGATCGACCCCGGCGGTTTCACCGCCCGGCCGAGGAACCCGCGTTCGTGAAAAGCCCGTGGGCGGGCCGCGCCGGTGCCGGCTGCACCGGGCCCGAGGCGCCACCGCGCAGCGCACGGCAACCCTGCCGTGCGCCGCTTGGGGCGGCCTGCTCGTCGGGCCGGTGATGCTCTTCTTCCTGACCACCGGCGCGTTCCTGCTCAAGCTGGGCGCGCTGGCCGTGGTGGGGGTGATCGCCGCTTACGCCCTGGTGCCGGCCCTCCTGATCTTCGCCATGTTCGACCGGCGTTGCAGGTGACGGCCGCGCACCGGGGGCAGCCCCGTGCGGAGACGGAAACGGCCGCCCGGGGCGGCCGTGGGTGGGGGTTGGTGGGCCGTCAGGGACTCGAACCCCGGACCTACTGATTAAGAGTCAGCTGCTCTACCAACTGAGCTAACGGCCCCGAAGAGACCCGGAAGGATACCCGCAGCACGGCGCGGGCATCAAGGTCTTGGGGTGAGCGATGGGACTCGAACCCACGACAACCGGAACCACAATCCGGGGCTCTACCGACTGAGCTACGCTCACCATCGCCTGTGTCTGCCGCCACCCGGAGAGGTGGCACGCCCGGCAGGACTCGAACCTGCAACCGTCGGCTTAGAAGGCCGATGCTCTATCCGGTTGAGCTACGGGCGCATGGTGCAGCTCCTGCGCGGGCGGGAACGGTGGTCGGGGTAGAGGGATTCGAACCCCCGACATCCTGCCCCCAAAGCAGGCGCGCTACCAGACTGCGCTATACCCCGCAGCACGCGGAATCCTACCGGCGCCCCGGCAGCCACGCAAGGCGCGCCAATGGTACGGATCGCCCCCTGCGCCGTCAACGCCGCCTTGCCGCCCCGCGCGCGCCCGTGCGAGAATCCGCGCCTTTTCGGGGGGAGGGCCATGGGCGCGCAGATCCTCGACGGCAAGGGGCTTTCGGCACGGCTTCGCGCGCGGCTGCGCGAGCGCATCGAGGCGCTCGCCGCCGCCGGCCATCCGCGGCCCGGACTGGCCGTGGTCCTGGTGGGCGACGATCCCGCCTCGGCCATCTACGTGCGCAACAAGCGCCGCGCCTGCGAGGAGGCGGGCATCCGCTCCGTCGCCCACGACCTGCCCTCCACCACCTCGGAAGCGGAGCTGCTCGCCCTCATCGACCGCCTCAACGCCGACGACGAGGTGGACGGCATCCTCGTCCAGCTCCCGCTCCCGGAGCACATCGACACCGAGCGGGTGATCGAGCGCATCCACCCCGACAAGGACGTGGACGGCTTCCACCCCTACAACATCGGCCGCCTCGCCCTGCGCATGCCGCGGCTGCGGCCCTGCACGCCCCGCGGCGTGATGCGCCTGCTCGACAGCCACGGCATCGACCCCGCCGGGCGGGAGGCGGTGGTGATCGGGCAGTCGCGCATCGTCGGTCGCCCCATGGCCCTGGAGCTGCTCGCCGCCCGTGCCACCGTCACCGTGTGCCACTCGCTCACCCGCGACCTCGAGGCGCACGTGCGCCGCGCCGAGGTCCTGGTGGTGGCGGTGGGCCGCCCCCGCTTCATCCCCGGCGGCTGGGTCCGCGAGGGTGCGGTGGTGGTGGACGTGGGCATCAACCGCCTCGCCGACGGCAGGCTCGCCGGGGACGTCGACTTCGAGGGGGCGTGCGAGCGCGCGGGGTGGATCACGCCGGTGCCCGGCGGGGTCGGCCCCATGACCATCGTCACCCTGCTGGAGAACACGCTGGAGGCGGCGCGCCTGCGCGGCCGCATCCCGGCGGACGTCTAGCCGCCGCGCCCCTCAGGCCCGCCGCCAGGTGGTCCCCTGCGGCGTGTCCTCGAGCACGATCCCCCTCGCCTTGAGCTCGTCGCGGATCGCGTCGGCGCGGGCGAAGTCGCGCGCCCGGCGCGCCTCGGCCCGCTCCGCCACCAGCCGCTCGATCTCCTCGTCGGACAGCCCCGCCCCGCTGCCGGCACCGCGCAGGTAAGCCTCGGGGTCCTGCTGCAGCAGGCCGAGGATGCCGCCGAGGCGGCGAAGCGCCGCGGCGAGCCCCGCCGCCCGCTGCGCCTCCTCGGCGCGGGCGCGGTTGACCTCGCGCGCCAGCTCGTGCAGCACCGCCAGCGCCTCCGGGGTGTTGAAGTCGTCCTCCATGGCGGCGTGGAAGCGCGCCTCGAACGCCTCCGCCCCCGCAGGTTCGGCCTCGGGCAGGCCGCGAAGGGCGGTGTAGAGGCGGCGCAGGGCCTCGCGCGCCTGCGCGAGCTGGTCCTCGCTGTAGTTGAGGGGGCTGCGGTAGTGCGCGGTGAGGATGAAGTAGCGCACCTCCTCCGGGCGGTAGCGCTCGAGGATCTCGCGGATGGTGAAGAAGTTGCCCAGGGACTTGGACATCTTCTCCTCGTTGACGCGCACGAAGCCGTTGTGCATCCAGTAGCGCACGAAGGGCCGGCCCGTCGCCCCCTCGGACTGGGCGATCTCGTTCTCGTGGTGAGGGAACTGCAGATCCTGCCCGCCGCCGTGGATGTCGAAGGTCTCGCCGAGGCAGCTCGTGGACATGGCCGAGCACTCGATGTGCCAGCCCGGCCGGCCCCGGCCCCACGGGGCGTCCCATGCCGGCTCGCCGGGCTTGGCCGCCTTCCAGAGGGCGAAGTCGAGGGGGTCATCCTTGGCCTCGCCCACCTCGACGCGGGCGCCCGCGCGCAGCTCCTCCGGGCGCTTGCCGGAGAGCCTGCCGTAGCCCTCGAAGCGGCTGACGTCGAAGTAGACGTCACCGTTGTCGGCGACGTAGGCGTAGCCCCGCTCGATCAGGCGCTGGATCATGGCGATGATCTCGCCCATGTGGGCGGTGGCGCGCGGCTCCTCGTCCGGCGGCAGCAGGCCCAGCGCCTCGGCGTCCTCGTGCATGGCGCGGATGAACTCCTCGGTCAGCGCGCGGAAGTCCACGCCGCGCTCCCGCGCGCGGGCGATGATCTTGTCATCGATGTCGGTGATGTTGCGCACGTAGGTGACCTCGTAGCCGCGCGCCCGCAGGTAGCGCACGACGACGTCGAAGACCACCATGGCGCGGGCATGGCCGAGGTGGCAGTGGTCGTAGACGGTCATGCCGCAGACGTACATCCGCACCCTGCCGGGCTCCAGCGGCTCGAAGGGCTCCTTGCGGCGGGTCAGCGTGTTGTAGATCCTGAGCATGGTTCAAAGGGTCTCCTCGCGAATCCGGTCGAGCGCCTGCCGCAGCCGGCGCCGCCGCCCCTCGGGGCCGAGCAGCGCCCACAGCGCCCCCAGCTCCGGCCCCGACGTGGTCCCCGTGAGCGCCGCGCGCAGCGGCAGGTAGAGGGCCCGCCCGCGCCGGCCGGTGGCGGCGGCGATGCGCGCTGCGGCCTGCCGCAGGTCGGGGGCGTCGGCGGCGGCGAGCGCGGCCTCCAGGAAGGCCGCGCCGGCCCCCTGCAACGCCGCCACCGCCTCCGGCTCGGGCGCGCCCTCGCCCCAGAGCCGCTCCGCCCAGACCAGCGCCTCCCGCGGCAACAGCACGTTGTCGCGCACGGCGGCGGCGAAGGCCGCGCCCCGCCCCGGCGGCACCCGCGCCGCGAGCGCCGGCGCGCCCGTGCCCATCCACGCCCACAGCGCCTCGTCGCCGAGCCGCGCCAGGGCCTCGCGCTGCCAGTGCGCCAGCGCCTGCGCATCATAGCGCGCCGGCGCCCGGCCGATGCGCGCCGGATCGAAGCCGGCGGCCATCGCCTCGGGCTCGAGCCAGCCCGCCTCGCGGCCGCGGTGCCCCAGCCGGGCGAGCAGGTTGCGCACCGCGCCGGGCAGGTAGCCGGCCTCGCGCAGGGCCGCCACCGCGGCATCGCCGCGGCGCTTGGCGAGCGGACGGCCGTCGGCGCCCACGAGCAGCGGCAGGTGACCGTAGCGCGGCGGTACAAGGCCGAGCCGCTCCAGCAGCAGGAGCTGGCGCGGCGTGTTGGCGACGTGGTCCTCGCCCCGCAGGACGTGGGTCACGCCCATGAGGGCGTCGTCCACGGCGTTGGCGAAGAGGAAGGCGGGGGTGCCGTCGGCGCGGCGGATGACGAAGTCGCCGAGCGCGTCGGAGCGCACCGCCTGCCGCCCGCGCACGAGATCCTGCCACACGATCTCGCGCCCCGCCGGCACGCGCAGCCGCAGCGCCGCGGGCTCGCCCGCCGCAAGCCGCCGCCCCGCCTCCCGCGCCGAGAGCGCGGCGCAGGTGCCAGGATAGCGCGGCGGCCGCCCGGCGGCGCGGGCGCGCGCACGCGCCGCGGCGAGTTTCTCCTCCGCGCAGAAGCAGGGATAGGCAGCGCCGGCCGCGAGCAGGCGCGCGAAGGCCTCCTCGTAGAGGGCGCCGCGCGCCGACTGGCGGTAGGGCCCGTGGGGGCCGCCCACGTCCGGCCCCTCGTCCCAGTCCAGCCCCAGCCAGCGCAGGTCCTCCATCAGCGCGGCCTCGTGGCCGGCATCGGAGCGACCGCGGTCGGTGTCCTCGATGCGCAGCAGAAAACGCCCCCCCGCCCGGCGCGCGAGCAGCCAGGAAAAGAGCGCCGTGCGCGCGTTGCCCACGTGGAGCCGCCCCGTGGGGCTGGGCGCGAAGCGGGTCACCACCTCGTGCTGCGGCATGGCGCGCATGGTACCGGAAGGGGGCGCGGGCGACGAGGAAGCCTCGTGCGCCCTTTCCCGGCGATGCGCGAACGATTATCCTTCCGCGCATGCGCACGCTGATCCTCCTGCTGGGCCTGCTCGTCGGCGTCGTCGCTGCGGCGGCCGAGCGGCCGCGGGTGGCGCTGGAGACCACCCTCGGCCGGATCGTGGTCGAGCTCGACCCCGAGCGGGCGCCGCGGACGGTGGCCAACTTCCTGCGCTACGTGGACGAGGGCTTCTACGACGGCACGGTGTTCCACCGCGTGGTCCCGGGCTTCGTCATCCAGGGCGGCGGCTTCACCCCCGACCTGCGCCTCAAGCGCCCCCACTCCCCCATCCCCAACGAGGCCGACAACGGGCTGTCCAACCGGCGCGGCACCCTCGCCATGGCGCGCACCGCGGACCCGCACTCCGCCAACAGCCAGTTCTTCATCAACCTCGTGGACAATCCCTTCCTCGACCACCGCGACCGCACGCCGCGCGGCTGGGGCTACGCGGTCTTCGGGCGCGTCGTCGAGGGCATAGACGTGGTGGACCGGATCGGTCGTGTCGACACCGGGCCGGCGGGCCCCTTCCCGCGCGACGTGCCGCGCACGCCCGTGGTCATCGAGCGGGCGTACCGGGTCGAGGAGCCCGCCGCTTGAGCGAGCACCTGTTCCTGTCCGACCTCCACCTCGACCCGGCCCGCCCCGGCATCACCGACGCCTTCCTCGACTTCCTCGCCCAGCGCGCGCCCCGCGCCGAGGCCGTCTACATCCTCGGCGACCTCTTCGAGGTCTGGATCGGCGACGACGACCCGAGCCCGCTGGCGCGCACCGTGGCCGGCCAGCTCCACGCGCTCGCCGCAGCCGGCGTGCGCGTCCACCTGCTGCGCGGCAACCGCGACTTCCTCATCGGCGAGACCTTCGCCGTGGAGGCCGGCCTGACGCTGCTCGAGGACCCCACCGCCCTCGAGCTGCACGGGGTGCGCACCGTGCTCAGCCACGGCGATGCGCTGTGCACCGACGACGTCGAATACCAGGCCTTCCGCGCGAAGGTGCGCGAGCCCGCCTGGCAGGCCGCCTTCCTCGCCCAGCCCCTCGCCGTGCGGGCGCGCGCCGCCCGCGAGCTGCGCGAGGCCAGCCGCCGCCGCTCGCGCGAGAAGCCCGAGGCGATCATGGACGTGAACCCGGCCGCGGTGCGCGAGCTCATGGCGCGGCAGCGGGCGCAGCGGCTCATCCACGGCCACACCCACCGCCCCGGACGCCACCGGCTCGCCCTCCCCGGCGGGCAGGGCGAGCGGCTGGTGCTCGGGGCCTGGGACGAGGCCGGCGGCATCCTCGTCCGCGTGGACGCCGCAGGTGCCGCCCTCGAGCGCTTCCGCGCCCGCGCCGCCGCCTTCGCCTGAAGGGGGTCGCGCCTCAGCGGCGCAGCCCGATCACGAGATCCATGACGTTGGTGCCGGTGGGTCCGGTGCGGATGAGGTCGCCGGCCGCCTCGAGGAAGGTGCCGGCGTCCGCCCGCGCCAGGGCCTCGTCGGGATCGAGCCCCGCGGCCCGCCCCCGCTCGATGGTGCCGCTGTCCACGAGGGCGCCGGCATCCCCGCCCGGGCCGTCGCTGCCGTCGGTGCCGGCGGCGAGCAGCCAGGCCGCGCCGTGGCCGGCGAGCTCCTCCGCCGCGGCGAGGGCCAGGGTCTGGCTGCGCCCGCCACGGCCCGGGTGCTCGGGCAGGCGCACCGTGGTCTCCCCGCCCCAGATGTGGACCGTCCCCGGCGCCTCCTCCAGCAGGGCGCGGGCGCAGGCGCGCCCGGCCTCCGCCGCATCCCCGCCGAGGAAGGTGCGGTGGCGGCTGACCTCGTAGCCGAGCTCCACCGCGCGCGCCGCCGCCGCGGTCTTCGCCTCCTGCAGCGAGCCCACCACGTGGCACTCCACCCGGCGCAGGTTGCCGTTGCCGGGCGGGGCGGTGTTGCGGGCCGCCAGCGCCTGGAGCCAGTCCGGCAGCTCCAGGTCCGAGATGTCGCCGCCGCGCCGGTCCGCCACCAGGAGGCCGGAGCCGATCACCGCCGGATCGTCGTCGGGTACGTCCGAGATGAGCAGACAGAGCACCGGGCGCCCCCGCAGGTGGGCCGCCAGCCGGCCGGCCTTGATCGCGGAGATGGCCTTGCGCACGCGGTTCATCTGCGTGATGTCGAGCCCGCTCGCCAGCAGCCAGCGGTTGGCCCGCTCGAGCTCAGCGGGCGCCACGCCCGGCGGCAGCACCTCCACCAGGGCCGAGGCCCCGCCCGAGATCAGGAACAGGAACCGGGCCTCGTCCGGGGCCTCCTCCAGGAAGCGCACCAGGCGCGCCCCTGCGGCGAGGCTCGCCGGCCCCGGCAGCGGATGATCGGCCTCGAGGCACTCGATGCCCGGCTCGGCGCAGAGGGCGGGGTCGAGGTGGCCGTGCTTGGTGATCACGAGCCCCCGCAGGATGCGGGGCCCGAGCGCGTCCAGCGCCCCGCGGGCCATGGCGGCCGCGGCCTTGCCGATGGCGACCAGGTGGACGGGGCCGGACGGCGGGCACTCGTCCAGGAACTCGGCCACCCGCGCCCGCCCCTCCACCGCCTCGATGGCGGCGCGGTAGATGGCCAGGAGGTCGGATCTCGGTCCGGATGGGCCGTCTTCGGTCATCGTCCTCGGGCGATGCGAGGGAGCCGCAGGGCAAGATAGCAGAAGCGCGGGGCCGCCACCAAGCGCTCCTCAGCCGCCCTGCGGCCCGCGCACGGGGCGGCGCACGGGGATCCAGACGCGGAAGCGCGTGCCCCGCCCCACCGTGCTCTCCACGTCGATGCGGCCCCCGTGCTTCTCGACGATGCCGTAGGAGATGGAAAGGCCCAGCCCGGTCCCCTTGCCTACGGGCTTGGTGGTGAAGAAGGGATCGAAGATGCGGGGCAGATCCTCGGGCGGGATGCCCTTTCCGGTGTCCTCCACCTCGACCCACACCCACGGCCCTTCGGCGCCCGTGCGGATCCAGATGGTGCCCCTGTCCTCGATGGCCTGGGCGGCGTTGACCAGCAGGTTCATGAACACCTGGTTGAGCTGCGAGAGGATACACTCGACCTGCGGGATCTCGCCGTACGCCTTGATCACCTCGGCCTTGTACTTGAGCTCGTTCCAGACGACGTTGAGCGTGCTGTCGAGGGCCCTGTGCAGGTCGGCGAGCTCCCATCGCCCCTCGTTGACGCGGGAGAAGTCCTTGAGGGACTGAACGATCTGGCGCACGCGGCCGATGCCCTCGTCGCATTCGTCCAGCACCGAGGCGAGGTCCTCGCGCAGGTGGTCCAGATCCGCCTCCTCGCACGCCTGCGCGAGGGCCCGCCGCGCCGCCTCGGGGAGCTGCGCCTCCGCCTCCCGGTAGCGGTCGAGGAGCCCGAGAAGATCGGCGACGTACTCCCTCAGGGTCCCCAGGTTCGAGCCCACGTAGCCCACCGGGTTGTTGATCTCGTGGGCGATGCCGGCGGCGAGCTGGCCGATGGCCGCCAGCTTCTCCGTGCGCACGAGCTGCTCCCGGGCCTCCTCGAGCCGGCGGATGAGCGCCTGCTGCTCGGCGTTGACCCGCCGCAGCGCCTCCTCGGCCCGCCGCCGCTCGGTGATGTCCTCGGCCACCACCACGACGTGCTCGAGCGCCCCGTCGTGCCCCCGGACCGGGGCCAGCGTCACCAGGGCCCACAGCTCGCCCCCGTCCGAGCGCTCGAAGCGAAGCTCGCCGCGCCACGACCCGCCGGCAAGCGCCCGCGCGGCCACCGCCTCGTACTCCTCGCTGGCGGCCCCCGGGGGGAAAAGGACCTCGCGCAGCCGTCGTCCCGTCGTCTCCCCGCCGGCGCGCCCGGTCAGCTCCCCGAAGCGGGGATTGGCGTAGCGGACGTGCCCCTGCGCGTCGGTGATCACCACCGCCGCCGGGCTCGCCTCCACCGCGCGCTGCAGCAGCCGCGCCCCGCGGGTGGCCTCCATGCGCGCGAGGAAGCTGGCGAAGACGTTCGCCACCGAGCCCAGGAACTCCTCCGTCCCGGCCCCCGGCGCGGGTTCCGGCATCGCCCCCAGGTGGAGGAGGCCGAGGAAGCGCCCGCCGAAACGGATGGGGGCGACGTGGTGGGCGCCGCCGCCCGGGCCCTCCCCGGGGGCACCGTCATGGAAGGCGATCCCCTCCTCGTCCACCTCCCGCCCGCAGGGGCACCGCCCCCGCGCGATCCGTGCCCAGCGCGCGCGGGTCTCGGCCGCAAGCCCGTGATGCGCCGCAAGCCGCAGCCCTCCCTCCTCCTCGTCGCCGAGGAGGATCGCCCCCCGCGGTTCGAGGCCGACCCAGGGCAGCGCCGCCAGGCGCTCGACGGCCCAGGGGAAGAGCGCCTCCACGTCCTCCGCCTGCTGGGCCCGCTCCAGGATCTCGCCGAGGGCGCGGGCGAGCGCGAGGTTGCGCTCGAGATCGGCCCGGGTCCGCTCCAGGACCGCGGCGCGCTCGCGCGCCTCGCGGGCGAAGAGCGTGTTGTCGAGGACCACGGCGAGGATCTCCACCAGCCGCCGGCCCCGCTCCAGATCCTCGCCCGTGAAGGGGGCGCGCCCGGCGCCGCGGTTCAGCGCGATGACGCCGCGCACGCCATCCTCGCCCGCCAGGGGCCAGCAGACGGCCGAGGCCGCACGCCGCGCGTCCCGCGCCTTCGCGCAGGCGTCGAAGCGGAAGCGGGGATCGGCGGCGGCGTCTCCGCTCAGCAGCACCGGCTCACCGTGCTCGGCCACCCACCCGAGGACGCAGCACCCGAGCGGGATCCGCTCGCCGATCACCCGCTCCGGCAGGTCGATGGCGGCCACGATCTCGAGGTCGCCGTCACCGCCCACCAGCGCGAGGGTGCCGGTCTCGGCCTCGAAGGCCTGCACCATGTGCTCGAGGATCCGGTGCTGGACGAGGCGCGGCCGCTCTTCGCGGGCGGCCGCACGCGCCAGTTGCAGCAGCTCGTGGACCCAGGCAAGCTCGCCGCCCCCCACCCCGCCTCCTCACAGGAAGAGGTTGGCGCTGCGGTTGAGGGCGTCGATCTCCCGCAGGCAGGCGAGCGCCTCCTGCTCGCCGAGCCCGAGCCGCCGCCAGGCCGCCTCGTCCGGCGCCGGGACCCGGTCGCAGCCCCCGTTGCCGATCTCGAGGGCCCGCGTCATGGCATCGGCGACGTGCACCACCGCCGCCTCCGGGGCGTCACCGGGAGCGTGGTGGCCCGCCACCGCGGCCACGATCACCGGCGGCAGCCGCCAGTGCTCCGCCACCCGCCGCCCCACCTCGGCGTGGTCGATGCCGAGCACCTCCCGCTCGGCCTCGATGAAGGGCAGATCGGCCTCCGCGCAGCGCCGCACGACGCGGCGGTAGAGCGGCTCGAAGAGGGTGTCCAGGACGAGCTTGCCGATGTCGTGCAGCAGCCCCGCGGTGAAGGCGGTCTCCCGCTCCAGGCCGACGCGGCGCCCGAGCACCTGGCTCGCCACGCCGACGCCGATGGCGTGCTGCCAGAGCCCGACGCGGTCCAGGGCGCCACCGGCCTCCGGCGGGAAGAGTCCGATGATGCCGGCGGTGGTGACGACGTTGCGGATGGTGTGGGTGCCGAGCAGCACCGTGGCCTCGTGGATGGAGGTGATCTCCCGCGGCATCCCGTAGAAGGGCGAGTTGGCCACCCGGAGCACGCGCGCCGCCAGGGCCTGGTCCTGCGAGAGCTTGTGCTCGATGGCGGCGAAGTCGGCGTCGTCGCGGTCGAGCAGCCGCAGCACCTCCTGCACCACCAGCGACAGCGAGGGCAGCCGCTGCACCCCCTGCTCGAGCTCCTCGAGGATGACGCCCGTCTTCACCGCAGCCTCTCCTGCCGGTAGGCGAGCACCGCCCGGCGCAGCTCGCCGGCCGCCCCGTCCTCGGGCAGGCCGCGGAAGAGATGGGCCACCCGCTCCGCCACCGCCTCGCGCCGGGCCGCGAGCCCGGCCTCGTCGAGCTCCGCCTCCACGTAGATGGAGACCGCGCGCACGCCGCGGCGGGCGAGCCCCTCGATCACGTCGCGGCCGAGGAAGGCCCCGGCCCCCAGCAGGCAGCGGCCCTCGTCGTCGAGGACTTCGGCGGCGAGCTCGGCCCCCTCCGGGACCTCCTCCAGCGGCACCTGCCGAACGTCGCGCATCCGCTCAGTCCTCCCCGCCCAGCAGCACCAGCACCACTCCGCGCGGGGCCTCCGGCGGCCCCATGGGGCTGGCCACGAGACGGGAGCCGTCGGCGAGCACCGCCGTCCCCCGCCGATCGGCGACGAAGTCCCGGTAGAGCTCGGCCGCCTCCGCCGGCAGCACCGCCTCGGCCGGCAGGCCGACGAGCACACCGCCCGGGGCCAGATGCTCCATCGCCGCCTGGTTGGCGACCACCACCGCACCCTCGTCGTCGATGCCCACGACCCCCACCGGCAGGTGCTCGAGCACCTCCTGGGCGATGCGCAGCGAGCGGATGTTGACGGCGAGCTCCCGCGTCTTGCGCTCGACCCGCTCCTCGAGCTCCTCGTTGATGCGGCGCAGCTCCTCGTTGGCGGCCCGCAGCTCCCGGGCCAGACGGGCGTTCTCCGCCGCCATCTCGTACTGGCGGAAGGCCTCGGCGATATTGCGCCGCAGCAACTCGTCGTCCCAGGGCTTGGTGAGGAACTTGTACACCGCCCCGCGGTTGATGGCCTCCGTGACCGCCTCGAGCTCGGTGTAGCCGGAAAGCACGATGCGCACGGTGTCGGGATGGCGCTCCCGGACCTCGCTCAGGAACTGCACCCCGCTCATCTCCGGCATCCGCTGATCGGAGACGATCACCCCCACGGGCTCGCGCTCAAGCCAGCCGAGGGCCTCGCGCGGGCTGGTGGTGGCGAGGATGCGGTAGCCGTCGCGCCGGAAGACGCGACGCAGCGCGCGCAGGATGTTCTCCTCGTCGTCGACGAGCAGCAGCGTCCGCGTCGTCCCGCCCTGCGGGGATCCCTCCGGCCGATCCATGCCCCCTCCCGACGGATGCCTGATTCCCGAGGGAATGATAGCAGCCGCGGGCGCCGCGCCGTCAGCGACCCCGCGCCGCGGCGAGCCCCCGCGCCAGGTCGGCCTCGATGTCGGCGGGGTCCTCGAGGCCCACCGAGATCCGGATCAGACCCTCCGTGATCCCCGCCTCGGCCCGCTGCTCGGGGCTGAGGCGCCCGTGGGTGGTGCTCGCGGGGTGGGTGATGGTGCTCTTGGCATCGCCCAGGTTGGCGGTGATGGAGAGCAGCCGCGTGGCGTCGATGAGCCGCCAGGCGGCCTCGCGCCCGCCCTCCACCTCGAAGCTGACGATGCCGCCGAAGGCGCGCATCTGCCGCGCGGCGAGCGCATGCCCCGGGTGCTCCTCGAGGCCGGGATAGAAGACCCGCCGCACCTCCGGCCGGCGCCGCAGCCAGGCGGCGATGCGGGCGGCGGCGGCGCTGTGGGCCTGCATGCGCAGCGACAGCGTCTCCAGCCCCTTCAGGAAGACCCAGGCGTTGAACGGGCTCATGGCCGGGCCCGCGGTGCGCAGGAAGCCGAAGATCTCCTTGCCCACCAGCGCCTCCGGCCCCACCACGGCGCCGCCGACACAGCGCCCCTGCCCGTCCAGGTACTTGGTGGCCGAGTGCACGACCAGGTCCGCCCCCAGCGCCAGCGGGCGCTGCAGGGCCGGCGTGGCGAGCACGTTGTCCACCACCAGGAGCGCCCCGTGCGCGTGCGCGATCGCCGCCAGGGCGGCGATGTCGGCGATCTCCAGCAGCGGGTTGGTGGGCGTCTCCACCAGCAGCAGGCGCGTCTGCGGGCGCATCGCCGCGGCCCAGGCCGACGGGTCCGTGACCGGGACGAAGTCCACCGCGACCCCGAAGCGGACGAGGTAGTTGGCGAGCAGCGAGGTGGTGGTGCCGAAGAGACCCCGCGCCGCCAGCACGTGGTCGCCGGCGCGCAGCAGCGCCATGCACACGCTGAGGATCGCGGCCATGCCCGAGGCGGTGGCCAGCGCCCGCTCGCCCCCTTCCAGCGCGGCGAGGCGCTCCTCGAAGGCGCGCACGGTGGGATTGGTGAAGCGGGAGTAGACGTTGCCCGGGGCCTCGCCGGCGAAGCGCGCCGCCGCCTCCGCCGCCGAGGCGAAGCAGAAGCTCGACGAGGTGAAGATGGGCTCGGCCTGCTCGCCCTCGCCGCTGCGCCGGTGGCCGGCGCGCACCGCCCGGGTGGCGAAGCCCGCGTGCTCGAGGATGTCGTCCATCGGCCCTCCCGTGGGACGTCGCGCGTCCCCTCCCCGGTCCAGCGAGCGGGCCTCGGAACGAAAAAACCCGCTTCGCGCACGCGCCAAAGCGGGGTCCTCGCCTCGCTTTAGCTGCATTTGTAACGCGCCCGCAAGCTGAGCATCAAATCGGCGCGAAGTGTGGAGGTTAGGCGCCGAAACCCGCCCTGTCAACGGGGGTATGCCGTCGCGGCACGGCGCTTCGGCTCCCCGAACTAGACCCCGCCCCGCCGGCGCCCGGTCCGACCCCAGGCGATGCCCTCGCGCACCGCGGCGAGCAGCGCCGCCTCCTCCCACGGCTTGTCGAAGACGCGATGGACGCCGGCGCGGTTGACCGCATCGGCGAGCGTCTCGCGATCGGCCCGGGCGCTCAGCAGGATCCGGTAGGTGCCGGGATAGAGCCCGCGCACGCGGGCCAGCAGATCGACCCCGCTCATGCCGGGCAGATCCTGGTCGCTCACCACCACCGCCACCTGCTCGGCGGCGAGGATCGCCAGCGCCTCGGCCGCATCACCCGCCTCGTGCACGGACACCCCGAGCGGGGCGAGCGCCCGGGCGAGCGCGCGGCGCACCCCCGCCTCGTCGTCCACCACCAGCACCCCGCCCTGCCCCTCGCCCCCGGGATCCCATCGCACCCCCGCCGCCAGGTAGCCGCGCAGCCGCCCCAGCGGCATCGGCCGCGCGAAGTAGAAGCCCTGCACCTCGTCGCAGCCCGCCCGCCACAGCCAGCGCACCTGCGCCTCGCGCTCCGCCCCCTCGGCGACCACGCGAAGGCCCAGGGAGCGGCCGAGGGCGATCACGGTGCGCATCACCGCCGCATCGCGCGGCGCCTCCACCACCGAGGCGACGAAGGTGCGATCGGCCTTGAGGACCCGGATGGGCAGCTCCCGCACCAGCGCCAGGTTCGAGTGGCCGATGCCGAAGTCGTCGATGGCCACCGCAACGCCCAGCTCCGCCAGCGCCCCGATCACGGCGCGCGCCCGCGCCGGGTCCTCCGCCACCGCCGTCTCCGTCAGCTCCAGCTCCAGCGCCTGCGGGGGGAGCCCCGTCTCGGCGAGCACCGCGCGCACACCCGCCACCAGGTCGGGGTCGTCGAGCTGGTGCGCCGAGACGTTGACGCCCACGCGCACGTCGTACCCCTCGGCACGCCACGCCGCGGCGTCGCTGCAGGCCCGGCGCAGCACCCAGCGGCCGAGGTCGCCGATCAGCCCGCACGCCTCGGCGAGCGGCACGAACTCCGCCGGCGGCACCAGCCCGTGGCCCGCGCGCGGCCAGCGCACCAGCGCCTCGGCCGCCACCACCCGCCCCGTGGCCAGCTCCACCCGCGGTTGGTAGTGCAGCTCGAGGGCGTCGGCCTCGATGACCGCGGCCAGGGCGCGCTCCAGGGCGCGCCGCCGCTGCAGCCGCTCGGTGAGCTCGCCGCGGTAGAAGACCACCCGCTCGCCGCCGGCACCGCCGGCCTCGTGCATGGCCGCATCGGCCGCCCGCAGCAGCGCCTCCGCGTCCCCGCCATGGCCGGGGAAGAGGGCCACGCCCATGCGCACCCCGAGGCGCACCGGCTCGCCGCCCACCTCGAAAGTGCGTGCGAAGACCGCCTCGATCCGGCCCACCAGGGCCACGGCGTCGTCCGGGGCCGCGATCCCCTCCAGCACCACCACGAAGTGGTCGCCGCCGAAGCGCGCCACGGTGTCGCCGCTGCGCACCGCCGCCCGCAGCCCCCGCGCCACCGCCTGCAGCAGGGCGTCGCCCGCGGCGTGGCCGTGCAGCTCGTTGACCTCCCGGAAACGCTCGAGGTCGACGTAGACCACCGCAACCCCGGTGCCCGTGCGCGCGGCACGATCCAGGGCGTGCACCAGCCGGTCCTCCAGCGCCGCCCGGTTGGGCAGCCCGGTCAGCTCGTCGGTGAGGGCCCGCCGCTCCAGCGCCTCCTGGTAGCGGACGAGATCGGTCAGATCCGAGACCACGGCGACGTGGTGCGAGACCCGCCCCGCCGCATCCCGCATCGGCGCAACCCGCACCCGGGCCCACCGCGCCCCGTCGTCACGACGCAGCCGCACCACCACCTCGCAGGGCTCGCCCGCCGCCACCGCCCGCCGCAGCGCCGCCCGCGCCCGCTCGTCGCCGCCCAGCGTCTCGTAGAGCTCGGCCGCCGGCCGCCCCACGGCCGCCGCCGCCTCCCGTCCCGCGAACCGCTCGAAGGCGGGGTTGACGTAGACCACCGGGAGCGCCGGATCGTCCGCGGCCGCGATGAGCACCCCGTCGCCGATGCTGCCCATGGCGTGGCCCATGAGCTCCAGGTGCCCGCGGGCCGCCTCGTGGGCCGCACGCAGCCGGTGCCCCTGGATGCCGTAGGCCACGTCCGCCGCCAGCCGGCGCAGCAGGTCCCGCTCCTCCTGGCCCGGCGTGCCCGCCTCGCGCCCGTGCAGCCCCAGCACGCCGAGGACGCCGGTCACGGTCCCGTCCTCGGCAAGCGGCAGGAAGGCGGCGAAGCGCAGACCCGCCCGGCGCGCCCCCTCGGCCCAGGGACCGGCGACCGCGCCCAGGTCCTCCACAAAGACCGCCTCGCCCCGCATCGCCGCCCGCCAGGGCAGATCCTCCCCCTCCGCACCCAGCAGGCCGAGGTCCAGCGCCTCCTCCTCGCCGGCGGCGGCGAGGAGGACGAGCCCCGGCGCGTCGTCGCGCCGCACCGCGACCCAGGCGAGGGCGTAGGCCCCCACCCCGACCAGCTCCGCGCACACGTCCCGCGCAAGCGCCGGCTCGTCACGGCTGCGAAGCAGCGCCTCGTTGCACGCCGTGAGCAGCCCAAGGCTCCGGTTGAGCCGGGCGAGACGCGCCTCGCGCACCCGCTCCTCGGTGACGTCCACGAGGACCCCGGCCATCCCGTCCGGGACCGGGACCGCGCGCTCGCGCACGTGGCGGACCTCCCCGTCCGGCCCGATCACGCGGTATTCGCTCGCGAACGCTCCGCCGCCGGCGCGGGCGCGGGCGACCCGCTCGCGGTCCTCGCCGTGGACGCGGGCGAGCGGCGGCGCCCCCTCGCCCGGGGCCGCAGGCCCGAGGATGCGCAGCGCCCCCGGAGAAAGCTCGATCCGCCCGCCCTGCACCCGCCAGCTCCCCGTGCCTCCCTCGCCCTCGGCGGCGCCCACCGCGGCGAGCCCCGCCTGCAGGCTGCGCCGCCGCCGGGCACTCCAGCCGGCGAGGGAAACCGCCGCCGTGGTGAGCACGAGGCCGCCCCCCAGCGCGACCCCGGCGGGCAGCCAGGGCACCGCCACCTGCGGCGGCGCGGCGAAGACCTGCACCGGCACGCCCGCGCCGGCCAGGGAGAGCCGCGTGCGCAGCACCGGCCGCCACCCCGGCGGCCCCGCCTCGCCCGCCCAGCGCACGGCGAGCCCCGGCACCGCCGGCAGCGTGAGGTCCAGCATCGCCTCGAGGTGGCCGCGCCCCCCGCCCACCGGGAGGCCGAAGATCCCGCGCCCGTCCATGCCCATGCGCACGAGGCGCGGCTCCGCCGCGCCCGAGAGCGCGGGCGCCGCCTCTTCGAGGGCCGCCCCCGCCGCCGCGTCGGCGCCGGCGAGAAGCACCCCCTGCCCCGGGCGGTGCCAGGCCAGCGCGGCGAGGCGCGGGTTGCCCGAGAGCAGCAGGCGGGCGAGCGCCCGGAAGCGCTCCTCCCCCGCCTCCCGCTCCGCCAGCACCCGCACCAGCAGCAGCAGCCCCTCGCCGCTCCCGGCGAGGGCCTCCTCGAGCCGCCCCGCGAGGCCGCGCGCCGCGGCCTGCTGCGCCGCCACCGCGGCCTCGCGGGCGCGCAGCCGCTCGCGGCCGTGGATCGCCGAGGCGGCGGCCAGCGTCACCGCAAGCCCCACCGCCGCAACCCGCACGAAGCCCCGCCATCCGCGCCCGACGCCCACCCGCCGGCCTCGATTTCCACAAAGATATGTCGCTTATACGCTAGCAGACGGCACCGCTGGCTGCCAAGCAATCGGCTCGATGCGTTCTGATCGGATTTTGCGCAAGATCAGGCCGGCGTCCGCGCCAGCTCCGCCTGCGCGTGCCGCAGCAGCGCCTCGGCGCGGTCGCCGTGCCCGGGCGCGACGGCGAGGCCGATGCGGGGACGCAGGGCGAGCGCCTCGCCCCCGCCGAGGCGGCGTGGCGCCGCGAGCGCCTTGCGCAGACGCTCCGCGGCCCGTCGCGCGTCCGCCGCCGTGACCGCATCGGTGACGACGACCACGAAGCGGTCGCCATCCGCCGCGACGGTGTCGGCCTCGCGCAGAAGGCCCTGCAGCTCGGCGGCGAGCGCCGCCCGCAGCCGTCGCGTCCCTTCCTCGCCGAGACGCGGCGCCGCCTCGGCGAGCCCGTCCAGCTGCAGCACCAGCACGCCGACGCCGCGGCCGCCCCGGCGCACCACCGCGAGCAGCCGCTCGAGGCGGTCGGCGAGGAGCGCCGGTCCCGGCAGGCCGGTCTCGCCGTCGGTCAGCAGGCCGTGCTCCAGGGCCTTCTGACGGCGCATGAGCCCGGTCACGTCCACGGCGACGGCGACGTGGCCGCGGTCCTCGTCGAGCGGGGCGGAGGCCACGCAGGCCCAGTACTCGCCGCCCTCGGGCCTGCGCCCGCGGACCAAGGCCTCGCGCGGCCCGGCGGCCGTGAACATGCCGGCCAGCGGCGCCGCCGCCCCGGCGCCGGCCCCGCCCGCCAGCACCTCTTCCGGGGTCCGTCCGAGAGCCCATCCGGGCGCCCGACCGGTGAGCGCAGCGAGCGCGGCGTTGGCCCACGTGACGCGCGCCACCGCACCCTTGCGCTCCACCAGCAGCACGCCCGCCGGCGCCTGCGCCAGCGCCTGCGCCCGCCGCCGCGCCTCGGCCATGCCGTCGACCCGCGCCGCCTCGTTCCGCGCCTGCCGCAGCCGCCGCCCGAGCCCCGCCGCGAGCACGGCCAGCGCCTCCAGCTCCTCGGCGTCCACCCGTGCCGGGTCGGCGGCGGCCACGGCCAGCACGCCGCCCCCGGCGCCCTCGTCGAAGGGCACCACCGCCACCGCGCATCCGCCCCGGGCGTCGCCCCCCAGCCACCGCGCAAGCTCCGGCTCGGCGCCGAGGTCGCACCGCACCAGCGGCCGCCCCTCCCGCAGCGCCGCCGCCACCGCCCGCGGGGCCTCACGCACCCCCGCATCACCCGCGGGGGCCACCCGCTCCAGCCGCCCCTCGCCCACGAGGCGGTCCACCACGGCGAGGACGTAGTCGCCGAAGCCGCAGAGCTCGCGGCAGAGGGCGCCGGCGAGGGCGCGCGCGTCGCCCTCCCCCGCGAGGACGGCGGCCGCCCGCGCGAGGAGGTCGCATCGCCGCCCCAGCGCCCGCACCCGCGCCTCCAGGGCGCGCGGTCCGGTGACCTCGAGGAGCACGCCGACCACGCGCCAGCCCGCCGCCTCGCGCCGGGCGTGGGCGACGTGCCGCACCGTGCGCAGCCCGTCCCCGTCGGCGAGACCGTGCTCGAGAGCGAAGGGGCGCCCCTGGCCGACGGCGGCCTCGAGGGCGGCCCCGACGCGGGCGCGGTCGCCCTCGGCGACGCGCCCGACCAGGGCGGCGCGGGAAACCGCCCGCCCCTCGAGGCCGAGCAGCGCCCGCGCACCCCGCGACAGGCGCAGCCGCCGCCGCTCCGGATCCCACTCCCAGTGGCCGAGCCCGGCCACCGCCTCGGCCTCGGCGCGCCGCTGCGCCTCGCGGTGCAGCCGCGCCCGCGCCCGCCCCAGCACGCGCACCAGGGCCGCGAGGCGCGCCTCGTGGGCGAGCCGCGCATGCACCCCCAGCGCGAGCGCGAGCGCCGCGGCCAGCCCCGCCGCCAGCGTCGCCAGCGCCGGCCGCGGCGAGACCGACGGCAGCGGCTGCCCCAGCCGCACCTGCAGCCGCCACGGCACCCCGAACGCCTCCACGAGGATGCGCTCGCCCTCCGGCGGCGCCATCGCCGGCGTCCCGGGGGCCCGCACGGGCCCGCCCCCGGCGACGCTCAGCCACGCCCACTCGCCGCGGCGGGCCGCCGCCCGGGCAACGTCGGCGAGCAGCGCCTCGAGGTCGAGACGGACGAAGAAGAACCCGATCAGACCGGCCTCGCGCTGGAGCGGCTCGCGCCGCGCCAGGGCCGCACCGTAGGCCGGCCGCACCCCCAGCACGACCCCCTCGGACAGGACCAGGAGCGCGGATCCCGCCGCCGCGCCCGCCCGCGCCAGGACCGCACCCGCCTGCGGCACCGCGGCGAGGTCGCCGCCGGGCACACCGCTGGCCGTGCCGTCGGAGAAGTAGAGCCGCACCGGAAACCCGCCGTCCCGGCGCGGCGCCCAGCCGATCCCGGCGATGCCGGCGCCGAGGTCGCGGGCGAGGGCGGCGAGGGCGCGCAGCCGGGGCGGATCCACCGTGCGGCCGCTCTCCTGGATGCGGGCGGGCAGCGCCAGCAGCCCGTCGGCGAGCCGCAGCGCCGCCTCCAGCGCCCCGCGCCAGGCGCCGAGCCGCTCCTCGGCCGCGGCACGGGCGAAGGCCCGCGCCTGCAGCGCGGTCAGGCGCTGCACCTGCCACGCCGCCGCCGCCGCGGCCAGTGCCCCCAGCAGCAGCACCAGCACCGCCCAGCGCCCGGCCCCGGGCGCCGGCCTCCCGATCCCTGGCCGCATCCCTGCCTCCTGCGGGCGCCCCTGCGCCCGGAGCGCCCCGCGGTGGTGGCTTCAGCTCACATTGTAGAGGTCGATCAGCGCCGGGTCCGCCGCGGCCTCCAGCTCGCGGCGCTGCTGCTCCTTGGCGGCGTCGCTGCGCAGGGCCTTCAAGTGGCGCAGATAGGCCTCGGTGACGCCGCCGGTGACGTAGTCGCCGTCGAAGACCGAGGCGTCGAAGCGCGGGATCGCCGGGTTGCCCCGGCGCACGGCGTCGACGAGGTCCGCGAGGTCCTGGTAGATGAGCCGGTCGGCGCCGATGGCGCGCCCCACCTCCTCCTCGCTGCGGCCGTGGGCGATGAGCTCGTCGGCGGCGGGCATGTCGATGCCGTAGACGTTGGGGTGGCGCACCGGCGGCGCGGCGGAGGCGAAGTAGACCTTGCGCGCGCCGGCCTCGCGGGCCATGCGGATGATCTCGCCCGAGGTAGTGCCGCGGACGATGGAGTCGTCCACCAGCAGCACGTTCTTGCCCTGGAACTCGAGGCCGATGGCGTTGAGCTTCTGGCGCACCGAGCGGCGGCGCTGGGTCTGCCCCGGCATGATGAAGGTGCGCCCGATGTAGCGGTTCTTGATGAAGCCCTCGCGGTACTTGACGCCGAGGCGGTGGGCGAGCTCCAGGCCGGCGGTGCGGCTGGTGTCCGGGATGGGGATGACGACGTCGATGTCGTGGTCGGGCCAGACGCGCAGGATCTTCTCGGCCAGGGCCTCGCCCATGCGCATGCGCGCCTTGTGCACGGAGACGCCGTCGAGGATGGAGTCGGGGCGGGCGAGGTAGACGAACTCGAACAGGCAGGGCGAGAGCACGGGGTCCTCGGCGCACTGGCGGACGTAGACGCGCCCGCGCTTGTCGATGAAGACCGCCTCGCCGGGGGCGACGTCGCGCTCGAGGGTGAAGCCGAGGGCGTCGAGGGCGACGCTCTCGGAGGCGAACATGAACTCGGGCCCGTCGCGGGTCTCGCGGCGGCCGAAGACCAGGGGCCGGATCCCGCAGGGGTCGCGGAAGCCCAGCACCCCGTAGCCGGTGATCATGGCCACCGCGGCGTAGGCGCCGAGGCAGCGGCGGTGCACCGCGCGCACGGCGCGGAAGAGATCCTCCTCGGTGGCGCGCAGCTTCCCGCCCTGCTGCAGCTCGTGGGCAAGCACGTTGAGGAGGATCTCCGAGTCGGAGTCGGTGTTGATGTGGCGCAGGTCGTCGCGGAAGAGGTCCTCCTTGAGCTCGCGGGCATTGATGAGGTTGCCGTTGTGGGCGAGGGTGATCCCGTAGGGCGAGTTGACGTAGAAGGGCTGGGCCTCGGCCGAGGACGGCGAGCCCGCGGTGGGATAGCGCACGTGGCCGATCCCCATGCTGCCGCGAAGGCGCAGCATGTGGCGGGCCTGGAAGACGTCACGCACGAGCCCGTTGTCCTTGCGCAGAAACAGCCGCGCGCCCTCGCAGGTGCAGATGCCGGCGGCGTCCTGCCCCCGGTGCTGGAGCACGGTGAGGGCGTCGTAGAGGTCCTGGTTGACCGGCCCGCGCCCGACGATGCCGACGATGCCGCACATGGACGTCAGACCCTCCGATGCCGTGCCTGCGGCGCCGCCCGGTGGCCGCGGCTCACGGGAAGCGGAAGTTGGCGGCGATGTCGCGGGGCAGGTACTGCCGCAGCCACAGCGCCAGGTCCTGGAACGGCCCGATGAGGGCCGAGTCGCGCCACCAGGGATCCTGCGGCAGGGGCGTGAGGCCCGCGAGCAGCACCAGCGCCGCCACCAGCACCACCCCGCGGGCGGCCCCGAAGAGGGCGCCGAGGAGGCGGTCAGTGCCCGACAGCCCCGTTCGGTCCACGAGCCGGCCGATGAGGAAGTTGACCCAGCCCCCGAGGATCAGGGTGGCGAGGAAGAGGCCGAGGAAGGCCAGCGCGGCCCGCGCCGAGGGCAGCGCCACCACGCCCGAGAGGAGCCCGGCCACCTCGTCGGAGAAGGCGAGCCCCACCCACAGCGCGAGCCCCCAGGCGGCGAGCGAGAGGACCTCGCGGACGAAACCGCGCCAGAGGCTCACCAGCGCCGAGACCGCCACCACGGCGACGATGACGTAGTCGATCCAGATCACGGACGAAGCCCGTCCCGCCGGAAAGCGCGCATTGTACCGGATGCGGCGCCGGGCGCGAGCGCCCCCTCACCAGCGGGCGTGCAGGACCCCCGCCTCGACCTTGGTCTCGAAGCGGCGAAGCGGATGCCTGCCCTTGGCCACGCACGCCCCGGTGGTGATGTCGAAGACCCAGCCGTGCCGGGGGCAGGTCAGGCGCTCGCCGTCGAGGGCGAGATGCGGGATGTCGGTGACCTGGTGCGGGCAGCGGCTGTCGTAGACGTGGAAGCGGTCGCCCTCGCGGTAGACGAAGACGCTGCGCGGCCCCACGTCGAAGCGGCCCGCCTCCCCCTCGGGGATCTCCGCCACCGGGGCGACCGCGTGCCAGGCGGGCTCGGCGTCGATGAGCTCCGGGTGGAACTCCGGGATGTCCATGTCGAGGATGACGTCGATGGCCCACAGGATCTTGGTCAGCCCCAGGACCGGGAAGGCCATCAGCAGGGCGTCGATGATCTCGTGGGGGGTGGCGCCGTTGCGCAGCGCGCGCGGCAGGTACTGGCGCAGCCCCCGCTCGCTCTGGGTCGCCACCTTGGTGATGACCGAGATGAGGTCGCGGGTGCGGGTGTCGAGGTGGCGGCCCGAGGCCTTGAGGAACTGGAAGTAGGGCCTGGCCGCATCGGGCCGGACCTTGATGAAGTAGTCGAGGGCATCGCTCATGCCGGATCCTCCGCACGGGCACCACAGCCGCCGATTCTAGCCCGCACCGCCGCGGCACCGCCCCTCCCCGGGCGGGGGGGTCAGAGCGCGGCGAGCAGCGGCGCCGCCCGCCGCCCGATGCGCCGGCGCAGCCGCGCCCGCGCCCCCGCCACGTCCAGCCCCGCCCGCCCCAGCGCCGCCACCAGCCGCACCAGGCCGGCGAGGTCGGCCACGTGCACCGACTCCGGCGCCGGCGCCCCGTCCGCGCCCTGGTTGTGGTAGCGCACGAGGGGGACGGCGAGACCGGCCGCGGCCCCGCCCCAGGCCTGCGCCGCGGTGGCCTCGCAGGTGCCGCCGTCCATCAGCCGGCGCTGGAAGCCGCCGGCGCCGAGGACGCGGCGGGCGAGGCGTGCCAGCGCCTCGCACCCGCCCGGGTCGAAGACCATGCTGCGGTCGCCGAGGCGCACCACCGGGCCGCCCCCCGGCCGCGCCCCGGGCCCCGCGGCCGAGGCCTCGAGGCTGACCAGCACCGCATCCTCCAGCGGGCCGTGGCGCTCCAGGTGCCCCACCAGCCCCACGAAGCCCACCTCCTCGGCGCGCGTCAGCAGCCCCGGGGGCGGGGCACGGCGGCGCCGCACCGCGGCGCACACGACGGCGAAGACGCCGGCGAGGTCGTCGAAGGCCCGCGCGTAGAGGCGCGCGCCGCGCCGCCACGCCGCCGGCTCGAAGTCGAGCCCGCCGGAGAGGGCCGCCGCAGGCCGCTCCAGCGGCTCGTCGGGGACCACGCGCAGGGGCGTGCCGCCCCGGCCGGGGCGGCCGGCCTCGCGCACCACCCCGCGGGCGAGGATGCGCCCGCCGGCGGCGAGCCACACCCGCGCCCCGGCAAGCCGCCCCAGCGGCCCGCCGCCGAGCCAGCGCGCCTCGAGGGTGCCGTCGCGGCGCCAGCGCCGGCCCACCAGCCCGGGGTGGTCCATGTGGGCGCAGGCGACGACGCCGTGGACCCGCACCCGCGCCCGCCACGCCGCCGGCGAGGCCTCGCCCACGAGGAGGTTGCCGACGGCGTCGCGGCACCAGGGGACGCCCGCGGCCTCCAGCCAGCCCGCGGCCCAGGCCGCCACCGCCTCCTCGCGGGTGGGGGCGGTGGGGCAGGCGAGCAGCGCGGCCAGACGCGCCCACTCCCCCGCCCGCAGCCCCGGCGGCGGGCGGCCGATCACAGCGCCCGCGTCCACTCGGGGCGCAGCAGCGCCTGCGGCCGCGCCATGGCCAGGCGCACCTCGGCCAGCAGCCGCTCGCGGTCGCGCCCGAGTACGCCCTTCAGCACCAGGCGGTTGGAGGCGTGGTCGCTGCGGAAAATGGTGCGCTCGAGGGCGGTGTGGGCGATGAGGGTCTCCATCTCGCGCAGGGACCCCATGAGGTCGAGGGGCTCGTAGCCGGGGCCGAAGGCGGCGCGGAAGCGGGCGTCGCCCAGCGGGTGCATGAGGGTCAGCACCGCCGCGTACTCGGGCTGCACGGCGTTGAGCACCTCGGCCGAGGCCACGGCGTGCCGCTGCGAGAGGGCGCGCCCGGCGAGGCCGTTGATGATCATCACCGAGACCGCGATGCCGGCCTCGCGCGCGCGGCGCAGCCCCTGGATGGTGCTGTCTCGGGTCTCGCCCTTGCGGATGCGGGCCAGCACCTCGTCGTCGCCGGACTCGACGCCGACGTAGAGGAGCCGCAGCCCGGCCTCGCGCAGGGCGGCCAGCTCCTCCCGCGGGCGGCGCAGGATCTGGCGCGGCATGGCGTAGGCCGAGACCCGCTGCACGCCGCCGATGTGGGTGCGGATCGCCTCCAGGATCGCCAGCAGCCGGCGCGTCGAGAGCACGAAGGCGTCGCCGTCGGCGAGGAAGACCCGGCGCACGGGCCCGAGGCGCGCCCCCACGGCGCGGATCTCCGCCAGCACCTCCGCCTCGGGACGCGGGCGGAAGCGCTTGCCCGTGTACATCTCGCAGAAGGCGCAGCGGTTCCAGGAGCAGCCCAGCGTCACCTGCAGGATCAGCGACTCGGCCTCGCTGGGCGGCCGGTACACCGGCTCCTCGTAGCGCAGCGGCAGCATCCACACGGCGCGATCACCTCCGCCCGCCGGCGCTCCCCGGCGACGGCCCCCATTCTGGCGCCGCCGCCGCCGCTTTCAAGCCCGTCCCCCGGCCCCGTCGGGGGGCTCCAGGTGCACGCGCAGGGGCACCGCGCTTCGCAGGTGCAGATCGCGCTGCGGGTAGGCGATCTCGATGCCGGCCTCGCGGAAGAGGCGGTCGATGCGGTGGCGCACGTCGCTCGCCACCTCGCGGTAGTCGCGGTCGGGCCGCTGGCGGACCCAGAAGTTGGCGGTGAAGACGAGGGCGCTGTCGCCGAAGTCCTCGAACAGCACCTGCGGCGGCGGGTCCTCCAGGATCTCGCCGTGCTCGGCGAGGATGCGGTCCATGAGCCGCGTCACGTCCCGGGTCGGCGAGCCGTAGGCGACACCCACCGAGACCGAGATGCGGACGCGGTCGTCGGACAGGGTCCAGTTGATGACGTTGCGCTCGAGCAGGACGCTGTTGGGCACCAGGATGTCGACGCCGTCGATGCGGCGGATCTGGGAATAGCGGGCGCCGATGTGGGTGACCCGTCCGCGCAGCCCGTCCACCTCGATCACGTCGCCGTGGCGCACCGGCCGCTCCACCAGCAGGATGAGGCCGCTGATGAAGTTGTTGATGAGGTTCTGGGCGCCGAAGCCGACGCCGATGGCGAAGGCGCCGCCGAGGAAGGCGAACAGCGTCAGCGGGATGTTGAAGGACTCCAGCGCGAACAGCGCCAGCACCACCAGGATCAGCACGTGCGTGATCCGGTGCACCAGCGTGGCCAGGCCCCGCTCCATGCGCAGCCGCCGCTCCAGGAGGCGGCGCACGAGGCCGGCCACGCGCCCGGCGAGCCACAGCCCCAGCAGCAGCACCGCGAGCACGGAGAAGGTCCGCCCGACGGTGATCCCGCGCCGCCCCACCACCACCTCGCCGTCGACCGTGATCCGGTCCTCGATGCTGAGCAGCTCGTAGTTCCACACCGCGCGGGCGGCCTCGAGGGTGCGCGCGGCGACGTCGCGCAGGCGCGCCTCGGCGCCGACCCCCTCGCCGAAGACGGCGAGCTCCGCGCGCCAGCGCGCGAGCAGACCCTCGAGCTCCTTGACCCGATCCAGGGCCTTGCGCAGGGAGCCGATGCGGCTCTCCAGGGAACGCACGGTCTGGCGGGCGAGCGCGAGGCGGGGATCGTCGCGCGCCATGGCCTCGAGCTCGCCGCGGCGGGCCTCGGCCTCGCTGAGCGCGGCGTCGAGCTGCGCCAGGAGGTCGTCGCGCCAGCCCTGCAGCCACTGCAGCTCCGCCTCGACGCGGGCGCGCGCCTCGGCGATGGCCGCAGGGTCGCGCCGCTGCGCCGCCTCGTGGCGCTGCTGCCAGATGCGCGCCTCGCGCGTGTAGCTCTCCTCCAGGCGCCGTCGCAGGGCGAGCTCCACCGCCGCCGTCTCCGCGATCACGCGGCGGGCCTCGGCCACGAACTGGGCGCGCCCGATGGCCTCGAGCACCGCCGGCTCCGGCGCGCCCTGCTCCGCCGACCGCTCGCGCAGCGCCCCGAGGGCCTCGCGCGCCGCCCGCAGCTTTTCCTGCGCCGCCCGCAGCGCCGCCTCCGCCTGCGCCACCTCCCGCCGCAGGGCGGCCGCGCGTGCGGTCGCCGTCTCCACCTTGGCGTCGCGATCGGCGGCGGTCAGGGGCGAGGCGCGCGTCGCCTCCTCGGCCCGCGCCCGCAGGCCCGCCAGGCGCTCGCCGCCGCGGGCCAGGGCCCGCTCGAGGACGCGCCGCTCCTCCGCCACCGCGGCAAGCTCCGCCTCCAGCACCTGCACCGCCAGGGCCGCAAGCTGCACCCGCCAGCGCGCCGCCTCGCGCTGCGCCTCCTCCCCCGCGGCCACCTTCTCCAGCGCCTGCTGCGCCTCGCCCAGGGCGCTGCGGGCCCGGTCGGTCTCGGCGCGCAGGGCGTCCTGCTCCGCCTCCAGCCGGCGCAGCCGCTCCCGCAGCGCCCGGTTGGCCGCCTCCTGCGCCAGCACCTGCGCCCACAGCGCCTCGAGCTGATCGATGCCGAGAGGCAGCTTGAGCGGCTCCGCCGCCACCTCCGGCTGCGGCGCCTCGGCCCGCGCGAGGGCGTCGAGGCGGCGCTGCAGCGCCGCCGCGAGCCGCAGCAGAAGATCCCGGCGACGGGTGAGTTCGTCCTCGCCGATGCCCGCGGGCAGCGTCTTCGCGGCGACCGCCGCCTCGAGGGCGGCGAGCTCGCGCCGGGCCTCGGCCAGGCGCTCGCGCAGCCGGTCGCGCAGGGCCTCCGGGGTCTCCGCCGCGGCCGGCGCAGCGGCCGCCGGCTTGCCCTCCGGCGCGGCCACCTTGGGCGGCGCCGCGGGCAGGGCCGCGGGCAGCAGAAGGGCGAGGAGCAGGGCGGCGAGGCGGCGGATGGACATGGGCGTCGGGACGGGTCTTGGCTCGGGGCGGAAAGCGTAGCACGCGGAAGGCCTGCGCGCGCTCCGGCGGGCCGGGCCGCGGCATCCCCCGGACCTTGCGCGCCTCAGGGCGCCACCTTCTCCCACTGCCGTTCCAGGCGCGCCTCCGAGACCTTCGCCGCGGTGCCGAGCTCCTGGGCGAAGAGCGAGACCCGGAACTCCTCCAGCATCCAGCGGAAGCGCTCGAGCTCGGGGTCGGCGAGGCCGCGCGCGGCGTGGGCTTCGCGCCGCGCCCGCAGCCGCTCGGCGAAGGGGGCGATGCGGGCGAGCCGCTCGGCGTCGCGCCGCGGGTCCTGCTCGAGGCGCTCGATCCGCCGGCGCACCGCTTCGAGGTAGCGGGGCAGGTGGCGCAGCCGCTCGCGCGGCAGCACGCGCGCCATGCCCGGAAAGAGCAGGGCGTCGAGCTGGCCCTCGATGTCGGCCACCGCGGTGCGCCACGCGGGAGGCGCCCGGCGCAGGCGGCCGCGCACCTCGCGCGCGGTCTCCAGGGCGCGCAGCAGCCAGCCCGCCTGCTCGGCCACCGCGGCGGCGAGCCGGCCCCGCCCCGCCTCCAGCCGCGCGCGGAAGGCGGCCTCGTCCCGCGGCACGGGCTCGGCGGCGAAGAGCGCGAGCGCCACCCCCATCAGCAGATCGTCCACCAGCGCCTCGCAGGGGCCGAGCCCGGCGTGGAGCAGGCACAGGCGCTGGCGGTCCGGGATCTGGCGGCGCAGCGCCTGCGCCAGCGCGCCGAGCTCGAGGAGCGCCAGGCGCGCCACCCCCGCGGGATGGCGCCGCGCGCTCTCGGCGGCATCGTCGAGGAGCCGCAGCGCCACCCGCCCGCCCTCGTCCACCAGCGTCGGGTGGACCTCGATGGCGAGGCCGCCGCGGCGGATCCGCCGCGGCGCCAGGGTCCCCACGTCCCAGCGGCGCAGGTCCTCGCGCTCGCCCTCCGCGGCGCCCAGGGCGGCGCGCACGCCGCGCGCCTGCTGCGCGAGCCCGGCCTTGAGGGCGGCCAGATCGCGCCCCGCGGCGAGGGTCCGCCCGTCCTCGTCGACGACCCGGAAGCGCATGCGCAGGTGCGCGGGCAGATCCGCCGGCCACGCCTCGGGCGCGATCTCGACCCCGGTCATGCGCTTGAGCTCGGCCGCGAGGGCCTCGGTGAGCGGCCGCGCGCCGGGAGTCAGGGCGGCGAGGGCCGCGTCGGCGAAGTCCGGCACCGGCACCAGGGCCCGGCGCGTGGCCTTGGGCAGGCCGCGCATGAGGTGGATCACCTTGTCGCGCAGCAGCCCCGGGACCAGCCAGTCGAAGGGGGCGGGGTCGAGCTGGGGCAGCGCCGCCAGCGGCACCACCGCGGTGACGCCGTCGGCCTCGTGGCCGGGCTCGAAGCGGTACTCCAGCGCCAAGCGCAGGCCGCAGGCCTCGATGTGGTCCGGGAATTCGGCCCGCGAGGCAGCCCCCGCGGCGTCGCGGACGAGGTCCTCCTCGCGCAGGAAGAGGCGCTCGGGGTCGGCCCGCTCGGCCTCGCGGCGCCAGCGCTCCAGGGTCGGATGGTCGCGCACCTCGGCGGGCAGGCGGGCGTCGTAGAAGGCGTAGAGCGCCTCCTCGTCCACCACCACGTCGCGCCGGCGCAGCCGCGCCTCCTCCTCGCGCAGGCGCGCGATGAGCGCCTGGTTGTGGCGCCAGAAGGGGGCGCGGCTTGCGTAGTCGCCCGCCACCAGGGCCTCGCGGATGAAGATCTCGCGCGCCCCGGCGGGGTCGACGGGACCGTAGTCCACCTTGCGCCGCGCCACCAGGGTCAGGCCCCAGAGGTTGACGCGCTCGTAGGCCATCACGCGGCCGGCGCGCCGCTCCCAGTGGGGCCCGGCCCAGGACCGCTTGACCAGGTGGGCGGCGGCCTGCTCGATCCACTCCGGCTCCACCGCGGCCACGGTGCGGGCGTAGAGGCGCGTGGTCTCGACGATCTCGGCGGCCACGATCCAGCGCGGCGTGCGCCGCGCAAGCCCCGAGCCCGGGTGGATGCGCAGCTTCGCCCCGCGCGCCCCGGTGTACTCCCCGCTGCCTGCGCCGCCCCGCAAACGCCCGCCGCCAGCCCCCCGACCGTCTTCTTCCGCCGCCCACGCCCCCAGCTCCGAGACGGCAGCATTCGGCGCTCCCCGCGACTGGGCGCCGCGCACCCCCGTGTCCGCGCCGATGTCGCCGAGCTGCGCCACCTGGCCGAGGAGGCCGGCGAGGAGCGCGCAGTGGACGGCCTCGTAGGAGGCGGGCTCGGTGTTGAGGCGCAGGCCCATGTCCTTGACGAGGCCGGTGAGCTGCCCCGCCACGTCCTGCCACTCGCGCATGCGCAGGTAGGCGAGGTAGCGCTCGCGGCACCAGGCCCGCTGCCTGCGGTTGGAGAGGTGGCGGCGCGCCTCCTGCCAGGCCCGCCACAGCCTGAGCAGGGCGACGAAGTCCGAGCGCTCGTCGTGGAAGGCGGCGTGGGCGCGGTCGGCCGCCTCCTGCGCCTCCATGGGCCGCTCGCGGGGGTCCTGCACCGAGAGCGCGGCCGCCAGCACCACCATCTCGGCCAGGGCCCCATGCTCGGCCGCGGCGAGGAGCATGCGCCCGATCCGCGGGTCCACCGGCAGCCGCGCAAGCCGCCGCCCGATCTCCGTGAGCCGCCCCTCGGGATCGAGGGCCCCGAGCTCCTCCAGCTCGCGCAGCCCCGCGCGGACCTGGCGCGGGTCGGGCGGGTCGAGGAAGGGGAAGTCCTCCACCTCGCCGAGGCCCAGGGCCTTCATGCGCAGGATCACCGCCGCGAGGTTGGTGCGCAGGATCTCGGGGTCGGTGAAGCGGGGGCGGGCGAGGTAGTCCTCCTCGGCGTAGAGGCGGAAGCAGATGCCGGGCCCGACGCGCCCGCAGCGCCCGGCGCGCTGGTCCGCCGAGGCCCGCGAGATGGGCTCCACGGGCAGGCGCTGGATGCGCGAGCGGGGGCTGTAGCGGCTGATGCGGGCAAGCCCCGTGTCCACCACGTAGCGGATCCCGGGCACCGTGAGCGAGGTCTCGGCGACGTTGGTGGCGAGCACGATGCGCCGCCCGGCGTGGGGCCGGAAGATGCGCTGCTGCTCCGCCGCCGAAAGGCGCGCATAGAGGGGCAGGATCTCGGTCCCGGGCGGGTGGTGCTTGCGCAGGGCCTCGGCCGCCTCGCGGATCTCGCGCTCGCCCGGGAGGAAGACCAGGACATCGCCGGGACCGCAGGCGGCGGCCTCGTCCACGGCGTGGAGGATGCCCTCCAGCAGGGTGCGGTCCTCCTCGTCCGGGTCCTCGCTCACCAGGGGCCGGTAGCGGACCTCCACCGGGTGGCTGCGGCCCGGGACCTCCACCACGGGGGCGCCGCCGAAGTGGCGGGCGAAGCGCTCGGGGTCGATGGTGGCGGAGGTGACGATGACCTTGAGCTCGGGCCGCCGCTCCAGCAGCCGCCGCAGGTAGCCGAGGAGGAAGTCGATGTTGAGGCTGCGCTCGTGGGCCTCGTCGACGATGAGGGTGTCGTAGGCGAGCAGCCACGGGTCGCCCTGGGTCTCGGCGAGGAGGATGCCGTCGGTCATGACCTTGACGTAGGCGTCGCGCCCGACGTGGTCGGCGAAGCGCACCTTGTGGCCGACGAGCCGGCCCGGGGGGCTGCCGAGCTCCTCGGCGATGCGCGCCGCCACCGAGCGGGCGGCGATGCGCCGCGGCTGGGTGTGGCCGATGAGGCCGGCCACCCCGCGCCCGAGCTCGAGGCAGATCTTGGGCAGCTGCGTGGTCTTGCCGGAGCCGGTCTCGCCGCACACCACCACCACCGGGTGGGCGGCGATGGCGGCGGCGATGGCCTCCCGATGGGCGCAGACCGGGAGACCGTCGTCGAAGCGCGGCCGCGGGAGGGCGGCGGCGCGGGCCTCGCGGCGGGCGCGCGAGGCCTCGATGGCGGCCTCGATCTCGTCCAGCACCCCCTGCGGGGGCGGTCTGCGGCGGCGGGCAAGGCCGCGCAGCCTGCGCCGCAGACGATGGGCGTCGGCGAGCATGCAGCCCTCGAGCCGGGATGCCAGCTCGCGCAGGCGGCGGCGGGGATCGTCGGGTTGCGGTCGCGGCGCGGCCATGTCGGGGGCGCGAGCCTACCAGCGCGCGCCCCCCCGGGGAAGCCGCTGCCCTACTTGCGGATGAAGAAGTGGTGCGCCCCCTCGGCGTCGCGCACCGCCTCCAGGAGCTCATGGCCCGTGTTGGCGGTCCAGGCGCGCACGTCCTCGGGCGTGCCGGGGCAGGTGGAGACGAGCTCCATGATCTCGCCCTCGCCCATCCCCTCGAGGACGCGCCGGGCCTCCACCACCGGGCCGGGGCAGCGGGCCCCGCGCATGTCCAGGCGGACCGCCACCGGCCAGCGGCGGGCCTTCTGCACGTAGTAGCCGCGCCGCCCCTCCGCCAGGCCCTCGACGTGCAGCAGCCGGTTGCCGGTGTGGCGGGCCCAGGCCCTGAGGTCGTCCTCGACGCCGGGGCAATCCGAGACCAGCAGCATGACCTGCCCGGGCTCGAGCTCTTCGGCGATGCGCTTGGCCGCAGGCAGCGGACCCGGGCACACGACGCCGCTGAGGTCCACGGTGACGTCCGCCTTGTGCTCCCCGTGCCGCTCCATCCTCGCCTCCCGCCCCGCAGGGCGCGTCCCGAACCGCCTGCCGACCATGCTATGGGGGCCCCGCGTGCCGGTCCATCCCCCCGCTGGGGGAGCGCCCACCCCGCCGCCGTGGGGAGGGGGAGGCGCCCCCGCCTCTGCTACGATAGCGCGCCGCACCGCCCGGGGGACGACAGGACGTGGGACGCCCGCTTCGCCGCCTTGCCGCCGTGCTGCTGCCGCTGCTGGTCCTCGCCGCGGGCGCCGGCGGTCTCGTCCTGCTCGCCCGCAGCCGCCCCCAGCCTGCCGCGGCCCCGGCCGAGGCGCGGGCCTGGCGGGTCGCGGTGCGCACCGTGCACCCGGGCCCCAAAGCGCCGGTGCTGACCCTGTACGGGCGGGTGGAGGCGCCGCGGCTTGCGCGCCTGCGCGCGGCGGTGGGGGCGGAGGTGGTGGAGGTGGCGGTGCGCGAGGGCGAGGCGGTGGCCGCAGGCGCCCTCCTCGTCCGCCTGGACGGGGCCGAGATCACCGCCGAACTCGCCCAGCGCCGCGGCGAGGTGGCGGAGATCGAGGCCGCCCTCGCCAGCGAGGCCCTGCGCGACGAGGCGGACCGCACGGCGCTCGCGCGGGAGCGGGAGCTGCTGCGGCTGGCGGAGGCGGAAGTGGAGCGGGTGCGCGGGATGATGGCGCGTGGCCTCGCCTCCGACGCCGAGCTCGACCGCGCCCGCCGCGAGCTGCTGCGCCAGCGCCTGGCGGTGGACCAGCGCGAGGCGGCGCTGCGCGACCACGGCAACCGGCTCGCCCAGCTCCGCGCGCGCCTGGCCCAGGCCCGGGCCCGCCTGCGCCGCGCGGAGCTGGATCGGGCCCGCACCCGCATCACGGCGCCCTTCGCCGGGCGGATCGCGGCGGTCGCGGTGGCCCCCGGCGACCGCGTCCGCGCGGGCGACGCCCTCGCCGAGATCTACGACCTCGCGGCGCTGGAGGTGCGGGCGCAGATCCCGGGACCGCGGCTGGCGCTCGTCCGCGCCGCCCTCGCCCAAGGCCCCCTCGAGGCCGACGGACGCGTCGACGGGGCGCCGCTTCGCCTGCGCCTCGAGCGCCTCGCCGGGCGGGCCGAGGCCACCGCGGGCGGGCTCGACGGCCTCTTCCGCATTCTCGACGCCCAGGAGCCGCCGGCCCTCGGCCGCTTCGTCGCGGTGCGCCTCGCGCTGCCCCCCCAGCCCGCGGCGGTGGCCCTGCCGGCCGAGGCGCTCTACGGCGACGACCGCGTCTACGAGGTGGTGGACGGGCGCCTGCGCGCGGTGCGGGTGGAGCGGCTCGGCACCGACGCCGAGGGGCGCGTGCTGGTGCGCAGCCCGGAGCTTGCCGACGGCGACCGCGTCCTCGTCACCCAGCTGCCGGAGGCGGTGACGGGGCTCGCGGTCGAGGCGGTGGAAGGCTGAGGCCGTGTCCTTCCGCCACCGCGAGGACCTCGTCGGCGTCTTCGCCCGCCACCCGGTGGCGGCCAACCTGCTGATGCTGATGATGATCCTCGCCGGGGCCTGGGCGCTGACCCGCCTCAACGTGCAGTTCTTCCCCACCTTCGAGCTCGACCTGGTCCTGGTGCGGGTGACCTGGCCGGGCGCGGGCGCCGAGGACGTGGAGGAGGCGGTGACCACACCGCTCGAGCGCGAGCTCAAGTCCGTGGACGGGCTCAAGGAGATCACCTCCACCTCGGCCACCGGGGTGGCGGCGATCACCCTCGAGTTCGAGGAAGGCACGGACATGGCCGAGGCCACCGAGCGGGTGAAGGAGCGGGTGGCCCGCGTCGACACCCTGCCGGAGAGCGCCGAGACCCCGGAGGTGATCCGCATCGCGCGCTACGACCGCATCGCCCGGCTGCTGGTCTCGGGGCCGCTCGCCCCCGCCGAGCTTCGCCGCCTGGTCCACCGCTACGAGCGGGAGCTGCTCGACCGGGGCGTCTCCCGGGTCACCCTCCACGGACTGCCCGACGAGGAGATCGCGATCCAGGTGCCCGCCGCCCGCCTCCAGGAGCTCGGGCTCGGCCTGGGCGAGCTCGCCGCCCGCATCCGCGCCCTCTCCAGCGATCTGCCCGCCGGCATCGCCGGGCGCGAGGACGTGGCGCGGCTGCTGCGCAGCCTCGACCAGCGCCGCAGCCCCGCCGCCTTCGCCGATCTGCCGGTGCTCGCCGATGCCCGCGGGCGGCTCCTGCGCCTCGGCGACATCGCCACCATCGAGCGCCGGCCGCAGGACGGCGAGGTGCTGCTGCGCCGGGGCGGCGAGCCCGCGGTGGAGCTGGAGCTGGAGCGGGCGCAGTCGGCCAACACCCTGACCTCGGCCCGTATCCTGCGCGAGTGGCTCGCCGCGGCGCGGCCCCCGCAGGGGATCCGGCTCTCGGTCTACGACGAGACCTGGCGCCTCGTCCGCGACCGCATCATGCTCCTGGTCAAGAACGGCGCCGGCGGCTTCCTGCTGGTGCTGGTGGTGCTCTACCTCTTCCTCAACGGGCGGGTGGCGTTCTGGGTCGCGGTGGGGGTCCCGGTGGCGTTCATGGCGACCCTGGCGGTGCTCCACCTCGCCGGCGGGTCCATCAACATGGTGAGCCTGTTCGGGCTCATCATGACGCTGGGCATCATCGTCGACGACGCCATCGTCGTCGGCGAGGACGCCATGGCCCACTACCAGGCGGGCGAGGACCCGCTGGAGGCGGCGGAGGGCGGCGCCCGGCGCATGCTCGCCCCGGTCCTCTCCGCCTCGCTGACCACGATGGCCGCCTTCCTGCCCCTGATGCTGGTGGGCGGCGTCATCGGCAAGATCCTCTCGGCGATCCCGCTGGTGGTGGTATGCGCCCTCGCGGCCTCGCTCCTGGAGAGCTTCCTCGTCCTGCCCGGACACCTGCGCCACAGCTTCGCGCGCATGCACCACGCGCCCCCGGGGCGGCTGAGGACGACCTTCGACGCCGCCTTTACGGCGGTGCGCGAGCGCCTCTTCCGCCCCCTCGTGCGCGCCGCCGTGCGCCACCGCGCGACCACCCTGGCGGCGGCGGTCGCCTCGCTGCTCCTCGCCCTCGGCCTCGTGGCCGGCGGCCGCATCGGCTTCACCTTCTTCCCGCAGATCGAGGGCACCGTGGTCTACGCCAACGTCGGCTTCGTCCCGGGCACCCCGCGCGAGCGGGTCGCGGCCTTCCTCGCCGAGCTGGAGCGCGCCCTGCGCGAGGCCGAGGCCGCCCTCGGCGGCGGGCTCGTGGAGCACGTGGTGCGCCGCGAGGGCCTCGGCGTCTTCGCCGGCGGCGCCGTCACCAGCGAGGGCGAGCACCAGGGCTCGCTCCTGGTGGAGCTGACCGAGCCCGACCGGCGCCGCGTGCGCAACCGCGACCTCGTCCGCGCCTGGCGCGAGCGGGTGCGCCGGCCGCCGGGCCTCGAGACCTTCAACATCACCGAGCGCCTCGTGGGCCCGCCCGGCCGCGACATCGACGTCCGCCTCGTGGGCGCCGATCCGGTGCGCCTGAAGGCGGCGGCGCTGGCGCTGGCCGAGCGGCTGCGCGCCCTTCCCGGGGTGGGCGCGGTGGAGGACGACATGCCCTGGGGCATGCAGCAGCTCGTCTACCGGCTCACCCCCGAGGGCCGCGCCCTCGGCCTCACCGTGGAGGAGCTGGGCCGGCAGCTGCGCGCCGCCTACGAGGGGGTGGAGGTGCAGGTCTTCCAGGACGCCGGCGACGAGGTGGAGGTGCGGGTGATTCTGCCGGACGCGGAGCGCCACCGCCTGGCGAGCCTCGCGCGGCTCGGCATCCGCACCCCGGCGGGCGGGTTCGTGCCCCTGGAGGCGGTGGCGCGGCTCGAGGCGCGGCGCGGCTTCGACGTCCTGCGCCACGACGGCGGCGACCTCGCGGTGCACGTCACCGCCGAGGTGGACGCCGCGACGGCCAACCCCGGGCGCCTGCGCGCGGCCCTCGCGCGCGAGGTCCTGCCCGAGATCGCGCGCCGCCACGGCGTGCGCTGGAACTTCGAGGGCCGCGCCCAGGAGCAGGCCGAGACCCTCGGCGACATGCGCCGCGGGCTGGTCTTCGCCCTCGCCATGATCTATCTCGTGCTGGCCTGGGTCTTCGCCTCCTACCTGCGCCCGCTGGTGGTGATGGCCATCATCCCGTTCGGCCTCGTGGGGGCCGTCGCCGGCCACTGGCTCGCCGGGCGCGACCTCACGATCCTGTCGCTGTTCGGCATCTTCGGCCTCTCCGGCATCGTCGTGAACGACGCCATCATCCTCGTCTCCTTCTACCGCCGCCTGCGGGCCGAGGGGATGAGGATCCGCGAGGCGGTGGTGGAGGCGGCCTGCCAGCGCCTGCGGGCGGTGCTGCTCACCTCGCTCACCACCATCGCGGGCCTGACGCCGCTGCTCTTCGAGACCTCGGTCCAGGCCCAGTTCCTGATCCCCATGGCGCTCGCCATCAGCTCGGGCCTCGCCTTCACCACCGTGCTGGTGCTGGTGGTGATCCCGGCGCTGCTCTCCTGGACCGAGGAGCTCGCGGCGAGGCTGCGGCCCGCACCGCGGCCGGCACCGTCCGGGACGTGACCGCGGTCACGGCGGAAGGGGCGCCGGCAGGGGCTATACTGCCCTCGGGAGCGTGGGAGGCAGGCGGCATGAGCACGCCGATCACCGAGGCCGGGATCGGCATCCGGCGCGGCCTCGAGGGGCTGCGCCGGGACGCGGCGGCGCTCGCCCGCGCGCCACAGGCGGCGCCGCTCGCCCGCGACCGCTTGGAGGCGCTGGTGGATCTCGCCCGCCAGCGCACCCTGGTGGAGGCCTCGGTGGCGGCCCTGCGGCGGGTGGACGAGGCGCTGGCGACCCTGCTCGCGCCCGCAGGCCGCTGATCCGCCGAGGCCCGGGAGCCGCCCATGGTCGTGGTGGCCGACACCAACGCCCTCAACGCCTACCTGGGACCGGCGCCCGGGCTGCACCCGGAGCCGGCGGCGGCCGCGCTCGCCCCCCTGGAGGCGGTGCGGCCCGTCCACGAGGGGCCCTTCGGCGGCGGCCTCGGCGGCCAGACCCCCGAGCAGCACGCGGCCCTCGCCCGCGGCGTGCCCCGCACCCCGCCGCCCCCCGCGGCCGCCCCCGCGCAGCGGGCCGCGGCGGCGGCGTGGGCCACACCCGCCCTCGCCCTCACCCGCCCGGAGAGCACCGCCGCGGTGCTCGCGCGGCGGGCCTTCGAGCCCGTCGCGGGGCCGACCCGGGCGCCGGCACGGCGGGCCCCGGCCGATGCCGCCTCGCTGCGGCGGGAGCTTCGCGGCCTCGGGCCCGAGGCCGCCGAGCCTCCGGCCCCGCGGCTCGTCGCCGTCCTCGACTGAGCCCGGCTCAGTCGCGCACCGCACCCGCCGGCGCCAGCGCCCACTGCCCGTAGGCGAGGCGCCGCCAGAGCCCCTCGGGGTCGGCGGCGAAGACGTCCTCCGCCCGCGCCGGCACCACCCGCCAGTCGCCGCGGGCGATCTCGGCCTCGAGCTGCCCCGGGGCCCAGCCGGCATAGCCGGCGTAGGCCCGCCACGGCGTCTCCGGCCGCGCCAGGGCCGCGCCCAGGGCCTCGCGGCTGAGGCTCATCCACACCCCGGGAATCACCTCGCGGGCCTTCGGCAGCGCCTCGGCGCTGCGGGCCAGCACGGAGACGACCCCGCGCGCCACCGGCCCGCCGATGTAGAGGGGATCCTCGCGTCCGGCCAGCGCCGCGATGTCGGGCAGGGCCTCGGCCACGGAGACGCGGCTCGGGCGGTTGAGCACCAGCCCCATGGTGCCGCCGCCGTGGGAGACCAGCAGCACCACGGTGTGGACGAAGTTGGGATCGCGCAGGTGCGGCGCGGCCACGAGCAGGTTGCCGGGGCCCGGCTCGGCGGCGCGGGCGAGGCCGGCGATGAGCAGCGCGACGAGGGCGAGGAGCCTGCCCATCTCACCACCACGGCCGCGGCGAGCCCTCGTGGGGCACGCTGTGGCAGCGCTCGCAGACGAAGGGGCTGAAGGCCACCTTGCCGTGGCAGCGCCCGCACTGCTCGCCGCGCAGGATCTCGTCCATGCGCAGGTCGTTGGCCCCCTTGCGGGCGACGAAGATGGCGTCGTGGCAGTTGGCGCAGGCGAGCCAGCGGCTGTGGATGTCGTGGGGGAAGGCCACCCACGGCATCTGCCGCGTGTCCTTCATGAGGATCACGTCGTCGCGGACCTCCACGGCCTCCCCGTCCGTGAGCGCCGCCCGCGGCCGGATCACGCCCTGCCGCAGCGCCGCCGCCCAGTCGGGCGCGCCGGTGCGGTCCTTGGGCAGGGGTGCGAAGGCCTCCTCCGGCCGCTGCAGCAGACCGAGATCGGGGTTGGTCGGATCGTGGATGCCGTCGTCCGCCGGGGCCTCGTCCCCGCCGGCTTCGCTGCGGTGAAAGACCAGGGGCCGGCCTCGCACCAGCCGCACCTGGAAGGTCACGCTGTCCTTGAGCACGCTCTTGGTCGCGCCGTCGGCCATGTCCACCGCCCAGGCGTAGCCGTCGTTCTCGGGGTCCTCGCCGGCCGACCAGAAGATCGCGTTGGGCAGCGTGCCCGGGAAGACCTCGGTGTTGACCGCCGGCTCCACGCAGGCCCGCTCCACGATGGACTCGAGCTCCTGGATGTTGGGCAGGCGCCAGTCCGCGTGACCCGCGAGACGCGCCTCGGCCGCCGCCTCCTGCGCCTCCCGCCACGAGAACCAGACCGCGTAGGGCTTGCCCGGCTGACAGGTGCGCCCGTCCCAGGGCTGGCCCACGGGGCAGCGCGCCCAGGTCAGGCGGGTGACGCGGTCGGTGACGGTGCCGTCCTCGTTGACGATGAAGCGCTCGGCGGGCGAGGTGCGCCGCGCCCCGGGGTCGCAGCGCTGCACGGCGGGCGCCGCCGCCGCGCCGAGCAGCAGCACCGTCGCCGCCAGCCATGTCCGCACCCCGCCGCGCATCCCGGTCCCGTGTACCATCCCGACCGCGGCGATTCTACAACCTCGGCGGCGCACCCGCGCGCTACACTGCATGACAGGTCCGTCGGGAGCCGCCGGCACGTCCATGGGCGCGCACCGATCCATCCACCGGGCGGGGGTGCTCCTCCCCACGCTCCTCCTGCTGCTGAGCTGTGCCGGAGCGGCGCCGCGGGGGGCCGCGCACCTGCTCACCATCGCGGGCGCCATCGGGCCGGCCACCGCCGACTACGTGGTGCGCGGCATCGAGGGGGCGGCCGCCGCCGGCGCCGAGGTGGTGATCCTGCGCATGGACACCCCGGGCGGGCTCGACGGCGCCATGCGCGACATCATCCGGGCCATCCTCGCCTCGCCCGTGCCCGTGGTGACGTGGGTCGCGCCCTCCGGGGCGCGCGCGGCGAGCGCCGGCACCTACATCCTCTACGCCAGCCACGTCGCCGCCATGGCCCCCGCCACCAACCTCGGCGCGGCCACGCCGGTGCAGATCGGGGGACTGCCGGCGCCCACCGGGCCGGAGCGCGGCCCGGAGCGGCCGGGCCCGGCGCCGGAGGGCACACCGTCCGGGGAGACAGGCGGCGAGGCGCCGGCCGACCCCATGAAGCACAAGATCGTCAACGACGCCGTGGCCTACATCCGCGCCCTCGCCGAGCTGCGCGGGCGCAACGCCGAGTGGGCGGAGAAGGCGGTGCGCGAGGCGGCGAGCCTCTCGGCGCAGGCCGCCCTCGAGGCCGGGGTGATCGACCTCATGGCGGGGGTTCTCCCGGCGCTGCTGGAGGCCATCGACGGGCGCACGGTGCGCACGGCGGCGGGCGAGCGCAGGCTCGCCACCCGCGGCCTCGCCGTGGTGGAGGTGGAGCCGGACTGGCGGGCCCGCCTGCTTGCCGTGATCACCGACCCCAACGTCGCCTACATCCTGATGCTGCTGGGGATCTACGGCCTCTTCTTCGAGCTCGCCAACCCCGGCTTCGTGGTCCCGGGGGTGGTGGGGGCGATCTCGCTGCTGCTCGCCCTCTTCGCCTTCCAGGTGCTGCCCGTCAACTACGCCGGCCTCGCCCTCGTCCTGCTCGGGATCGCCTTCATGGTCGCCGAGGCCTTCATGCCCAGCTTCGGCGCCCTCGGCATCGGCGGCGTGATCGCCTTCGTCGCCGGCTCCGTGCTGCTCATGGACCGCGACGTCGAGGGCTTCGGCATCGCCTGGCAGCTCATCGCCGGCGTCGGCGCCACCACCGCGGTGCTGTTCATGGTCGTCGTGGGCATGGCGGTGCGCGCCCGGCGCCGCCCGGTGGTGAGCGGCGCCGAGGAGCTGCTCGGCGCCACCGCCGAGGCGGTGGAGGACTTCGAGGGCACGGGCCGGGTGCGCCTGCACGGCGAGCTTTGGCAGGCCGAGAGCCCGGTGCCGGTGCGCCGCGGCCAGCGCCTTCGCGTCACCGCCGTCGAGGGCCTCAGGGTGCGCGTCGCACCCCTCGGGGAAGGGGACGAAACCGCGGAGGAAGCGACATGACCTTCAGCTTCGGCATCCTGGCGCTGCTGCTCCTGCTGCTGGCCTCCTCCATGAAGATCCTGCGCGAGTACGAGCGCGGGGTGGTCTTCCTGCTCGGACGCTTCTACAAGGTCAAGGGGCCGGGGATGATCATCATCATCCCGGGGATCCAGCAGATGGTGCGCGTGGACCTGCGCATCGTCGCCCTCGACGTGCCGACCCAGGACGTGATCTCGCGCGACAACGTCTCGGTCAAGGTCAACGCCGTCATCTACTACCGCGTCATCGACCCGCAGAAGGCCATCATCCAGGTGGAGAACTTCCACGTCGCCACGAGCCAGCTCGCCCAGACCACCCTGCGCTCGGTCCTCGGCCAGCACGAGCTGGACGAGATGCTGGCCGCCCGCGACCGCCTCAACCACGACATCCAGGCGATCCTCGACGCCCAGACCGACGCCTGGGGGATCAAGGTCTCCAACGTCGAGATCAAGCACGTGGACCTCGACGAAAGCATGATCCGCGCCATCGCCAAGCAGGCCGAGGCCGAGCGCATGCGGCGGGCCAAGATCATCAACGCCGAGGGCGAGCAGCAGGCGGCGCAGAAGCTGCTCGAGGCGGCGCAGATCCTGGGCGGCCGCCCCGAGGCCATGGTCCTGCGCTACCTGCAGACGCTCATCGACATCGCGGGCGAGAAGAGCTCCACCATCGTCTTCCCCTTGCCCGTGGAGGTGCTCAAGCCCATCATGGCGGCCTGGGAGAAGCGGCCGCCTGCAGGCGGCGGAGGAGAGGAGAAGCCATGATCCGGGTCGCGGACCTGATGACCACCGATCTCTACACCCTGCGCACCACCGACTCGCTGCGCACGGCGCGCATGGCCATGACCGAGCGGCGCATCCGCCACGTCCCCGTGGTGGACGAGCGCAACTGCTTCGTGGGCCTGGTGAGCCAGCGCGACGTCCTCGCCGCCTCGGTCTCGCGCCTGGCCGACATCGCGCCCGAGGAGCGCGACGCCATCGAGTCCGCGATCCCCGTCTCCGAGGTCATGACCACGTCGGTGGCGGCGGTGGACGAGGACACGCCGCTGCTCGACGCCGCCCGCTACCTGCTCGAGCACAAGTACGGCTGCCTGCCGGTGCTGCGGGGCGACCGCGTCGTGGGCATCATCACCGAGACCGACTTCCTGCGCTTCGTCATCCACCTGCTGGAGCTCGAGGAGGCGGAGGCGCTGGGCGAGGAGGTCTGAGCGCCGGCGCCGCCCTCACTCGCCGCCCGGCGGGCGCGGCGCCGGCATCGGGAAGGGGGTCACCTTGGCCGCGCCCTCGGCGAGCGGGGTGATCTTGGCCACCCCCTCCTTCTCCACCTCGTCGATGCGGATGACGGCGTGCAGGGGCACGTAGGTGCGGGCGACCCCGGCGAACTCGGCCTTGAGCCGCTCCTCGGCGGGGTCCACCACCACCGAGCTGCGCTCGCCGAAGATCAGCCCCTCGATCTGCACGAAGCCGTAGAGGTCGGGCTGGCCGACCCCGCGCGCATAGATCTCGTAGACCTTGCCCTGGTTGACGAACTGGATGCGGTAGATCCGTTTCCTGCGGCTCATGGGGTCTCCTCCGCGCGCGCCTCGCGCCAGCGCCGGTAGTCGGCGAGGATCCGCCCGTGGTCGAAGGCGAGCGGCGCAGGCAGGGCATCGGGCGGGAACACCCCGACGCCGCCGGCGTCGTCGCCGGCGCGCGGCTCGCCCGCGGCCTCGCCCACGTAGACCACGCTCACGGTGTGGCCGCGGGGATCGCGGGCGGGGTCCGAGTAGACCCCGAGCAGCGCCCGCAGCGTCACCGCAAGCCCCGTCTCCTCGGCGGCCTCGCGCACCGCCGCCGCCTCCACCGTCTCACCGATCTCCACGAATCCGCCCGGCAGGGCCCATCCCGGCGGCGGGTGCGCGCGGCGTACCAGCACCACCGGCCGCCCCGGACGGTCGGCGAGCTCGATCACCACATCGACGGTGAGCGCTGGCGTGCGCGGTCGTGCCATGCCTTCCCGGCCCCGCTATGATACGCAGCCTCTCGACCGATGGCGCCTTCCGGCCACCGGCCCCCGAAACCCCGAGAGACTAGCATGCTCATCGTCATGGAACACCACGCCACCCAGGCGCAGATCGACGCCGTGGCGGCGCGCATCCGCGAGCTCGGCTACGAGCCGCTCCCCATCCCCGGCGCCAACCGGGTCGCCATCGGCGTGCTCGGCAACCGCGGCTACGTGGACGAGGAGCCCTTCCGCGATCTTGCGGGCATCCAGGAGCTCATCCACGTCACCAAGCCCTACAAGCTCGCGAGCCGCGACTTCCACCCCGAGGACACGGTGGTGCGCATCGGCACCGTCGAGGTGGCCTGGCACCGGCCGCCGGTGATCATCGCCGGCCCCTGCGCGGTGGAGAGCCGCGAGCAGACGCTGGCCGCCGCGCGTGCGGTGAAGGCCGCCGGCGGCCGGGTGCTGCGCGGCGGCGCCTTCAAGCCCCGCACCAGCCCTCACAGCTTCCAGGGGCTCGGCGAGGAGGGCCTGGAGATCCTCGCCGAGGCGCGCGCCGAGACCGGGCTTGCGGTGGTCACGGAGGTGATGCGCATCGACCAGATCGAGCGCGTGGCCGAGGTCGCCGACTGCCTCCAGGTGGGCGCGCGCAACATGCAGAACTTCGACCTCCTGCGCGCCCTCGGCGAGGCGGGCCGGCCGGTGCTGCTCAAACGGGGGCTGTCGGCGACCCTCGAGGAGTGGCTCGCCGCGGCGGAGTACATCGTCGCCTCCGGCAACGACCAGGTGATCCTCTGCGAGCGCGGCATCCGCACCTTCGAGCGCGCCCTGCGCAACACGCTGGACCTGGGGGTGGTGCCGTGGCTGCGGCAGGTGACGCACCTGCCGGTGATCGTGGACCCCAGCCACGCCCTCGGGCGGCGCGACCTGGTGCCGCCGCTGGCGCGTGCGGCCTGGGCGGTGGGCGCCTGCGGGATCATGGTGGAGGTCCACCCCGACCCCGCCCGCGCCCTCTCCGACGGGCCGCAGTCCATGGACCCCGAGGGCTTCGCCGCCCTCTGCGCCGAGCTGGACCGCCTCGGCGCGCTGCTGGATGCGGCGGCGCCGTGAGCGGGCGCGGTGCGGCGGCCCAGGCGCGGCTGCGGCGCCGCACCGCCGAGGTGCTCGAGCTCAGCCGCCCCGACGACCGCCTCGGGCGCATGGTGGACCTGGGCCTTGCGGCGCTGATCTTCTTCAGCGTCGTGGACGTGATCCTGGAGTCCATCCCGCGCCTGGAGCGCGCCTACTGGGACCTCTTCGTCGCCGTCGAGGCCGTGGTGGTGGCGATCTTCACCCTCGAATACGCCCTGCGGCTGTGGTCTGCGCCGGAGCTCGAGCGCCACGCCGGCTGCCCGCCCTGGCGGGCGCGCCTGCGCCACGCCCTCACGCCGCTGCTCCTCATCGACCTCGTGGCCATCCTGCCCTTCTACCTCGGCTACCTGCTCGGGCTGGACCTGCGCTTCCTGCGCGTGGTGCGGCTGCTGCGGCTGCTCAAGCTGACGCGCTACTCGGCCGCAGGCCGCGTCCTCCTGGACGTGATCTACGCGGAGCGGCGGGTCTTCTTCGCCGCCTTCTCGCTCCTCTTCACCGCCCTGATCCTCGCCTCCGGGGGCATCTACTACCTGGAGCGCGAGGCCCAGCCGGAGGCCTTCGGCAGCATCCCGGCGGCGATGTACTGGGCCATCGTGACCCTGACCACGGTCGGCTACGGCGACGTCACCCCCGTGACGCCCGGAGGCAAGTTCTTCGCCGCCGTCGTCGGCGCGATCGGGGTCGCCCTCGTCGCCCTGCCCTCGGCCATCCTCGCCTCCGGCTTCGTCGAGAGCCTCCACCGCCGACGGGCCCGCTACCGCAGCCTCGTGGATGCGGCGGCGGCCGACGGCGTCATCACCGAGGAGGAGCGCCGGCGCCTGGAGGCCGCCCGCGCCGAGCTGGAGCTGCCCGAGACGGAGGATCTGGAGGCGCTGGCGAAGCTGGAGGGCCTCGCCGAGCCCCGCCCCCTGCGCTGCCCCCATTGCGGGGCCGCGCTGCACGAATCCGCGCCCCCGGACGGTCCCATGCAGTGACCGTGACCACCGGAGCGAACCCCATGCCCATCCGCGTCCTGCTGGCCCTCGCCGCCCTCGCCCTCGCCCTGCCCGCCGGGGCCGAGCCGCGGGTGATCGTGCTCACCCAGACCGGCTGCCAGTTCCTGGAGCCGGAGGGCACGGACCACGGCTTCGTCACCCGCAGCGCCGACGACTGCCGCGCCATCAACGCCCGCACCGGCGCCGAGCGGGTGGCCAAGGCGAAGCCGCTGGTGCTCAAGCCCGGGCGCTACGTCTTCCGCGTCGTCAACCGCGACGTCCCCTACGAGCTCGGCTTCTGGCTTCGCGGCAGGGGCATCGGCCGCCTCACCCTGCCCAGCGTCTCCGGCGGCGGCATCGCGCCGGGCACGAGCCGCGACTACGAGGTGGATCTGCGCCCCGGGGAGTACCTCTACTCCTGCCCCCTCAACCCGACGCCGGACTATCCGCTGATCGTCCGGGAGTGACCGGCAGCGGCAGCAGCACCGTCCGGCTCTCCTCGCGCACGATGCGGAAGCCGCGCGCGAGATAGTTGGCGAGGGCCGCGGGGTGGTCGAGGCTGCAGGTGTGGAGCCACACCCGGCGCACCTGCCCGCGCCAGGCGATCTGCACCGCGCGCGCGAGCAGCGGCCCGCCCCAGCCGCGGCCGATGAACCGCGGCAGCAGCCCGAAGTGCACCATCTGCACCTCCCCCGCGCACCGCTCCAGCTCGAAGTACCCCACGGGGCTGCCGCCGCGGCAGGCGACCCAGAGCTCGACGCCGGGATCGGCCAGCCGCGCGGCCCAGGCCGCATCGCTCCAGCCCCGCCGCTCGTACCACAGCCAGGGGCCGCCGACGGTCTCGTAGAGGAAGCGGGCGAACTCGGGCACCGGCTCGCGCATCCGCCGCACCGCCGGTGCGCGCCCGCGTGCCGGGCGCAGCCAGCCCGGCTCGCGCATCTCGAGCCAGGTGATCCGGACCCGGCGCCGCGCCTTCAAGCCGGCTCCCCCGCCGCGCGCGGCCGGGCCGCACCGACACGAGGCAACGAACGGACACATCCCATGAAGCGCTTTGCAGCCCTCGCCGCGGCCCTGCTCGCGGCGACCCTCGCCTGGAGCGGCGCGGCGCGCGCCGGCACCCTCGACGAGATCCTCGAGCGCGGCACCCTGCGCGTGGGCATGGAGCCGGCCTACATGCCCTTCGAGCTCACCAACCAGAAGGGCGAGATCATCGGCTTCGACGTCGACATCGCCAAGCGCATGGCCAAGGCCATGGGCGTCGAGCTCGAGATCGTCAGCACCGCCTGGGACGGGATCATCCCCGCGCTGCTGACCAAGAAGTTCGACATCATCATGAGCGGGATGACGCTGACGCAGGAGCGCAACCTGCGCATCAACTTCGCCCAGCCCTACATCATCGTCGGCCAGACCCTGCTCATCCGCAAGGAGCTCGCCGACGGCGATCCGGACTTCCTCAACTGGCTCAACAACTTCCTCTACCAGATCAAGCACGACGGCACCTACGACCGGATCTACCGCAAGTGGTTCAAGGACGACCGCTGGCTGAAGGAGATCCAGGGCTGAGCCGGGCGCGGCGGCGCCCCCCGGCGGGCGCCGCCGACTCCCGGGACGAAGGCGATCCCCGCCGAGGACCCCCACCGTGAAGGCCAGACCCCGCAGCCTCGGCTGGCACCTGCTCACCGCGCTGATCCTCATCGGGCTCGCGGCGGGCCTCTGGTACGCCACCGCCCGCATCGACTACCAGTGGCGCTGGCACCGCGTGCCGCAGTACTTCCTCTACCAGGCGGAGGAGAACCTGCGCGCCCCCGTGGACGGGGAGGTGACCGCGGTGCGCCCGGGCGGACAGGGCGACGTCGTGGTCCTCCACGGGGCCGACGGCGAGACCCGCGAGGTCGTGGTGGGACGCGGCCTGGCCGCGGTCTCGCCCGGCGACGAGGTCTTCGAGGGCGACATCGTCGGCACCCGTCGCGGCTGGCACCTGGGGCCGCTCACCTGGGGGCTGTGGACCACGATCTGGATCTCCTTCCTCTCGGGCGTCGTCGGCCTCGTGGTGGGGCTCGCCGCGGGCCTCGCCCGCGTCTCGCGCAACCCCACCCTGCGCTCGCTCTCCGTCCTCTACGTCGAGCTCATCCGCGGCACGCCGCTGCTGGTGCAGATCTTCATCTTCTACTTCTTCATCGGCACGGTGCTGCACCTCGACCGGGTGGTCGCGGGCGTCGGGGCGCTGGCGCTGTTCGCGGGCGCCTACATCGCCGAGATCGTGCGCGCCGGGATCCAGTCGGTGCCGCGCGGGCAGACCGAGGCGGCGCGCTCGCTGGGCATGACCGCCGGGCAGACCATGCGCCACATCGTGCTGCCGCAGGCCTTCAAGCGCATCCTGCCGCCGCTTGCGGGGCAGTTCATCAGCCTCATCAAGGACTCCTCGCTGGTGTCGGTGATCGCCATCACCGACCTCACCAAGAGCGGGCGCGAGGTCATCACCTCCACCTTCGCCACCTTCGAGATCTGGTTCACCGTGGCGGCCCTCTACCTGGTGCTCACCTCGGTGCTGTCGCAGGCGATCCTGTGGATGGAGCGGAGGCTCGCGCAGAGTGATTGAGGTCCGCGACCTGACCAAGGTCTTCCACGCCCGCGGGCACGTGGTGCGGGCCCTCGACGGCGTCACCACCCGCGTCGAGCGCGGCGAGGTGGTGGTGGTGATCGGCCCCTCGGGCTCGGGCAAGTCCACCTTCCTGCGCTGCCTCAACGGGCTCGAGACCTTCGACTCGGGCCACGTGGTCATCGACGGCGTGGATCTGGCCGACCGGCGCACCGACATCAACCGCGTGCGCCGTGAGGTGGGCATGGTCTTCCAGCAGTTCAACCTCTTCCCGCACAAGACCGTGCTCGAGAACGTGACCCTGGCCCAGCGCGTGGTGCGCCGGCGCAGCCGCGAGGAGGCCGAGGCCAAGGCCATGGCGCTGCTCGAGAAGGTCGGCATCGCCATCAAGGCCCACGAGTATCCCTCGCGCCTGTCCGGCGGGCAGCAGCAGCGGGTCGCCATCGCCCGCGCCCTCGCCATGGACCCGCGCGTGATGCTCTTCGACGAGCCCACCAGCGCCCTCGACCCGGAGATGGTGGGCGAGGTGCTCGACGTCATGAAGCAGCTCGCCCGCGAGGGCATGACCATGGTCGTGGTCACCCACGAGATGGGCTTCGCCCGCGAGGTCGCCGACCGCGTCCTGTTCATGGACGAGGGCCGCATCCTCGAGGACGCACCGCCCCGGCAGTTCTTCGCCGAGCCCCGGGATGCCCGCGCCCGGGCGTTCCTCGGCCAGGTCCTCTGAGCCGCCCGCTGCTAGACTCCCCTGCGGACAACCCCGGGGAGACGACCGCGATGCGCATCGGCATCTACGGCACCGGCGGGCTCGGCGGCCTCATCGGCGCCCGCCTCGCCCTCGCCGGCGAGGACGTGGTCTTCATCGCTCGCGGCGAGCATCTGCGCGCCCTGCGCGCGCAGGGGCTGCGCCTGGAAGGCGCAAGCGGCGAGCACGTGATCCGTCCCGTGGCGGCCACCGACGATCCGGCCGAGGCCGGCGTCTGCGACGTGGTCCTCGTCACCACCAAGACCTGGCAGGTGCCGGAGGCGGCCCGCGCCATGGGCCCCATGCTCGGACCCCGGACCGTGGTGGTGCCGCTGGTGAACGGGGTCGAGGCCCCGGACCAGCTCGCCGAGGTGCTCGGGCGCGAGCGCGTCGCCGGCGGACTCGCCCGCGTCATCGCCCTGCGCGCCGGCCCCGGGGTCATCCGCCACGTGGGCATGGAGCCCGCCTGCGCCGTCGGCGAGCTCGACCACCGCCGCACCGAGCGCATGGAGCGGCTGCGCGCGGCGCTCGAGCGCGCTGGGATCCGCACCGAGATCCCGGACGACATCCACGCCGCGCTGTGGGCCAAGTTCCTCTTCGTCGTGGGCTGGGGCGCGGTGGGGGCGGTCACGCGCGCGCCGGTGGGCGTGCTGCGGGCGCTGCCCGAGACGCGCGCGCTCCTCGCGCAGGCCATGGCCGAGATCGAGGCCGTGGCGCGCGCCCGCCGCATCGCCCTGCCCGAGGACATCACCCCCCGCACCCTCGCCGCCCTCGACACCCTGCCCCCCGAGGGCACCGCCTCGCTGCAGCGCGACATCGCGGAGGGCCGCCCCTCGGAGCTGGAGGCCTGGAGCGGGGCGGTGGTGCGCCTCGGCGCCGAGGTTGGGGTCCCCACCCCGGTGCACGGCTTCATCCACACCGCCCTCCTCCCCGCCGAACGAAGGGCCCGCGGCGAGATCGCCTTTCCGGGCTGAGCCCGCCCGGATGGGCGGCCCGGCGCGGGCGGCGGACCCCACGGCCACCGCGGCCGCGGCGTCCGCTTGACCGGCGTCAGGGACGTGCGCCGCCGCCCCCGCTAGACTCTCCTGCGTCCGATTCGACAACGACAGGGAGGAGACCCATGAGCGTACTCGTCGGAAAGCAGGCACCGGACTTCAAGGCCCAGGCGGTGATGGGCGACGGCAGCTTCCAGGAGGTGAGCCTGTCGCAGTACCGCGACAAGTACGTGGTGCTGTTCTTCTATCCGCTGGACTTCACCTTCGTCTGCCCCACCGAGATCATCGCCTTCGACCACCGGCTCGAGGAGTTCGAGAAGCGCAACGTCCAGGTCCTGGGCGTCTCCGTCGACTCCCACTACAGCCACTTCGCCTGGCGCGAGACGCCGGTGGAGAAGGGCGGCATCGGCCGCATCCGCTACCCGCTCATCGCCGACATCAAGAAGGAGATCGCGCGCGCCTACGACGTCCTCTTCGACGACAGCGTCGCCCTGCGCGCCTCCTTCCTCATCGACCGCGCCGGCGTCGTCCAGCACCAGGTGGTCAACAACCTGGGCCTCGGGCGCAACATCGACGAGATGCTGCGCATGGTGGACGCGCTGCAGTTCTTCGAGGAGCACGGCGAGGTCTGCCCCGCCAACTGGAAGCCGGGCAGCGAGGCCATGAAGGCCGACCCGCAGGGCGTGGCCGAGTACCTGGCCAAGCACGCCAACGAACTCTGAGCGCCCCGGCGCGCCGGGCCGGAAGGGGCCGCATCCGCGGCCCCTTTCCTTTTCCGCCGCCGCGGATCCCCTTGAACGGCGCCGGCCCGCCCCCATGTCGGGGGCACCGGAACGCAGCGAGGAGGCGGGCGATGCGCGAGGAGACCCTGAAGGAGGCGGACCTGCGGCGGCTCGCACAGCGCCTGCGCGAGCGCGAGGCGGCGCTGCGCGCGCGGATCGCCGAGGAGCTCGCGGCGAGCGAGAACGCGCGCTACATCGACCTCGCGGGCCAGGTGCACGACATGGAGGAGGCGGCGGTGGCCGACCTGCTGGTGGACGTGCAGCTCGCCACCATCGACCGCGACGTGCAGGAGCTGCGCCGCGTCGAGGCCGCCCTGCGCCGGATCCGCGAGGGCGTCTACGGCCTCTGCATCGACTGCGGCGAGCCCATCGACCGGGGCCGCCTCGAGGCCGATCCGGCGGTGGGCCGCTGCCTCGTCTGCCAGGAACGGCACGAGCGCGGCATCCACCCCGAACCCACCGCCTGATCCGGCAGCCCCACGACGCGGCCCGCCGCCCGTCGCCGCACCTGCGCTTCGCGCCCGCGCGCCGGCCGGCCCGCCGCCTCCCCGCCAGGAACGGCACGAGCGCGGCATCCACCCCGAACCCACCGCCTGATCCGGCAGCCCCACGACGCGGCCCGCCGCCCGTCGCCGCACCTGCGCTTCGCGCCCGCGCGCCGGCCGGCCCGCCGCCTCCCCGCCAGGAACGGCACGAGCGCGGCATCCACCCCGAACCCACCGCCTGATCCGGCAGCCCCACGACGCGGCCTGCAGGGAATCCGAACGGACGGTTCGAAAGGTCTCGCCACGCCCGCCCGGGCCGCCGGCTACAATACCGCGGTCCCCCCAGGACCCGGAGGCGCCGCGCCATGACCACGCTCTTCGATCCGCTGCACCTGGGCGCCCTGGAGCTGCCCAACCGCGTGCTGATGGCGCCGATGACGCGCAACCGCGCGCCGGATACCGTGCCCACGCCGCTCATGGCGGTCTACTACGCGCAGCGGGCGGAGGCCGGGCTCATCATCACCGAGGCCACCCAGGTCTCGCCCCAGGGGGTGGGCTATCCGGCCACCCCGGGCATCCACACCGAGGCGCAGGTGTCGGGCTGGCGCCGCGTGACGCAGGCGGTCCACGACGCCGGCGGCCGCATCTTCTGCCAGCTCTGGCACGTGGGGCGCATCTCGCACCCCGACCTGCAGCCCGACGGGGCGCTGCCGGTGGCCCCCTCGGCGGTGCGCCCGCAGGGCGAGGCCTTCACCCCCCAGGGTCCGAAGCCCTTCGTCACCCCCCGCGCGCTCGAGGCCGACGAGATCCCGGGCGTCATCGAGCAGTTCGCCCGCGCCGCCGAAAACGCCCGCCGCGCCGGCTTCGACGGGGTCGAGATCCACGCCGCCAACGGCTACCTCATCGACCAGTTCCTGCGCGACGGCAGCAACCGGCGCACCGACGCCTGGGGCGGACCGCCCGAGCGACGCGCGCGCCTGCTGGTGGAGGTCACCGCCGCGGTGGTGGAGGTGTGGGGCGGCGGCCGGGTCGGGGTGCGCCTCTCCCCGCTCAACCCCTTCAACGACATGCGCGACTCGAATCCCGAGGCGACCTTCCTCTGCCCGGTACGGGCGCTGCAGCGCTTCGGTCTCGCCTACCTCCACGTCACGGAGGCGGGTGCGGAGACGCCCGGCGCCGCGGGCCCGGCCTTCGACCTCGCCGTGCTGCGCCGCGCCTGGCGGGGGGTCTACGTCGCCAACGGAGGCTACGACCCGGCCCGCGCCGCGGAGGCCGTGGGCGAGGGACGCGCCGACGCGGTCGCCTTCGGCCGCCTCTTCCTCGCCAACCCCGACCTCGTGACCCGGCTGCGCCTCGGCGCGCCCCTCAACGAGCCCGACCCCGCCACCTTCTACGGCGGCGGCGAGCGCGGCTACACGGACTACCCGACCCTCGAGGCCGCGGGCGGCGGGGCGCCCGCGGATCCGGCCGGGTGAGGCCGCCGCCCCCGCGGTCCCCGGCCCTCAGCGCTCCAGCAGCAGGCGGTTGAGGCGGCGCACGAAGGCGCCGGGGTCCTCGAGCTGGCCGCCCTCGGCGAGCCAGGCCTGCTCGTAGAGCAGCAGCGCCAGCTCGCGGAAGCGCCCCTCGTCCTCCTCCTCCCGCAGCCGCTCCACCAGCGGGTGGGCGGCGTTGACCTCGAGGATGGGCCGAAGCTCGGGGGCCGGCCGGCCGAGCTGCTTGAGCAGGCGGCCGAAGCTGACGCTGATCTCGCCCTCGTCGGTGACCAGGCAGGCCGGCGACTCCACCAGGCGGCGGCTGGCGCGCACCGCCCGCACCCGTCCCTCCAGCGCCTCGCGCAGCCGCTTCGCGAGCGCCTCCTCCAGCGCCCCGGTCGAGGCCGTCTCCTCCCTCGCCGCCTCCTCCCCGCCCAGGGCGGCGGGGTCGATCTCGCCCTGGGCCACGTTGCGCAGCCGCTTGCCCTTGTACTCCGGCAGGTGGGCGACGAACCACTCGTCGACGCGGTCGGCGAGCAGCAGCACCTCGACGCCGCGACGGCGGAAGATCTCGAGATGCGGGCTGCTGCGCGCCGCGGCGAGGCTCTCCGCGGTGAGGTAGTAGATGGCGTCCTGGCCAGGACGCATGCGCTCGATGTAGGCGTCGAGGCTCACCGTCTGCGCCTCCCCCTCGGTGGCGCTGGAGGCGAAGCGGGCGAGCGCCGCGATGCGCTCGCGGTTGGCCGCGTCCTCGATCACGCCCTCCTTGAGCACCGCCCCGAACTCCCGCCAGAACTGCGCGTACTTCTCCGGCTCCTTCTCCGCCATCCGCTCGAGCAGGTCGAGCACGCGCTTGATCGCGGCGTTGCGGATCACCCCCAGGCGGCGGTCCTCCTGCAGCATCTCGCGCGAGACGTTGAGCGGCAGGTCGTCGCTGTCCACCACCCCGCGCACGAAGCGCAGGTAGGCCGGCAGGAGCCGCTCGGCCTCGTCGGTGATGTAGACGCGGCGCACGTAGAGCTTGAGCCCGCGGCGCTGCTGGCGGTCCCAGAGATCGAAGGGGGCGCGCCGCGGGACGTAGAGCAGCAGGGTGTACTGGTGACGCCCCTCGACGCGGCTGTGGACCCAGGCCAGGGGCTCGTCGAAGTCGTGGGCGACGTGGCGATAGAAGGCCTTGTACTCGTCCTCGGAGATCTCCTTGCGCGGACGGCGCCACAGGGCCGAGGCGCGGTTGACGGTCTCGTAGCCGTCGCCGCCCGCGGCCTGCATGCGGATGGGGAAGGCGATGTGGTCGGAGTACTTGCGCACGATGGCGCGCAGCCGCTCGGGGTCGAGGAACTCGCCCTCCCCCTTGCGCAGGTGGAGGATCACCTGCGTGCCCCGCTCGGGGCGCTCGATGTTCTCCACCGTGAAGCTGCCCTCGCCGTCCGACTCCCAGCGCACGCCGTGCTCGGGGCCGAGGCCGGCGCGCCGGGTCAGCACCGTGACCTTGTCCGCGACGATGAAGGCCGAGTAGAAGCCCACCCCGAACTGGCCGATGAGGCTGGCGTCGCGGGCCTGGTCGCCGCTCAGGCGCTCGAGGAAGCGGCGGGTGCCGGAGCGGGCGATGGTGCCCAGGTTCTCCAGCACCTCCTCGCGGCTCATGCCGATGCCGTTGTCGGTGACGGTGAGGGTCCGGGCCTTGCGGTCGACGTCGATGCGGATGGCGAGCTCCGTGTCGCCCTCGTAGAGGGCCTCGTCGCCCAGCGCCTCGAAGCGCAGCCGGTCGCAGGCGTCCGAGGCGTTGGAGACGAGCTCGCGCAGGAAGATCTCCTTGTTGCTGTAGAGGGAGTGGATCACCAGGTCGAGGACCTGGCGCACCTCGGCCTGGAAGTCCACGGTCTGGCGCTGCGCGGCAACGGTCATGCGGCACCTCCTTCGCAGGTCTCGGGCTGGGCCGCCGCGACGACGGCGGACTGGAAACGTGCTTGAATTAGGGACCCGGCCCTGCGGTTTCAAGAGGGCGGCCGGCGGCCCTGTGCAGAGCCGAGACGCGGCTTGATGGCCGCGTCGCCCGGCCGATACAATGCGGCCCCCCAAAGGGGCCGGGGTCCCAATGCGCATCCACACCGTCGCCACCAGGCCGTTTCCCGACCAACGGCCCGGAACGTCCGGGCTGCGCAAGCGGGTCGCGGTCTTCCGCCAGCCCCACTACCTGGAGAACTTCGTCCAGTCCGTCTTCGACGTGGTGCCGGAGCTCGCAGGGGGCACGCTGGTCCTCGGCGGCGACGGCCGCTACGGCAACGACGAGGCGATCGCCACCATCCTGCGCATGGCCGCGGCCAACGGCGTCGCCCGCGTCATCGTGGGGCGCGGCGGCATCCTCTCGACCCCGGCCGCCTCCTGCCTCATCCGGGGCCGCGGCGCCGCGGGCGGATTCATCCTCTCCGCAAGCCACAACCCGGGCGGCCCCGAGGGCGACTTCGGCATCAAGTTCAACCCCGCCAACGGCGGCCCCGCGCCGCCCGCCGTGACCGAGGCGGTCTACGCCCGCAGCCGCGAGATCACGGCCTACCGCATCGCCGAGGCCGAGCTGCCGCCACTCGACCGCGACGGTGTCCACCGCCTCGGGGAGACGACCGTGGAGGTGGTCGATCCGGTGGCCGACTACGCCGCGCTCATGGAGCGGCTGTTCGACTTCGACCGCATCCGCGACCTGCTGCGCGGCGGCTTCCGCATCTGCTACGACGCCATGCATGCGGTCACCGGGCCCTACGCCCGGCGCATCCTCGTGGACCTCCTGGGGGCGCCGCCCGGGAGCGTGATCCGGGCCGAGCCCCTGCCCGACTTCGGCGGCCTCCACCCCGACCCCAACCTGACCCACGCCCGCGAGCTGGTGGCGGTCATGTGGGGCGCGGAGGCGCCGGACCTCGGCGCCGCCTCCGACGGCGACGGCGATCGCAACATGATCCTCGGCCCGCGCTGCTTCGTCACGCCCAGCGACAGCCTCGCCGTGCTCGCCGCCAACGCCACCCTCGTGCCCGGCTACCGCGACGGGCTCGCCGGCGTCGCCCGCTCCATGCCCACGAGCCGCGCCGTCGACCGCGTCGCCGAGACCCTGGGGATCGACTGCTACGAGACGCCGACGGGGTGGAAGTTCTTCGGCTCGCTGCTCGACGCCGGCCGCATCACCCTCTGCGGCGAGGAGAGCTTCGGCACCGGCTCGGACCACGTGCGGGAGAAGGACGGGCTGTGGGCGGTGCTGTTCTGGCTCGACCTGCTCGCTGCGCGGCGCGAGCCGCTGCCCGCGATCCTGCGCGCCCACTGGGCGCGCTTCGGCCGCCACTACTACCAGCGCCACGACTACGAGGGCCTCGACGCGGCCGCCGCCGAGGAGCTGATGGCGGCCCTGCGCGCGCGCCTGCCGGCCCTGGCCGGGCGGCACCTGGGCGGCGCCGCGGTGACGCTGGCCGACGACTTCGCCTACACCGACCCGGTGGACGGCAGCCGCGCCGAGGGCCAGGGCGTGCGCATCGTCCTCGACGACGGCGCGCGCATGGTCTTCCGCCTCTCCGGCACCGGCACCGCCGGGGCCACCCTGCGGGTCTACCTGGAGCGCTTCGAGCCCGACCCGGCCCGCCACGGGCTCGAGCCCGGCGAGGTGCTGGCGCCGCTGGCGGCGCTGGCGCGGGAGGTGGCGGAGATCCCACGACGGACCGGCCGCGAGAAGCCGGACGTCGTCACGTGAATGCCCGAGGGCATCACGACACCACAGCAGAGGCACCACAGGGAGCTAGGCACCATGCGTTACGTCAGGCGCTTCGCGGAGCTGGGCATGCAGGACGTCCCCCTGGTGGGCGGCAAGAACGCCTCCCTGGGCGAGATGTACCGGGCGCTGTCCCACCGCGGCGTGAAGGTCCCGAACGGATTCGCCACCACCACCGAGGCCTACCACCACTTCCTCGACCACAACGGGCTGCGCCGCCGCATCACCGAGGCGCTGGCCGCCCTGGACGTCGAGGACGTGCGGGCCCTGGCCGAGACCGGCGCGCGCATCCGCGGCTGGATCCTCGAGGCCGAGATGCCGGCCGACCTCGCCGAGGAGATCGCCGCCGCCTATGGCGAGCTGGCCGTAGAGTACGGACCCGATCCCGACGTCGCCGTGCGCAGCTCCGCCACCGCGGAGGACCTGCCCAACGCCTCCTTCGCCGGCCAGCAGGACACCTATCTCAACATCCGCGGCGCCGAGGCGGTGATCGCCACCTGCCAGCGGGTCTACGCCTCGCTGTTCACCGACCGCGCCATCAGCTACCGCGTCCACCAGGGCTTCGACCACATGCAGGTGGGGCTGTCGGTGGGCGTGCAGAAGATGGTGCGCTCGGATCTCGCCGCCTCCGGCGTCATGTTCACGCTGGATACCGAGACCGGCTTCCGCGACGTGGTCTTCATCACCGCCGCCTACGGCCTCGGCGAGAACGTGGTCCAGGGCCAGGTCAACCCGGACGAGTTCTACGTCTTCAAGCCGACGCTGGCGAGCGGGCACCGCCCCATCATCCGCCGCCACCTGGGCGAGAAGGCGCAGCGGCTGGTCTACGCCGAGGGCGGCGAGGAGCCGGTGCGCAACGAGCCGGTGCCGCAGGCGGAGCGCGACCGCTTCTGCATCAGCGACGAGGAGGTGCTGCAGCTCGCGCGCTACGCCGTCGCCATCGAGGCGCACTACAGCGAGCAGGCCGGCCGCCCCATGCCCATGGACATCGAGTGGGCCAAGGACGGGGTGAGCGGCGAGCTCTTCATCGTGCAGGCGCGCCCCGAGACGGTGCGCTCGCGCGACGACGGCACCTTCCAGGAGACCTACAAGCTGAAGGCGCGCGGCGAGGTGCTCGCCACCGGCAAGAGCGTCGGGCAGAAGATCGCGGTCGGGCGCGTGCGCGTGATCCCGGATGCCTCGCGCATGCACGAGCTCGAGCCGGGCGAGATCCTCGTCACCGACATCACCGACCCCGACTGGGAGCCGGTGATGAAGGTGGCGGCGGCGATCGTCACCAACCGCGGCGGGCGCACCTGCCACGCCGCCATCATCGCGCGCGAGCTGGGCATCCCCGCGGTGGTGGGGACCGGCAACGCCACCGAGGTCCTCGAGAGCGGCACCGAGGTCACCGTCTCCTGCGCCGAGGGCAACACCGGCTACATCTACCGCGGCGCCCTGCCCTTCGAGGTGGAGCGCGTGGACCTGTCGCAGATGGAGCGGCCGCGCACCAAGGTCCTCGTCAACCTCGGCAACCCCGAGGTGGCCTTCGAGGTCAGCCGCCTGCCGGCGGACGGCGTGGGGCTCGCCCGCCTCGAGTTCATCATCAACAACACCATCAAGGTCCACCCGCGGGCGCTGCTCGAGTACGAGCGGGTCGACGCCGAGACCCGCGCCGTCATCGACGGGCTCGTGCGCGGCTATGCCGACCGGCGCGACTACTTCGTGCGCAGGCTGGCCGAGGGGGTCGGCACCATCGCCGCGGCCTTCTACCCGCGGCCCGTGATCGTGCGCATGAGCGACTTCAAGTCCAACGAGTACGCGGCCATGATCGGCGGGCGCCAGTTCGAGCCCGAGGAGGAGAACCCCATGCTCGGCTACCGCGGCGCCTCGCGCTACCACTCGCCGCAGTTCGCCGAGTGCTTCGCCATGGAGTGCGAGGCGATGCGGCTGGTGCGCGACGAGATGGGGCTCACCAACGTCTGGCTCATGCTCCCGTTCGTGCGCACGGTGGAGGAGGGCGTCAAGGTGCTCGAGCTCATGGCCGCCAACGGCCTCGAGCGCGGACGCAACGACCTCAGGATCATCGTCATGTGCGAGCTGCCCGCCAACGCCCTGCTCGCCGACGAGTTCCTCGAGCACTTCGACGGCTTCTCCATCGGCTCCAACGACCTCACCCAGCTCACCCTCGGCGTCGACCGCGACTCCGGCATCCTCACCGGCTACGACGAGCGCAACCCGGCGGTGCTCAAGCTGATGGAGATGGCCATCGAGGCCTGCAACCGCCACGGCAAGTACATCGGCATCTGCGGCCAGGCGCCGTCGGACTTTCCGGAGATCACGCGCTGGCTGGTGGAGCGCGGCATCCAATCGCTCTCCCTCAACCCCGACAGCGTCCTGGAGATGAGCCGGGTCGTCCTGGAGGAGGAGCGCCGCCTGAAGGAGCGAAGCTGACCCCATGTCCGCGCGCAGGAGCATCCCGCATCGCAGGGCCATCCTCGTCATCCTCGACGGCTTCGGGGTCAATCCCTCCCGCGTCAACAACGGCATCGCCGAGGCGCGCACCCCGCGCCTCGACGCCTACTTCGCGCGCAACCCGCACACGCTGCTGGAGGCCTCCGGGCGGGCGGTGGGGCTGCCGGACGGGCAGATGGGCAACTCCGAGGTGGGACACCTGACCCTCGGCTGCGGCACCGTCGTGCGCCAGTACCTCGTGCGCATCGACGACGCCATCGACGACGGCAGCTTCTTCGCCAACCCCGTCCTCGCCGCCGCCATGGAGGCGGGCCGCGCCCGCGGCCGCGTCCACCTGCTGGGGATGGTCTCCGACGGCGGCGTGCACAGCCACATCCGCCACCTGCTGGCGCTGATCGAGCTCGCCCACCGCCACCGCGTCGCCCCCGTGGTGCACATGATCACGGACGGGCGGGACACCCCGCCGCGCTCGGCGGCGGGCTACCTGCCCGCGCTGGAGGCGGCGCTCGCCCATGCCGGCGGCGTCATCGCCACGGTCAGCGGACGCTACTACGCCATGGACCGCGACCGGCGCTGGGAGCGCACCCGCCGCGCCTTCGACGCCCTCGTCCACGGCGAGGGACGGCGCGCGCCCGATGCGCGCACCGCCATCGAGCAGGCCTACGCCGCCGACGAGGGCGACGAGTTCATCGCCCCCACCGTGATCGAGGGCACGCCGCGGATCGAGGCCGACGACGCGGTGATCTTCTTCAACTTCCGCAACGACCGCACCCGCCAGCTCACCGCGGCCCTTGCGCGCGAGGACTTCGATGCCTTCGACCGCGGCGGCTTCGAGCCCGTCACCGTCACCTGCATGACGGTCTACGACCCGGCCTTCCACCTGCCGGTGGCGTTCGAGCCCGAGAAGCCGCAGACGACCCTCGGCGAGGTCATCAGCAACGCCGGGCTGCGCCAGTTCCGCTGCGCCGAGACCGAGAAGTACGCCCACGTCACCTTCTTCTTCAACGGCGGGCGCGAGGAGCCCTACCCCGGCGAGGACCGCGTCATGGTCCCCTCGCCCAAGGTGGCCACCTACGACCTCAAGCCCGAGATGAGCGCGCCGGAGGTCGCCGACGAGGTGGTCAAGGCCCTGCGCAGCGGCGACTACGCCTTCATCCTCGTCAACTTCGCCAACGGCGACATGGTGGGCCACACCGCGGTGCGCGAGGCCATCATCAAGGCGGTGGAGACCCTCGACCGCGAGGTGGGGCGGGTCCTGGACGCCGCCCGCGAGGCGGGCTACGCCGCCGTGCTCACCGCCGACCACGGCAACTGCGAGGAGATGGTGGACCCGGTCACCGGCACCGCCCAGACCCAGCACACGGTCTATCCGGTGCCCTGCCTGGTGGTGGACGAGCGGCCCTGGCGGCTCACCACCGGCGCCGGCCTCTCCGCGGTCGCCCCCACCGTGCTCCAGCTCATGGGCCTGCGCCAGCCGGAGGCCATGAAGGGCCGCTCGCTGCTGCTCGGCCCCGCCGCGCCCGAGGCCTGAGCGCGGCGGCTCACGGCGGCGGCGCGGCGCCGAGCAGCACCCGCGCGGCCTCGGCGAGGCGCCGTGCGGCCGCCTCCGGCAGCGCCGCGCCGCCGTCGCCGATCCCCATCCCCAGCAGCCACAGCCGCGGCGGCAGCAGGCCGAGGGCCTCGGCGAGGGCGAGGGCCTCGGCCACCCCCAGGGCGTGGGTGCTCGCGGGGCGCGAGCGCCGCAGCAGCTCGCCGCGGCCGAGGCGGACCACGGCGCCCGGCGGCCGCCCGGCCACGGCGTCGAGGACCAGCACCGCCTCGGCCCCCTCGAGATGGGCCACCAGGGCGGCGCCGGGCCGGTCGAGGCAGCGCACCTCGACCCCCGCGGGCAGCGGCCCCGCCGCGAGCAGCCGCCCGGCCTCCAGCCCCACCGCGTCGGCGCCGAAGGGCGAGCCCACGGCGAGGACGCGCCAGCCGCTCACCGGCGGCGGATCTCCACCGTGCGCAGGAAGTGGGTGGAGCAGGAGATGCAGGGATCGTAGTTGCGGACCACGGTCTCGGCGCGCCGGCGCAGGGCCTCGTCGTCGCGGTGGAGGCCGAAGGCCTCCAGGTGGGCGGCGAGATCGGCCTCGATGCGGGCCTGGTTCTGGCTCGTGGGCGGGACGATGCGGGCGCGGCGCACGAGCCCGTCGGCGCCCACCTCGTAGCGGTGCCAGAGGAGGCCGCGCGGGGCCTCGGTGGCGGCGAAGGCCACCCCCGCCGGGACCGCCACCGGCACCGCCGCCGCCTCCGGCTCGCCATAGCCGGCCAGCAGCCGCACCGCCTCCACGAGGGCGAAGTGGATCTCGAGGGCGCGCGCCAGCATGCTGTGGAACATGTTGCGCGAGGGCAGCGCAAGGCCCGCCGCGCGCACGAGGTCCCGCGTCGCCTCCGGCAGGCGGTCGTGGTTGAGATTGAGCCGGGCCAGCGGCCCCACCAGATAGGGCGCGCCGTCGAGATGGGCGTGCAGGGCGGTGGAGTGCGGCACCTGGTGCTCGGCGAAGTGGCGCTCCCACTCGGCGGGCGCGAGGTCGTGGCCGCGGCTGGAGACGATGCGCCCGCGCTCGATGGCGTAGTCGCGCGCGTGGCGCAGGGCGACACAGGTGAACTCCTGCGCATCCTCCGGCAGCTCCAGCCCGGCGCACCAGCGCACCAGGGCCTCGGCCTGCACCACCGCGTCCTCGAGCCGGCCGCGCAGGGCCGCCACCTCCGCCGCCCGCGGCGCCCGATGCAGGCCGCCCACGCGCAGCCCCACCGGGTGGACGCTGCGCCCGCCGAAGAGGCGGATGATCTCGTTGCCGAGCGCCTGCAACCGCAGGCCGCGGGAGACCACCTCGCGGTGCGCGCGCGCCATGTCCACCGCGTTGTCGTAGCCGAGGAAGTCGGGCAGCGCCAGCAGGTGGATGTGCAGGGCGTGGCTCTCGATCCACTCGCCGCAGTAGACCACCCGCCGCATGGCGGCGACCCACGCCCCCGGATCGACCCCGGCGAGGTCCTCGAAGGCGTGGACCGCGGTCATCTGGTAGGCGACGGGGCAGATCCCGCAGATGCGCGCCACCAGGTCCGGCACCTCGTGGGGGTCGCGCCCCTCGAGGAAGCGCTCGAACAGCCGCGGCGGCTCGTAGATGCGAAGCCGCAGCTGCTCGATGCGCCCGTCGGCGACGGCGAGCTCCAGCGCCCCCTCCCCCTCGACGCGGGCGAGGGCCGGCACGCGGATCTCGATGCGACGGCTCATCCCTGTCCCTCCCGTTCCTCGCGCGCCGTGGCGCGCCGCTCCAGCCGCTCGCGGTTGAGGGTGGCGTCGTGCAGGGCCTGGTAGCGGGCCTTGGCGAAGACCTCGGCCCCAGCCTGGATCCCCGCGAAGCGCCGCGCCACCGCCTCGGCGTCGAGCCCCAGCGCACGGAAGCGCCGCATCAGCGCCGGCGTGTTGGCCTGGGCCGCGGGCCCGTAGCAGCCGTAGCAGTCGCGTCCCTGCCCGGGGCAGACGGCGCCGCAGCCGGTCACCGTCACCGGCCCCATGCAGGGGGCGCCGCCGGCGACGAGGGTGCAGACGTGGCCGGCGCGCTTGCAGGCCATGCAGACGGCGTCGCGCGCCGGCGCAGGGGCGGCGCCGCGAAGCAGCGAGGCCAGCGCCGCCACCACCTGCGCCCCGCTCACCGGACAGCCCGGAAGCTCCAGGTCCACCGGCACGTGCGCCGAGAGCGGCTCGCAGCGCGGCGCGGCCTCGACCCACTCCGGGTGCGGGTAGACGCGCCCGAGCCAGGCGTCGAGGTCGCCCTCGTTGCGCAGCGCCTGCACGCCGCCGGCGGTGGCGCAGGCGCCGACGGCCACCAGCAGCCGGCTGCGCGCACGCACGGCGCGGATGCGCTCGGCGTCGTGGGGGGTGCTCACCGCGCCCTCGACGAGGGCGATGTCCACCTCCGCCTCCTCGTCCACCCACCCCGCCTCCACGAAGTGGCGGATCTCCACCGCCTCGGCGAGCGCGAGCAGGTCCTCGCCCAGGTTGAGCAGCGCCAGCTGGCAGCCGTCGCAGGAGGCGAGCTTGTGCACGGCGATGCGCGGTGCGGCCATCTCAGAACCCCTCCACCTTGAGGTAGCGGCCGAGCTCCGGGAGGGCGAACACCGGCCCGTCGGTGCAGACGAAGCGCGGGCCGATCTGGCAGTGCCCGCAGCGGCCGACGCCGCACTGCATGTTGCGCTCCTCGGACAGGAAGATGCGCTCCGGCGCCATCCCCCGCTTGTGCAGGAGATGGATGGCGGTGAAGCGCATCATCGGCTCCGGGCCGCAGGTCATGGCCACGGTGCGCTGCGGGTCGAGCTCGACCACGTCGAACAGCGTCGTCACCACGCCCACGTGCTCCTGCCAGTGGGCGTCGGCGTGGTCGGTGGCGAGCAGGACCTCGGTCCCCGGCGCCGCGCGCCAGCGGTCGATGCGGTCCCGGAAGAAGAGCTCGCCCGGACGGCGGATGCCGTGGAGCAGGGTCACCCGCCCGTAGTCGCCGCGGCGGGCGAGCACGTACTCCATGACGGGGCTGAGGGGCGCAAGCCCCAGGCCGCCGCTCACCAGCACGAGGTCCCGGCCGCGCGCCTCCGCCACCGGCCAGCCCCGCCCGAAGGGGCCGCGCAGGCCGATGACGGCGCCCGCCGGAAGCGCCGCGAGCGCCCGCGTGACGCGGCCGACGATGCGGATGGTGTGCTGGATGCGCCCGCAGGCCCCGGTGCCGTCGTCGCCCGGGGCCGGGGCGATGGAGATGGCCACCTCGCCCACCCCCGGCAGCGCCAGCATGTTGAACTGGCCCGGGACGTAGCGGAACGGCCCCTCCGGCTCGAGGACGATGCTGAAGACGTCCTCGCTCTCCCTGCGCCGGGCGACGATGCGCACCGGCCGCGGCAGGTCGAGACCCTCGGCGAAGGTCTCCGCCATGCTCAGAACTCCCCCTCGGCGATGGCCGCGGCCTCGCGGGTGAGGTCGATCCCCGCCGGGCACCAGGTGATGCAGCGCCCGCAGCCGACGCAGCCCGAGCGCCCGTACTGCAGCTGCCAGTTGCCCAGCTTGTGCACGATCCACTGCCGGTAGCGCTCGCGGGGGCGCGGCCGGAGCTGGCAGCCGGCGATGTAGCCGTGCCCCTCGGCGAAGCAGCCGTCCCACTCCCGCACGCGCAGGCTGGTGCCGTCGAGCTGCGGCTCCTCCCGCTCGCCGTGGCAGAAGCAGGTGGGGCAGACCAGGGTGCAGTTGCCGCAGGCGAGGCACCGCAGCCCCGTGAACTCGTAGCGCGAGTGCTCGAGCCGCTCGGTGAGCAGCGCCGCCACCCCCTCCGGCAGGCCCCGCCGCTGCGCGCGCCGCGCCGCCTCGATCTGGCGCCGCCGCTCCGCCTCCTCGGCGGGGGTGGCCGGCCGCACCGGCAGCCGCGCCAGCAGCGCCTCGCCGCGGGCCGAGCCCGCCGCCACCAGGAATCCCGACTCCAGCTCGGTCAGGCGCAGGTCCGCCCCGGCCTCCACCGCCGGCCCGTCGCCGGTGGCGGCGCAGAAGCAGGTCTCGGCAGGACGCGCGCAGTCGACGCCGACGAGGAACAGGGCCTCGCGCCGGGCGCGGTAGTGGGGATCGGGCCGCGGCCCGCCGAGGAAGTGCCTGTCCTGCAGCGCCAGCGCCGCCAGATCGCAGGCCCGCACCCCCAGCACCGCCACCGGCTCCGCCTCCGGCGGCGCCGGCTCGAAGCGCCAGCCCGCCCCCTCCGGACGGCTGCGCCAGAGCACCTCGCGCGGGGCGAAGGTGTAGCGGCGCAGCCCCTGGGCCGGGGCGGCGTGGTCGAAGAGGCGGGCGGATCCGGTCCGCTCGAGGCGGTAGCGCCCCGGCTCCTGATGGTCCACCACGCCCCGCGGCAGGTCCTCCACCGAGGCCAGCGGGCCGAGCACGACGGCCCCCTGCTCCACGCGGGGGCCGTGGACCGCGTAGCCCGCCTCGCGCAGGCGGGCGAAGAGCGCGGCGAGCCCCTCGCGCGACAGGTGGTGCAGGGTGTCGCGCATGCGGGTTCCCTCCCCTTGTCGGAACGTGCGGAACTCTACGAGGAAGGCGCGCGCCCGGCAAGCGTGCCGCCCCGGGCGGGCCGGCCTTCCGCCGCCGCCCCCGCCGCGCTATATTGCCCGGCCCATCCCAACCCGGGAGGCGACCATGGCCGACCTGCCCGCCCTCGTGGACCCGGACCTGCTGCTCGAGCGGCTCGGCGCGCCCGGCCTGCGCGTGGTCTTCGTGGGCAGCGCCGAGACCTACGGCAAGTACCACGTGCCGGGGGCGACCTACCTGCCCTACGCCATGCTGGTGCGGGGCGGCAAGACCGTCCCCGGCCTCGTGCCGCCGCCGGAGAAGCTCGCCCAGGCCCTGGCCTGGGCCGGGATCCGGCCCGAGGACCACGTGGTGGCCTACGACGAGGAGGGGGGCGCGGCGGCGTGCCGCCTGCTCTGGACCCTGGCCCTGGTGCGCCACCCCGGCGGCGCCTCCCTGCTCGACGGCGGCATCCACGCCTGGGGCGGCGAGGGCCGCCCGCTGGAGAACGGCCCGCCGCCGCCGCCGGCCCCCGACTATCCCGTGGAGGGGTTCGACCCCGGGGTCACCATCGAGGCCGACGAGCTCGCCCGCCGCCTCGGCGAGCCGGGTCTCGCGGTCGTGGATGCGCGCACGCCCGAGGAATACACCGGGGCCAAGGCCCGCGCCGCCCGCGGCGGCCACATCCCGGGCGCGGTCCACGTCAACTGGGTCGAGACCCTGGACCGCGGCCGCAACCTCCGCCTGCGCCCGCCGGAGGCGCTGCGCGCCCTCTACACCGCCGCCGGCCTCGACCCCGGGGCGCGGGAGGTGGTGACCTACTGCCACACCCACCACCGCTCCTCCCACACGTGGTTCGTGCTGCGGCTGCTCGGCCACGAGCGGGTGCGCGGCTATCCCGGATCCTGGTCGGAATGGGGCAACCGGCCCGAGCTGCCGGTGGAGCGCTGAGCCCCGTGCCGCCCGCCGACGCGGGCCGCCGCGCGCTCGCCGGCGGCCTCCTCGTAACCGGTTCGGCGCTCACCTTCGCCCTCATGGGGGCGGCGATCCGCACCGTCTCGGCGGAGCTGCCCAATCCCATGGTGGTCTTCTTCCGCAACCTCCTGGGGCTCGCCGTCCTGCTGCCCTGGATCGTGCGGGCGCGCCGCGCGGGGCTTGCCACCGCGCGGCCGGGGCTGCACCTGCTGCGCGCCGCCGCTGGGCTCGCCGCCATGTACGGCTTCTTCCACGCGCTGGCGCGCCTGCCCCTCGCCACCGCGGTGCTGCTCAGCTTCACCGCCCCGCTCTTCATCCCCTTCATCGCGCGGGCCTGGCTCGGCGAGCCGCTGCCGCCGGCGGTCCTCGCCGCCTCAGGGATCGGCTTCGTCGGGGTGTGGCTGGTGCTCGCCCCGAGCGGCGGCATCGAGCCGGCCGCGGTCGCGGCGCTCGCCGCCGGCGCAAGCGCCGCCCTCGCCATGGTCACGGTGCGACGGCTGAGCTTCACCGAGCCGCCGCTGCGCATCGTCGCCTGGTACGGCCTCCTCTGCACCGCGGCCTCGGCACCGCCGGCGCTCGCCGCCTGGCGCGCACCCGACGCCGGCGCCTGGCTCCTGCTCATCGCCATCGGCGCGCTGGCGAGCACCGGGCAGCTCCTGCTCACGCGCGGCTACGCCCTCGCCCCCGCCGCCCGCATCGGCCCCTTCTCCTACACCTCGGTGCTCTTCGCCACCGCCCTCGGCTGGGCGCTGTGGGGGGAGCTGCCGCACCCGACGGCCTGGATCGGGGCGGCTCTGGTGGTGGCCGCCGGCGTTCTCGCCACCCGGGGCGCGGGTATAATGCGCCGCCGGCCCCACCAGGAACCGACGCCGACATGACGGCCCCCGCCGCCCGCCTGGGCGCGATCCTTCAGCATCTCGCGCCGCAGCACGCGCTCACGCGCATCGCCGGCCGCCTCGCCCGCGCCGAGGCGGGCCCGCTGACCACGGCCGCGATCCGGGCCTTCGTGCGCGCCTACGGCGTCGACCTCGCCGAGGCCGAGCGCACGCGCGCCGAGGACTACGCCACCTTCGACGCCTTCTTCACGCGCCGCCTGCGGGCGGGGGCGCGGCCGCAGGACCCGGACCCCCGCGCCGTCACCTCCCCCGTGGACGGCACCGTGAGCCAGCTCGGCCCGGTGGTGGCGGGGCGCATCCTGCAGGCCAAGGGCCGCTGGTACACCGCGGCGGAGCTCCTCGCCGACCCCGCCCGCGCCCTGCCCTTCCGCGACGGGACCTTCTTCACCCTGTACCTCTCCCCGCGCGACTACCACCGCATCCACATGCCGCTGGATGCGGAGGTGCGCGAGAGCGTCTACGTGCCGGGGCGGCTCTTCTCGGTGGGCGACGGCACCGCCGCCGCCGTGCCGCGGCTGTTCGCCCGCAACGAGCGGCTGGTGACGATGCTCGAGACCGCGCTGGGACCGGTGGCGCTGGTCATGGTGGGGGCGATGGTCGTCGGCGGCATGGAGACGCCGTGGACCGGCCCCGCCACGCCCCCGCACGGGGGCGGGCTGCGGCTGTGGCAGCCGCAGCCGCGGCCGCGCCTTGCCCGCGGCGACGAGGCCGGCTGCTTCCACGTGGGCTCCACCGTGATCCTGCTCTTCCCGCGGGGCGCGGTGGTGCCGGCGCTCGATCTCGCGCCGGGCAGCCCGGTGCGCGTCGGGCGGCGCATCGCCACCGCGCGGGTCTGATTGTGCCCGGCCGCCCCCTCTGCTACGATCCATGCCCGACCCCGGTGAAGGGATAATGCCCGCGCACCCTGCCGGCCTGAGACGCCCGTTCCCGTGCGGGCCCGCGGTGCCATGATCGAGACCCCGCTGCCGCCGATGGAGATCCGTGGACGAAAGCTGCTGCCCATCATCCAGGGCGGCATGGGCGTGGGGGTCTCGGCCCACCGGCTCGCCGGCACCGTGGCCAAGGAGGGGGCGGTGGGGACCATCGCCAGCGTCGACCTGCGCCGCCTGCACCCCGACCTCATGGAGCGGACGCGGCGCAGCCGCGACCGCCGCGCCATGGAGGAGGCCAACCTCGAGGCCCTCGACCGCGAGATCCGCGCCGCCCGCGAGATCTGCGGCCCGGAGGGCTTCCTCGCGGTCAACGTCATGAAGGCGGTGGACCAGCATCCGGACCTGGTCCGCCAGGCCTGCGAGAGCGGCGCCGACGCCATCATCATGGGCGCCGGGCTGCCCTTCGACCTGCCGGACCTCGTGGGCGGGCACGACGAGGTCGCCCTGATCCCGATCCTGTCCGAGGAGCGCGGCGTGCGCGCGGTGCTCAAGCGCTGGCTGCGGCGGGGGCGGCTGCCCGACGCCATCGTCATCGAGAGCCCGCGCTACGCCGGCGGGCACCTGGGCAGCCCGCGGGTGGAGGAGGTGGACCACCCGCGCTTCGACTTCTCCCGCGTCATCGGCGAGATCCGCAAGGTCCTCGAGCAGCTCGGCATCGCCTTCGAGCGCATCCCCCTCATCGCCGCCGGCGGCATCAACTCCTTCGAGAAGCTGCGCGCCCTCATCGCCGCGGGCTGGGCGGGGGCGCAGATCGGCACCCCCTTCGCGGTCACCGAGGAGGGCGACGCCCATCCCAACTTCAAGCGCGTGCTCGCCGAGGCCCGCCCCGAGGACATCGTCACCTTCCTCAGCACCGCCGGGCTGCCGGCGCGGGCGGTGCTCACGCCGTGGCTGCGGCGCTACCTCGAGCGCGAGGCGCGGCTGCGTGCCAAGGCCTCGCCCGAGCGCGGCACCTGCGCCGTGCGCATCGAGTGCCTGACCCACTGCGGGCTCAAGGACGGCAATCCGCAGGCGGGCCAGTTCTGCATCGACAACCAGCTCGCCGCCGCCGTCCACGGCGACGTCGAGCGCGGGCTCTTCTTCCGCGGCTCCGAGCCGCTGCCCTTCGGGCGCGAGATCCGGCCCGTGCGCGAGCTCCTCCAGTACCTCCTCACCGGGGTCGACCCGCGCCGGGCGAAAGCGGAACAGGCGGGGGCCGAGCCCACCCCCGCCTGAGCCCGCCCCTCAGCGCAGGAACGGGTTGAAGCGGCGCTCGTCGCCGATGGTGGTGTCGGGGCCGTGACCCGGGTGCACGCGGGTGCTGTCGGGCAGGGTGAGCAGCCGCTCGTGGATGCTCGAAAGCAGCGCCTCGGTGCTGCCGCCGAGGAAGTCCGTGCGCCCCACCGAGCCGGCGAAGAGGACGTCGCCGCTGAAGAGATGGCCGTCGATGCGCAGGCCGATCCCGCCCGGCGTGTGGCCCGGCAGGTGCATGACCTCCAGCTCCATCCCGGCGAGGCTCACCCGCCCCGCCTCCAGCGGCTCCACCTCGCCCTCCCAGACGAACTCGCGCCCGATCATGGGCGAGCCGTTGTAGTTGACGTCGGTGAGATAGTGCCGGTCCTCGGGGTGGATCAGCACGCGGGCGTCCGGATGGGCCCCGATCACCTCGGGCAGCCCCAGGCAGTGATCGAAGTGGCCGTGGGTGAGGACCACCGCCACCGGCTCCAGGCCCTCGGCGGCGAGGTGGCGCAGCAGCGCCCCGCAGCCCTCGGAGGGGTCGATGACGATGCACGCCCCGGGCACCGCGTGCAGGACCCAGGTGTTGGTCTCCATCGGTCCGGTGACGAAGCGCTCGATGTGCAGCCTCACGTTCCCCCCCTGCGTGCACTGGCCTTGCCGGCACCGATCATAGCGCCTCGGCGGTGGCCGGCACCACCGCCCCGCATCCCTCAGCGGCGGCGCGGCATCAGCACCGTGTAGTCGAGGTCCAGCACCACCTCCGGCCGGTAGCGGCCCTCGCCGTCGCGGGGCTCGTCCACCGTCGCCGGGTCGCAGTCCTTGAGCCCGAGGGTGCGGACGCGCAGCGCGCCGAGGTCGTCGCGCCCGGGCAGGGCCCAGCGCGCCAGCACCTCGCTGCGGCAGTAGAGGGTGTCGCCGGCGAAGACCGGGTTGGCGTGGGTGCCGCCGTTGATGGCCGCGATCCACACCGCGTTGGCCAGCCCCTCGAAGCTCAGCGCCCGGCACACGGAGATGACGTGGCCGCCGTAGACCAGCCGCCGGCCGAAGCGCGACGAGGCCATGGCGTGGGCGTCGAAGTGGACGCGGGCGTTGTTCTGGTAGAGCCGGGTGGCGAGCGTGTGGTCGGTCTCGTCGATGGTCATGCCCGCGGGGTGGACGATGCGCTCGCCCGGCTCGTAGTCCTCCCACAGCCACGGCGAGCCGGTGAGCGCGGTGTCGTAGCCGCGGCCGTGGAGCCCCTCGGGCACCGGGAGCGCCTGCGGCGGGACGTGGTCGGCCGTCTCCGGCACCACCGCCTCCGGCCCCCCGCCCCCGGGCTTGCGCCGGCGCACCATCACCCAGCGCACCCAGGCGAGGACCTCGCGGCCGTCCTGGGCGAAGGCGCGCGAGCGCACCCAGACGATGCCGGCGCGGCCGTCGCGGTTGGGCCTGAGGCCGATGACCTCGGACTCGGCGCGCAGCGTCTCGCCCGGCCACACCGGCCCGAGGAAGCGCACCTCGGCGTAGCCCAGGTTGGCCACCGCGTTGAGGGAGACGTCGGGGACGGTCTTGCCGAAGGCGACGTGGAAGGCGAGGAGCTCGTCCAGGGGCCGGCGCGCAAGCCCCAGGGCGCGGGCGGCGGTGTCGGCGCTGGCGAGCGGGAAGCGGCTCCCGGTCAGGCCCAGGTAGAGGGCCGCCTCGCCCTCGCCGACGGTGCGCGGCGTGGGGTGGACGATACGCTCGCCGAGCCGGAAGTCCTCGAAGAAGCGCCCGCGCACGGCCTTGTCGGCGGCCACGGCTCAGCCCCCCGCGGCGGCGCGCGCGGCGCAGGCCTCGGCCAGGGCCAGGGTGCGCCGCGCCACCTCGACGTGGGCCGGCTCGATGAGCCGTCCCCGGTGCAAGGTCGGCCCGCCCGCCTGCTCCCACGCCGCGAGCACCGCACGGGCCTCCTCCACGTCCTTCGGGCGCGGGGTGAAGGCGTCGTTGGTGTAGGGCAGCTGCGCCGGGTGGATCACGCTCTTGCCGTCGAAGCCGAGATCGCGGCCCTGGCGGCAGGAGAGCTCGCAGGTGACGGGGTTGTCCAGCTCCAGGTGGGCGCCGTCCACCACCGCCTTGCCGTGGGCGCGCGCGGCGAGGACCACCTGGGCGAGGCTCGCCAGCACCCCGAGGCGGTCGGCGGTGGCGGGCACGTGCAGGGCCGCGCCGAGGTCGGTGGTGTTCATGACGAGGCAGGTCAGCCGCGCCGAGGCGGCGGCGATCTCGGCCGCGCGCAGGACCCCGAGCGGGGTCTCGATGGTGGCCATGACCGCGGCGGCGACGCCGGCCGCCTCCATCGCCTCGAGCCCGCGCATCACATCCTCGGCCGACTCCACGCGCGGCAGCAGCACCGCATCCAAGGCGAGCCCCGCCAGTGCCTCGAGATCGTCCCGCCCCCAGGGACCGTCCAGGTCGTTGACCCCCACCACCCGCTCGCGGTGGCCGAAGCCGCCCTCGGCCAGCGCCGCAGCCACGCGGGCGCGAGCCTCGGCCTTGAGGGCCGGCGGCACCGAGCGGTGCAGGTCGAGGATGACGGCGTCGGCGGGCACCTCCCGCGCCTTGGCGAGGAAGCGCGGATTGTGCCCCGGGACGTAGAGCATGGAGCGTCGCGGACGCAGCGGCTCGGCCATGGTCTCCTCCTCTCAGGTCCGGCGGGTCTCGAGGAGGCGGCGCAGCTCGCTGCGCAGGACCTTGCCGTTGCGCGTGCGCGGCAGCTCCTCGAGGATGTGGACGATCTTGGGCTGCTTGTAGCCGGCGAGCCGCTCGCGCGCCCACGCGAGCAGCGCCTCGGGGTCCGGGCGCGCCCCCGGGACCGGCACCACGCAGGCGGCCACCAGGGTCTTGTGCGCGTCCACCGCCTGGCCGATGACGGCGCAGTCGGCGACCTCGGGATGGGCCTTCATGACGCGCTCCACCTCGTGGGGCGAGATGCGGTAGCCGAAGCTGTTGATGAGGTCGTCGCGCCGGCCCAGGAACCAGATGTAGCCGTCGGCGTCGCGGCGGGCGTAGTCGCCGGTGAGGAACCAGCCGCCGCGGCGCGACCGCGCCGTCTCCTCCGGCAGGTTCCAGTAGCGCAGGAACAGCCCCGGGTCGTCGTCGCGGATGCAGATCATGCCCTCCTCGTCGACCCCCACCTCGCGCAGCGACGCATCCAGCAGCCGCACCTCGTGCCCGGGCTGGGGGAAGCCGGCCGAGCCGGGGCGGATCGGCCGGTGGCGGCTGTGGGAGATGTAGTAGCTGATCTCGGACATGCCGATGGCCTCGTAGATGTCGAGGCCGAAGCGCGCGCGCCAGGCGGCGAAGACCTCGTCGGAGAGATGCTCGCCGGCGCACATGCAGTGGCGCAGCGTGGGCACGTCGGCGCGCGAGGCCCCGGTGCGCTGCAGGATCTGGCGGTAGATGGTGGGCACCCCGATGAAGACGGTGCAGCGGTGGCGGGCGATGAGCTCGATCCAGCGCGCGGGATCGTTGGGGCCCTCGTGCACGATCACGGTCTTGCCGTGATAGAGGGGGTCCATGAGGGCCGAACCGAGGACGTAGGTCCAGTTGAACTTGCCCGTGTGCAGGATGCGCTCGGGCTCGCCCTCGCGGAAGTCGAACCAGTGGGTCGCCGCCGGCAGCCGCCCGACGAGGGCGCGGTGGGCGTGCAGCACGCCCTTGGGATAGCCCGTGGTCCCGGAGGTGTAGACCAGGTAGGCGGGGTCGTCGGCGGCGGTGTCGGCGGCGGGGTGCCAGCCGCCCTGCGCCGCCAGCCCCTCCTCCAGGTCGTGCACGGCGAGCCCGGGCGGGGCCTCGGGCAGCGGCCCGGCGCCGGCGAGGAGGACGTGGCGCAGCGCCGGCAGCCCGCCGAGGTGGGGCGCAAGCTCCGGCCACATCGCCTTGTCCGTCACCAGCACCGCCGCCCCCGAGTCCTCGGCGAGGTAGCGCACCTCCGGCCCCACCAGCAGCGTCGAGGTGGGCACCGCGATGGCGCCGTGGCGGATGGCGCCGAGGAAGGCGGTGGGGTAGGCGAGGCTGTTGGGCAGGCGCACCAGCACCCGCTCGCCGCGCCCGACGCCGAGGGCCTCCAGGAGCTGCGCGAAGCGGCTGGTGGCGAGCGAGAGCGCCTCGTAGGTCGCCTCCGCGGTGCCGCGCACCGCGTCCTCCACCACCATCGCGGTCTCGCCGCCGCGACCCGCCTCCACCTGCGCGTCGGTGCAGGCGGCGCCGATGTTGAGCCGCGCCGGCACCGCCCATTGCCAGTTGGTCGCCATGGTCCTCGTCCTCATGCCATGCCGTAGGGCCAGTTCTCGCGGATCACCGGCACCGGCAGCCGCCGCAGCACCTGCATGGCGAAGCGCCGGTCCTCCTCGCCCAGGGCGCGCAGGGCGTTGGCGCGCAGCAGCGCCTGGAGCGACTTGCCGAACATCGGAGGGTCGAGCATCTCGCCCTCGAAGCGGATGGCGCCGCCGAGCAGGGCGTCGGCCTCGATCGCGGCCTGGAGGATGGCGACGTGGCGGCGGATCTCGTTGGGCGAGGGCGTGAAGGCGACCTTGCAGAGGTGGATGTGGTTGGGGTGGATGACCTGCTTGCCGGTCAGCCCCCGCGCCGCCTCCTCGCAGGCGTGGCGGTAGACGATCTTGGCCTCCTCCTCGCCGTGCAGGTCGAGCCAGCGGCGCACGTCGGCGTCCTCGACGTAGTCCTCGGGCATGGGCTCGCGGTTGATGAGCACCTCCACCCCGCCGATCACCCCCTTGCCCGCGATGCGCGCCTCGAACAGCAGCAGCTCCTGGAAGGTCTTGAGCTCCTCGGTCCAGCGCTCGGGGGTGATGTGGATGGCCATGGCCTTGGAGAAGTCGTGGATGCCGAAGACCACGTGGCGCACGGTGGGGAAGGCCATGAGCTCGTCGGCGAGCTTGAGCGAGCGCGGATGCTCGATGATGGGTTGGATGGTGACGGATTCGTCGACGCCCACCAGCCAGGCGGAGAGGTCGCGGATCTCGGCCGCGCCGTAGAGCTCGCCCGCCTTGGCGAGCACGATGACGTGGATGCAGCCGGCGAGATCCCGCACCATCTCCAGGTCGCGCTCGTACTCCTCGGTGCGGAAGGGGTTGATGCGCACCGCCACCTGCAGGTCCTCGCGCTCGAGGGCCGGCAGCTCCCGGCGCAGCAGCTCGCGGCTTGCGGCCTTCATGCGGCAGCCGTCCTCGAGATCGAACAGAATGGTGTGGGCGGGCGTGGCGAAGGCGTGGCGACGAAGGCGCGCCGCGGCCTCCTCCATGGTCTCGTAGCGACCCTCGGCGGGGAGGTACTTCACCGGCGGGTAGTAGAGCTGGATGCCCGGCCAGTAGTCGCCGAGCAGCTCGTGGTCGTCGAGGCCGGTGGCGTAGGCGTAGGCGTCGTTCATGGCGCTCCCTCGTCCTCCGTCGTTGGCTTTTCCCGAGGAGCCTAGTAGAGTTTATGCTGCAACGCAACAGAGAAGGATCCCGGCCATGAGCGAGCCCCTCCACCCCGACCAGGCCCTCTTTCCCGGCGAGCGCCCCTTCCCCGTCATCCCGGTCTGCGAGCACTTCGCCGGCAGCGAGAAGCTGATCCGCAAGGCCTTCGCCCTCCAGGAGGAGATCGGCCCCGTCTTCGACGTCACCTGCGACTGCGAGGACGGGGCGCCGGCCGGCCGCGAGCGCGAGCACGCCGAGATGGTGGCGGAGCTGGTGCGCTCGGCGGAGAACCGCCACCGCATGGCGGGGGTGCGCATCCACGACGCCACCCACCCGGCCTGGCGGCAGGACGTGGAGATCGTGGTCGGCGCCGCCGGGAGCGAGCTCGCCTACATCACCCTGCCCAAGGCCACCCGCGTCGAGCAGGTGCGCGAGCAGATCGGCCACATCCGCGAGGTCGCCCGCCGCGCCGGGATCGAGCGCGAGATCCCGATCCACGTCCTGGTGGAGACCCACGGCGCGCTGCGCGACGTCTCGGCCATCGCCGCCGAGGCGTGGGTCCAGGTCATCGACTTCGGCCTCATGGACTTCGTCTCCGGCCACCACGGGGCGATCCCCGCCGCCGCCATGCGCAGCCCCGGCCAGTTCGAGCACCGCCTGCTGGTGCGGGCCAAGGCGGAGGTGGTGGCGGCGGCGCTCGCCCACGGGCGCGTCCCCGCCCACAACGTCACCCTGGACCTGCGCAACCCCTACCAGACCTACCAGGACGCCTGGCGGGCGCGGCACGAGTTCGGCTTCCTGCGCATGTGGAGCATCTACCCCGCCCAGATCCGCCCCATCGTGGACGCCATGAAGCCGGACCACGCCGAGGTGCAGGAGGCGGCGGCGATCCTGCTCGCCGCGCGCGAGGCCCACTGGGGCCCGATCCAGCACGCCGGCGAGCTCCACGACCGCGCCACCTACCGCTACTACTGGGAGGTCCTGAAGAAGGCGCGGGTGACGGGGGTGCCGATCCCGGCCGAGGCCGAGGCCGCCTTCTTCGCCTGAACGGTGCCGGTGGGCGGCCCCCGCGTCGTCAGCCTCGTCCCCTCCTGGACCGAGACCCTCATCGAGGCCGGGGTCGCGGTGGTGGGGCGCACCCGCTACTGCGTCCACCCGCGGGAGCGGGTGGAGGCCATCCCCGCGGTGGGCGGGACCAAGCAGGTGCGCTGGGAGGCGGTGGCCGCCCTCGACCCCGATCTCGTGGTCATGGACGAGGAGGAGAACACGGCGGAGATGGCCGCGGCCTGCCCCTATCCCCGGGTGGTGACGCGGGTGCGGTCGGCGGCGGATGCCGCCGCCGCCTGCAGCGCGCTCGCCCAGGCCACGGGCGCCCGTCCCCTGGCGGCGCTGGCGGCGCGCTGGCGCCGGCTCGCCGCCCGCCCGCGGCGACGGCGCCCGGCGGCGCGGCTGCCGGGCGTCGTCGCCTGGTGGCGGCGGCCGCGGCGCGAGCCCGCGCACATCGTCTACCTCGTCTGGCGCCGGCCGTGGATGGCGGCGGGGGGCGAGACCTTCATCGCCGACGCGCTGCGCATCGCCGGCCTCGGCGACCGCCTCTGGCCCGCCGCCGGGCGCTACCCCGAGATCGACCTCGCCACCCTCGACCCGGCCGCCACGCTGCTCCTCGCCGCCACCGAGCCCTACCCCTTCGCCCGCCGCCGCGCCGAGATGCAGGCCCTGCCCTTCCCCTGCGCGCTGGTGGACGGGGAGGCCTGGTGCTGGTACGGGGTGCGGGCGCTGCGCTTCCTGGAGGCGGCGACCGCGGCCTGATCAGGACCAGCGCGTCGCCTCCACGAGGCCGCGGTGGAGCCGGTAGCGGCCGCGGCGGCGGTCCTCGAACCAGGCCCGCAGCGCCTGCGTCACCACGGGGAAGGCCATCGCCTGCCAGGGCACCGCCTCCTCGGCGAACAGCCCCGCCTCCAGGCTCTCCGCCCCCGCGGCCACCCGCGCATCCCGCATGCGGCCGCGGAAGAGGAGATAGACCTGGCCGATGGCGGGCAGGCTCCAGATGCCGTGGAGGGCGTCGATGCCGACCCGCGCCCCCGCCTCCTCGAGGGTCTCCCGCGCGGCGCCGGCCTCGGCCGACTCGCCGTGCTCGAGAAACCCGGCCGGCACCGTCCACAGGCCGCGCCGCGGCTCGATGGCGCGCCGGCACAGGAGCACGCGCCCGCGCCAGTGGGCGATGCAGCCGACGACGATCTTGGGGTTGCGGTAGTGGACCGCGCCGCAGGCGGTGCACACGTGCCGTTCGCGATCGTCGCCCGCCGGCACCCTGAGCGCGAGCGGCGCCCCGCAGCGGCCGCAGAAGCGCGTTCCCCCCTGGGTCTCGAGGCCCATCGTCCACCTCCCCCGCCATGGTAGCCCCCCGGCGCGCATCCGCCCACCGGTAAGCGCACCCGCCCGGAACCGGTCCCTCGTACGAGAGGGAGGGCCGGCAGCACGGCCCCGCCCATGCCCCTCCGGACGGGGCCGCCGGCCCTTCTCTCACCGCCTTCGGACCCCGGGGCCCGCCCCCACCCCGGGTTCAGCATCGGTTCAGCGGCATCGGGGCAGGCTTGCATCCAGCGTCGGATGAAAGCCGGATCCGCAGAGGAGGACAGGCCATGAACAAGCACCGCATCGCCAGCCGTACCCTCGCCCTCGCCGTCGCGGCCGCGCTCGCCGCTCCCGCGGCGCTGGCGCGCCCCCGTCCCGTGGACGACGGCGGCTATCTGGATTGGGCGCAGGTGGAGCGCGTGGTCCCGATCGTGCGCGTGGTGGAGGTCTCGACGCCGCGGCGGGTCTGCCGCGAGGTGGTGGTGACGCGCGAGGAGCCGGCGCGGGTCTCGCCGAGCTCGGCGATCCTCGGCGGCATCATTGGCGGCGCCATCGGCAACCAGTTCGGCCGCGGCCGGGGCAAGGACGCGATGACCGTGGCCGGCATCGCCCTCGGCGCCTCGGTGGGGCACGACATCGCCCGCTCCGGGGCCAAGGGGCGCACCCACACCACCACGGAGCAGCGCTGCGAGGTGGTGGCCGAGCGCCACGAGGAGGAGCAGACCCTCGGCTACCGGGTGGTCTACCGCTACCGGGGCCAGCGCTACGAGACCCGCATGGACCACGATCCCGGCGACCGGCTGCGGGTGCGGGTGAGCGTGCAGCCGGTGGAGTGAGCGCGGCCCGGGGCCCGGGCCGGCGGCCCTGCTATCATGGTCGCCGGCCATGACCCGCCCGCGCCACAAGCCGTCCCCGCTGCGCCGCCGGCTCGCGGCGCTCGTCCTCGTCGCGGCCGCGGCCCAGGCCGCGCCGCTGACCCTCGAGGAGGCGGCGCGGGCGGCGGCGCGGGCGAGCGGCGGGCGGGTCCTCGCCGCCGAGACGGTGCGCCGCGACGGCCACGCCGTCTACCGCATCCGGGTCCTCACCCCCGAGGGGCGGGTGCGCCACCTGGAGGTGGACCCCGAAAGCGGACGCATCCGCCCCGCCCGCACGGGGAGGCGCTGAAGGGTGCGCGTGCTGGTGGTGGAGGACGAGCCCGAACTGCGCGCCCGGCTCGTCGAGGCGCTGGGGCGGCGCGGGCTCGCCGTGGACGCCACCGGCGAGGGGCGCGAGGGACTCTTCCTCGCGCGCGAGATCCCCTATGACGTCGCCGTCGTCGACCTCGGCCTGCCCGACCTCGACGGCCTCGAGCTCATCCGCACCCTGCGCGCCGAGGACCGGCCGCTGCCGGTGCTGATCCTCACCGCGCGCGGGCGCTGGGACGAGAAGGTGGCCGGCCTCGAGGCGGGCGCCGACGACTACCTGGTCAAGCCCTTCCACATGGAGGAGCTGGTGGCCCGCCTCAACGCCCTCGTGCGCCGGGCCGCCGGCTGGTCCGACCCGGTGCTGCGCGTCGGCCCGCTGGAGGTGGACACCCGCGCCCAGCGGGTGCGCGTGGAGGGGCGGGAGGTGGAGCTCACCGCCTTCGAGTACCGGCTCCTGGAGCAGCTCGTGCTGCGCGCCGGCGAGGTCCTGTCCAAGAGCGAGCTCACCGAGCACCTCTACGCCCAGGACTTCGACCGCGACAGCAACACCATCGAGGTCTTCGTCGCCCGCCTGCGGCGCAAGCTCGACCCCGAGGGCAGGCTGCGGCCCATCGAGACCCTGCGCGGCCAGGGCTACCGCCTGGCGTGGAGGCGCGAGCCGGCGTGAGGGGGTCGCTGCGCGCCCGGCTGCTGACGGCGGCCTCGGTGGTGCTCGCCGCCTTCTTCACCCTCACCGCCGTCGCCCTCGAGCGCGCCTTCCGGCACAGCGCCGAGACCGCCCTGCAGGAGCGGCTGCGGGGCGAGGTCTACGGGCTCATCGCCGCCGCCGACCTCGACCCCGCGGGGCGGCTGCGGATGCCCGAGACGCCGCCGGATCCGCGCCTGTCCAACCCCGCCTCGGGCCTCTACGGCGCGGTGGAGGGCCCGGACGGGCCGATCTGGCGCTCGCCCTCGCAGCTCGGCCTCGCCGTCCCCTACCCGCGCGGTCTCGCCTCGGGGGCGTGGCGGCTCGGGCGCGTGCGCGCCGAGGACGGCCGCACCCTGCTGGTGGCGGCGCTGGGCATCCTCTGGGAGCATCCGGACGGCCGCCTCGTCCCCTACACCTTCGCCGCGGCGGCGGACCTTGCCGCCTTGCATGCCGAGGTGGGGGCCTTCCGCCGCACCCTCTGGGGCTGGCTCACCGGCGTCGGCCTCGCCCTCCTCCTCGCCCAGGGGCTGATCCTGCACTGGGGGCTGCGGCCGCTGGCACGGGTGGCGGAGGAGATCCGCGCCATCGAGGCCGGACGCGCCGCCGCCCTCTCCGGCGAGGCCCCGGGCGAGCTCCGCCCCCTCACCGAGGCGGTCAACGCCCTGCTCGCCCACCAGCGGCGCCAGCTCGAGCGCCACCGCAACGCCCTGGGCGACCTCGCCCACAGCCTCAAGACGCCGCTCGCGCTCCTGCGCGGCGCCGCCGAGGCGGGCGAGCCGGACCTGCCGCACCAGGTGGCCGCCGCCGTGGACCGCGTCAACGCCATCGTCGAGCACCAGCTGCGCCGCGCCGCCACCGCCGGGCGCGCCCCCCTCGCCGCCCCGATCCCGGTGGCGGGCGCCATCGGGCGGCTGGTGGCGACCCTGGACAAGGTCCACCGCGAGCGGGGCGTGCGCTGCGAGGTGCGCTGCGAGGGCGAGCCCCGCTTCCGCGGCGAGGAGGGGGACCTGCTGGAGATCCTCGGCAACCTCCTCGACAACGCCTACAAGTGGTCCCGAGGGCGGGTTCGGGTCACAGCGCGAGGCGACGGCGCGCTCCTCCTCGTGGTGGAGGACGACGGCCCGGGCATCCCCGCGGCGAAGCGCGGCGAGGTCCTGGGCCGCGGCGTGCGCGCCGACCGCCGCGCCCCGGGCCACGGCATCGGGCTCGCCATGGTCGCCGACATCGTGGCCGCCTACGGGGGGGCGGTTGAGATCGGCGCCTCGGCCGAGCTCGGCGGCGCCCGCATCGACGTGCGCCTGCCCTGAGGCCCCCGGGCGGGGCCCGGGGGGGTCGGACGCTACTGCGACTGGCCGATCATGTACTCGATGGCGGCGCGGATCTGCGCCTCGTCGCAGTCGCCGCAGCCGCCCTTGGGGGGCATGGCGTTGTAGCCGTTCACCGCATGCGCCACCAGGGTGTCGACGCCCTGGGCGATGCGCGGCGCCCACGCGGCCTTGTCCCCCACCTTGGGGGCGCCGGCGGCGCCGGTGGCATGGCAGGCGAAGCAGACCCGGTCGTAGAGCGCCTTGCCGTCGCCGGCCGCGTTCGCCGCGCCCGCGGCCAGCGCAAGGCCGAGGGCGATGCCGAGGGTGCGCGAGATGGTCTTCATGGTCCTGTCCTCCGGTCGTTCACGGGATCCGGGGACGATGATCGGCCGCCGCCGATGAACCGCGCCTGAACGCCGCGCGGCGCCGCCGCATACCACGCCAGCGCCGCGAGCTGCAGCACCAGCATCGTGCCGAAGGCGGCCCGGTAGCCCGCCGCCTCGTAGCCGCCGCCGGCGGCGGGCCAGCGGTTGATGATCCCGCCCATGCCCCACTGGGCGGCGAAGGCGGCGACGAAGACGAGGAGGTTGAGGGCGGTGTTGGCACGCCCCGCGAGATGCCGCGGGAAGGCCTGCGAGAGGGCCGCGTAGCTGACGATGCCGCTGGTGCCGAGCAGCCCGAACAGGACGAGCAGCAGCGTCAGGGGCGGGGTCCCGGGGGCGACGAGGGCGAGCTGCACCGCCATGAAGGCGCCCATCCCGGCCACTGCCACCGCCGCCGTGGACACGCCGCACCGCGCCAGCCGCTCGGCGAGCCCGCCGATGACGATGAAGCCCGCCACCATGGCCGCCGCCACCAGCGCCAGCCGTGCCGCCGCGGCGTCGCGGCCGAGCCCCGCCACGTCGGCGAGCCACGGCCCGAGCCACAGGCTCTGGATGGCGAGGAAGGTGGCCTGCGAGAGCACCGTCACCGGGGCGATGCGCCAGAACGTCGCCGAGGTGAAGACCTCGGCCACCCCGGCGAGCTGCGCCCGCAGCGGCTCGGCGTGGTGCGCGTCGCGCCGCTCCGGCACCACCAGGAAGATGAGCAGGGCGCAGAGCAGGGTCAGCGCCGCGAGCCCCAGGAAGACGCCGCGCCAGTCGGTGACCGCGAGCGCCGCCTGCACCGGGGCCGTCGCCGACAGCGCCCCCAGCCCCCCCGCCGCCATCTGGAAGCCGTTGACGAGGGGCAGCCGCGCCGGCGGCACCCACACCACGTAGGCCTTGAACGCCGCCATCAGGCAGGCCGAGACCCCGAAGCCGACGAGGGCGCGGCCGAGGACGAGGCCGCCGAGCCCCCCGGCGAGGGCGAACAGCAGCGCCCCCGCGGCCGCGAAGAGCAGCAGCACCGCCTCGGTGCGCCGCGGCCCGAAGCGGTCCAGCAGCATCCCCAGGGGGAGCTGGAAGGCGGCGAAGGTGAGGAAGTAGGTGCTCGTGAGCAGCCCGAGATCGGCGGCGTCGAGGCCGAGCTCGCGCACCAGATCCGGGGCGATCACGGAGTTGACCACCCGGTAGAGGTAGGAGAGGAAGTAGCCGAAGGCGAAGGGCGGGAAGACCCGCACCATCACCGTGCGCAGCGCGGTGGCGTCCATGGGCGTGCATTTAAGCCGTTCCTGAACGGCCGTTCAACGAAGCCCTTGCGCCCGCCGCCGCCCCGGCACTACCTTGGCCGCCATGGCGCTGCCACCGGACCTCGCCCCGCCCCCCTACGCCGAGGGCACCACGCTGCTCAACCTCATGGCGAGCCTGGTGCGCGGCCGCGGCGGCGCCGCACCGCATCCGCCCCTGTCCGCCCTCGACCCGGCGCGGCTCCGCCCGCTGCGCCACCTGGTGCTGCTCCTCGTCGACGGCCTCGGCGCCCGTCAGATCCCCGCGCTCGCCGCCGCCGGGGCGCTGCGCGACCGCCTGAGCCGGCCCGACGCGGTGCTCGCCACGGTCTTCCCCGCCACCACCGCCACCGCCGTCGCCACCGTGATGAGCGCGGCGAGCCCGGCCGAGCACGCCGTCCTCGGCTGGCACCTGAACCTGCCCCGGCTCGGCCTCGTCGCCACCGTCCTCCTCGGGCTGACCCGCACCGGGACGCCGGCGCTCCCCCCGGAGCGCACCCTCGGCCAGATCCTGCGCGTGCCGTCCCACCTCGACCGCATGGCCGCCGAGCGCACCCTCGTCGCCCCGCCCCCGATCCCGGACAGCGCCTTCAGCCGCGCGGTGGGCCGCTGGCACCGGCGCCTCGCCGCCGCCTCCCTGGACGAGCTGGTGGAGGCGGTGGACGCCGCCTGCCGGGGGCCCGGCCCCGGCTACTGCTACGCCTACTGGCCGGGCTACGACAGCCTCTGCCACACCCACGGGCCCTTCGCCGAGCCGGCGCTCGCCCACCTGCGCGAGATCGAGGCCGCGGTGGAACGGCTCGCGGCGCGCCTGCGCGGCCGCGGCGTGGGGCTCGTGGTGAGCGCCGACCACGGCATGATCGACACCCCGCCGCAGGCGCGGATCGACCTCTCCGCGGTCCCCGGCCTCTACGGCTGCCTTGCCACCCTGCCCGCCGGCGACCCCCGCGCCGTGGCCTGCTTCGTCCGCCCCCGCCGCGAGGCCGCCTTCCTCGCCATCGTCCGGGAGCACCTCGCGCCGGCCTGCCACTGCATCCCGGGCGAGGCGCTGCTTGCGGCGGGGGCGCTGGGTCCCGGCGCGCCGCACCCGGAGCTTGGGGCGAGGCTCGGCGACTACCTCCTCGTCGCCCGCGGCGGCCACGCCCTCTTCGCCCCCGCCGCCGGCGAGGGCCGCGACTTCCCCGCGGGCAACCACGGCGGCATGAGCCCCGAGGAGATGGAGATCCCCCTCTACCTGCTGGGCGATCTCTGACGGGCGCTGCGGTCCCACGTTGCGTTCCGCCTATACCTGACTACCTTTCTCAGTAGTCCACCGGAAGGTTGCGCCATGGTGGAGACCACCCGCGGCCCCGACGGCCTGCGCCTCGTGCTCGCCCCGCGGCCTGCCCCGGGGCCCGGGGCCTGGCTGCTGGGGCTGGCCCTGCCGGGGGCGGCCCTCGCCGGCATCGGCGCCTGGTTCGCCGCCCGCGGCGCCTGGGCGGTACTCCCCTTCGCCGGGCTCGAGCTCGCCCTGCTCGCGTGGGCGATGGCGAGCTGCGCCCGCGCCGCGGCGGCCCGGGAAGTGGTGGAGGTCACGGCGCGCGAGGTGGTGGTCCGCGACGGGCGCGGGGCGGCGCGGCGCCTGCCGCGGGCATGGGCGCGCGTGGTGCTGCGCCGCGACCCCGCCGGGCGCTACCCGAGCCGCCTCTTCCTGCGCGCCCACGGGCGGGAGGTGGAGCTCGGGCGCGCCCTGCCGCAGGCCGAGCGCGCCCGCCTCGCCGGGACCCTCGCCGGCAACGTCGGCGCGGGGTGGAGCCATGGCTGAGCGCGCACGCCCCCTCCTCGCCGCCGCCCTCGCCCTGCCCGCCGCGCCGACGGCGGCGGCCCCGGCCTGGAACCTGCCGCAGCCCGCGACCCCGGTGGCGCGCGAGATCTTCGCCATCCACACCCTCACCGGCACCATCGTCGCCGTGCTCACCGTCCTGGTCTTCGCCGTCGTCCTCTTCGCCGCCTGGCGCTTCCGCCGCAGCCGCGGCCACCAGCCCGACCTCGCGTTCCACCGCGGCCGCTTCGGCGCCTGGTCGTGGCTGGTGGTGCCGGTGCTGGTGCTGGGCATCGACCTCACCATCGCCGGCTCGGCCCGGGAGACGCTGAAGAAGCTCTGGGTCGTGCCGCGCGGCGACGACCTGCTGGTGGTCCGGGTCACCGGCCACCAGTGGTGGTGGGAGTACGAGTACCCGGACCTCGGCATCCGCATCGAGAGCCGCGCGCTGCCGCAGGAGCAGGCGGGCGCGCACTAGCTGCGCGCCGTCGATCAGCCGCTGGTGCTGCCGGTGGGGCGGCGGGTGCGCTTCCTGCACACCTCGGCGGACGTGATCCACGCCATGTGGGTGCCGGCCCTCGGGTTCAAGAAGGACGCCATCCCCGGCTACGTCACCGAGACCTGGGCCCTGATCGAGCGGGCCGGGACCTACCGCGGCCAGTGCGCGGAGCTCTGCGGCACCTGGCACTCGCGCATGCCGGTGGTGGTGGAGGCGGTGCCGCCGGAGCGCTTCGAGGCGTGGGTGGCCGAGCAGCGCGCGGCCATGGCCCGCGCCGCCGCGGAGGCGGCGAGCGATCGGACGTGGCCGCTCGCGGAGCTGATGGAGAAGGGGCGGGGCCTCTACAACACCAAGTGCGCCGCCTGCCACCAGATCAACGGCCAGGGGCTGCCGCCGGCCTTCCCGCCCCTCAAGGGCAGCGCGGTGGTGCGCGGGCCGGTCGCCGGACACCTGGCGGTGGTCCTCGACGGCCGCCCCGGCACCGCCATGCCCGCCTGGCGGGATCAGCTCAACGACCTGGAGATCGCCGCCATCGTCACCTACGAGCGCAACGCCTGGGGCAACGACGCCGGCGCGGCGGTGCAGCCGCGCCAGGTGCGCGCCGCCCGCGCGGGAAGGTCGGGATCATGAGCGTCGCCAGCCACACCGTGGTGCACGAGCACGAGGGGCCGCCGCGGGGCATCCGCCGCTGGCTCTACAGCACCAACCACAAGGACATCGGCACCATGTACCTGGTGTTCGCCCTCACCATGCTCTTCCTCGGCGGGGCGAGCGCCATGGCCATCCGCGCCGAGCTCATGCTGCCGGGGCTGCAGCTGCTCGAGCCCGACCTCTACAATAACATCCTCACCAACCACGCCCTGATCATGATCTTCGGCGCCGTGATGCCGGCCGGGGCGGGCATCGCCAACTGGATGATCCCGCTCATGATCGGCGCCCCGGACATCGCGCTGCCGCGGATCAACAACCTCAGCTTCTGGCTCCTGCCGGCGGCGGCGCTGATGCTGGTGCTGTCCTTCGTCGTACCCCTCCTCCCGGGCGGCGGCACCCAGATCAACACCGGCTGGACCCTCTACCCGCCGCTCTCGGTTCAGGTGGGCATGTCCATGGACTTCCTCATCTTCGCCATCCATCTCCTCGGCATCTCCTCGGTGCTCGCCTCCATCAACATCATCGTCACCATCCTCAACATGCGCGCCCCGGGGATGACCCTGATGCGCATGCCCATGTTCTGCTGGGCGTGGCTGGTCACCGCCTTCCTGCTGATCCTGGTCGTCCCGGTGCTCGCGGGCGGCGTCACCATGCTCCTCTTCGACCGCCACTTCGGCACCAGCTTCTTCAACGCCGCCGGCGGGGGCGACCCGGTGCTGTTCCAGCACCTGTTCTGGTTCTTCGGCCATCCGGAGGTCTACGTCCTGATCCTGCCCGCGATCGGGGCGCTGGCCGAGGTCATCCCCACCTTCGCCCGCAAGCCGCTGTTCGGCTACCACTCGATGGTGGGCGCGATGATCGTCATCGCCACCCTCGGCCTCGTGGTCTGGGCCCACCACCAGTACACCGTGGGCATGGCGCTGGGGGCGGTGCAGTGGTTCATGATCGGGACGATCCTGATCTCGATCCCGGTCGGCCTCATCATCTTCAACTTCATCGCCACCATGTGGCGCGGCGCCCTGACCTTCGAGACGCCCATGCTGTTCGCCATCGCCATGGTGATGCTGTTCAGCTTCGGGGGGCTGACCGGGGTGATGCTCGCGGTGGTGCCCGCGGACGTGCAGTACCACGACTCCATGTTCGTGGTCGCCCACTTCCACTACGTGCTGATCCCGGGCGCCATCTACGGGCTGCTGGCCGCCGTCTTCTACTGGCTGCCCAAGTGGACCGGGCACATGTACGACGAGCGCCTGGCGAAGATCTTCTTCTGGATCAACGTGGTGAGCTTCAACGTCACCTTCTTCCCGCAGCACTTCCTGGGCCTTGCCGGGATGCCGCGGCGGATCGCCGACTACAACGTCGCCTTCGCCGACTTCAACTTCCTCTCCAGCATCGGCGCCTTCGTCTTCGGCCTCAGCCACCTGCTGTTCCTCTACATCGTGGTCAAGGCGGTGCGCGGCGGCCGGTCGGCCGAGGCGCGCGTCTGGGACGGCGCCCGCGGCCTGGAGTGGGAGCTGCCCTCGTCGCCGCCCTTCCACTCCTGGGAGACCGCCCCGCGGCTGCGGGGCTGAGGACGTCATGCGCCGGCGCCGCAACCTCCTCCTCGCCTGGGCCCTCGGCGCCCTCGCCCTGCTCGTCTTCCTGAGCTCGATGCCGGTGTGGGAGCAGGTGCTCTCGCGCGCGGGAGGCGCGCCGTGAGCGCGCCGTGCCCGCTCACGGCGCCGGACCGGGCCGGCCGCGCCGTGCCGGGCCGCAGCCCACCGGCGCAGCACCGCGCGCCCGCACCTCCGCCCCGGCGCCGGGGCGGAGCCGCCGGCGGGCCGCCGCGGGCCCGCCCGATCCCTGACCGTCCCGGACGCCGATCCCCGCGGGGCCCTGCCTCGCCCGGAGCCTGCCGCCCATGAGCCATCCCACCCCGGACGAGTACTACATCCCCGAGCCGAGCCCGTGGCCGCTTGCGGCCTCGCTGGCGGTGCTGCTCCTGGTCCTGGGGCTCGCGCTCGTCCTCAACGACGTCGACCCCGGCTGGGCCGTCCTCGCCGCCGGCCTCCTGGTGCTCGCCTGGATGTTCTACGGCTGGTTCGGCGACGTCGTCCGCGAGAACCTCGCCGGCCGCCACAGCCCCCGCGTCGACCGCTCCTTCCGCCTCGGCATGTACTGGTTCATCGCCTCCGAGGTCTTCTTCTTCCTGACCTTCTTCGGCGCCCTCTACTACGTGCGCAACATCGCCGTGGCCTGGCTCGGCGGCGCCGGCTACCTCGGGATCACCCACGAGATCCTCTACAACCAGTTCCAGGCCCAGTGGCCCACCTCGGGCCCCGGCGAGCTCGGCGGCCCCTTCGAGCCGGTGGGCGCCGTCGGCGTCCCCGCCTTCAATACCCTGGTCCTGCTCAGCAGCGGCGCCACCATCACCTGGGCGCACTGGGGCCTGAAGGCCGAGCGGCGCGGCCAGCTGGTCTGGGGCCTCGCCGCCACCATCGCCCTCGGGCTGCTCTTCGTGGCCCTGCAGGCCTGGGAATATCACGAGGCCTGGCGGGAGATGAACGTCACCCTGCGCTCGGGGATCTACGGCTCCACCTTCTACCTGCTCACCGGCTTCCACGGCATGCACGTCACCGTCGGCGCGGTGATGCTCATGGCCATCCTCGGGCGCGCCCTGCGCGGGCACTTCACGCCCCAGAACCACTTCGCCTTCGAGGCCGTGGCCTGGTACTGGCATTTCGTGGACGTGGTATGGCTGGCCCTGTTCATCTTCGTCTACTGGCTGTGACCGCGGCCCGCCCTCAGCGCCCGTGGGGGCCGACGACGCCGAGGAAGTAACCGCCCATGAGGATGGCGAAGAGGACCAGCGAGAGGGCGATGCGGACGGTGAGCGCCCGCACCATGCGGGTACGGTCGCGCCGGCCGTCGTCGCGGCTGAGGAAGATCATCGCCTCCACCAGCGAGAGGAGGATCAGCCCGAGAAGGATGAGCAGGGGGATCTTGAACCAGAGCGCCATCTTGCGTGCCCTCCCCGGCGCGGCCGCCGCCCATGGGACCGGCCCCTCCGCCAAGGTATAGCAGCGCCGCGGCGCGCCGGCGCGGGGCGGCGCCGCTGCTGCTCCTCGCCGCCGCCCTCTTCACCGGGCTCGGGCTGTGGCAGCTGCGCCGTGCCGGGGAGAAGCAGGCCCTGCTCGCCGAGGCCGCGGCACGCTGGGCGGCCGCCCCCGCGCCGCTCGCCGCGCTGCCGGGTCCCGACGCGCGCTTCCGCGCCGTCCGCCTGCGCGGCCGCTACGAGGCGCAGGCCCAGGTCCTCGTCGGTCCGCAGGGCCGCGACGGCCGCCTCGGCTACCTCGTCTACACCCCGCTGCGCACCGCGGGGAACGAGGCGGTGGTGGTGGCCCGCGGCTGGCAGGCGCGGCCGACGCCCCCGGCCCCGCCTTCGCCTACGGCCTCGGGCTCACGGGGCTGAGCTGGGCCGTCGTCCTCGCCACCGACCGGCTCGGCCTCGTGCCGCTGCTGCCGGTGCTGGCGGCGGGCTTCTTCTTCGTCGGGCCGCTGGTGGCGGTAGGGCTGTACGAGCTCAGCCGCCGCCTCGCCGCCGGCGAGCCGGTGCACCTGGCGGCGCTCGCCGGCGCCTGGCGTCGCAACCCGGTCCATCTCGCCGCCCTCGGCCTGGTCCTCGCCACCGCCTTCTTCGGCTGGGTGATCGTCGCCGCGGCCGAGTTCGCCGCCCTCTACGGCGCCCCGGTGCCCGAGGGCGAGCGCTTCCTCGCCGAGCTCTTCCTCGCCGCCCGCAGCCCCGCCTTCCTGCTCGCCGGCACCGCCACCGGCGCCGTCATCGCCCTCGTCGTCTACGCCCTCGCCGCGGTCTCGGCACCGCTCCTGGTGGACCGCCCGGAGACGGACTTCGCCGCCGCCGTGCTCGCCAGCGTCGAGGCGGTGCGCACCAACCCGGGGCCGATGCTGCTGTGGGCGGCGCTGCTGGTGGCGCTGACCGGCTTCGGTCTCCTGACCTTCTTCTTCGGCCTCGCCGTCGCCTTCCCCTGGGCCGGCTGCGCCACCTGGCACGCCTGCCGCGACCTCGTCTCCGCCGGCGACGGCTAGCCCCGGCCGTGGGGGGCGGTGAAGTCCAGCTCGGGCCCCACCGGCACGATGCGCCGCGGGTTGAGCTCGGGGTGGCTGCGGTAGTAGTGGCGCTTGATGTGGTCCATGTCCACGGTCTCCGCCACCCCCGGCACCTGGTAGAGCTCGCGGGTGTAGGCCCAGAGGTTGGGATGATCCACGAGCCGTCGCAGGTTGCACTTGAAGTGCAGGTAGTAGACGGCGTCGAAGCGCACGAGGGTCGTGAACAGCCGCCAGTCCGCCTCCGTGATGCGGTCCCCGGCGAGATAGCGGCGCCGCGACAGCAGCGCCTCGAGGCGGTCGAGGGTCGCGAACAGCGCGCGCACCGCCTCCTCGTGGGCGGCCTGGGTGCGGGCGAAGCCGGCGCGGTAGACGCCGTTGTTGACGTGCTCGTAGACCTCGGCGTTGATGCGGTCGATCTCCGGGCGCAGCGGCTCGGGATAGAAGTCCACCGAAGGGTCGCCCCAGGCGTCGAAGGCGCGGTTGAGCATGCGGATGATGTCGGCCGACTCGTTGTTGACGATCCGCCCGCTGCGCTTGTCCCACAGGATGGGCACCGTGGCGAGCCCGGTGTAGCGGGGATCGGTGCGCAGGTAGAGCTCGCGCACGTGGGTGCAGCCGTTGACGGTGTCGGGGATGCAGCCGGGGCCGTCGCCGAAGCGCCAGTCGCCGTCGTCGAACTCGGGCTCCACCACCGACAGCGAGATCACCGCCTCGAGCCCCTTGAGGCGGCGGAAGATGAGCGTGCGGTGGGCCCAGGGACAGGCGAGGGAGACGTAGAGGTGGTAGCGCCCGGGCTCGGCGCGGTAGCCGCTGCCGCCGTCGGCGCTCACCCAGTCGCGGAAGCGGCTCTCGGGGCGCAGGAAGGCCCCCGTGGTCTCGTCGGTCGGATCGTCGCGCCGCACCCAGCGCCCCTCCACCAGCATCGCCATGCCCCGCCTCCTCCGGCCCCGCACCTCCCTCAAGCCTAGCAGCCGGGCGCGGGGTGAAACCGCGCCCGCCCCGGCCCGGTCTCAATGGACAGGCACCCTGCGGAGCACGCCGCCATGAGACCGTTCCAGAGCATGGAAGAGGGGGGCCACGAGGCGCTCCACCTCTTCCGCGACGGCGGCTGCGGCCTGCGTGCCGTCATCGCCATCCACAGCACTTTGCTCGGACCCGCCCTCGGCGGCGTCCGCATGTGGCCCTACCCCGACGAGTCCGCCGCCGTCGAGGACGCCCTGCGCCTCGCCCGCGCCATGACCTTCAAGGCGGCGCTGGCGGGGCTCGACTTCGGCGGCGGCAAGGCGGTGATCCTGGGCGAGCCGCACCGCGACCGCTCGGAGGCGCTGATGCGGGCCTTCGGCCGCTGCGTCGAGAGCCTCGGCGGCCGCTACATCGCCGCCGAGGACGTCGGCACCGGACCCGAGGACATGGCCTGGATCGCGGCCGAGACGCGCCACGTGACGGGGCTGCCGCCGGAGCGCGGCGGCAGCGGCGACCCCTCCCCGGTGACCGCGCTGGGCGTGCTCCACGGCATCCGCGCCTGCCTGCGGCACCGCCTCGGCCACGAGCGCGTCGGGCTCGTGCGCTACGCCCTGCAGGGGCTGGGCCACGTGGGCTGGGCGCTCGCGCACCTGCTGCGCGCCGAGGGCGCCACCGTCGTCGCCACCGACCTCGACCGGGCGCGGCTGGAGCGGGCGACGGCCGAGCTCGGCGTCATCCCCGCCGAGCCCGACGAGATCCTCGACACCGACGCCGAGGTCTTCGTCCCCTGCGCCCTCGGCGGCGTGCTCGACGAGGCCGCGGCGGGGCGGCTGCGCGCGGTGATCGTCGCAGGCTCCGCCAACAACCCCCTCGCCGACGACGCCGTCGCCGAGCTCCTCGCCCGCCGCGGCATCCTCTACGCCCCCGACTACGCCATCAACGCCGGCGGCCTGATCCACGTCGCCGTGGCCCTCGCCGGGGGCCGGCCCGAGCATGCCCGCGCCCGCGCCGCGGCCATCGGCGACACCCTCGACCGCATCTTCCGCCTCGCCGCCCGCGAGGGGATCACGCCCCTCGCCGCCGCCCACCGCCTCGCCGCGGCGCGCCTCGAGGCCATCGCCCGCATCGCCCCCCGGCGGCCCCCGGTGGCGGCATGAGGGCGGCCGCGCCGGCCCTCGCCCTTCTCCTTGCGGCCTGCGCCGCCGCCCCGCAGGCGCCGACGCCGCTGACGCGGCTGCCGGCGGGGAGCCGCCTCGAGGTCCTACGCCCCCTCGAGCTCGCCCCGGACCGGCCGCTGCGCCTGCAGCAGGGCCGCCTCCGCGGGGCTTGGTTCGACCGCACGGTCTGGCTTCCCTTCTGCACCCTGGCGCCCCGCGCACGGGCGCCCGCCCCCGTGCGCCTGCGGCCCGGCGAGCGGCTCCGGGTCGAGGGCACGCGCGCCTGGGTCGAGGCCTTCGCCGGCCCAGGCACGGTGCCGGTGCACGCGGTGCTCGCCCTCGCCGACGAGCGCGGCGGGCGCTACAGCCTGCACTGCCGCGCCTGGAGCGGCAGCCTCATGGAGGCCCGCCCCCTCTCCGTCGCCGACCTGCGCGGGGCCCTCGGCGGCCATCTCCGCCTCCTGCCGCCGCAGGCCCCCTGAGGCGGCGGGGGCCGCCGTTTGCCCGGCCCCCGTTTCGGGCTAGGATGGGCGCCCTTTCCGGCAGGGCGGATCCATGGCCACGACCGATCTCGGTCTCTATCTCCTCACCGTGCTCATCTGGGGCTCCACCTGGATCGCCATCGCCCAGCAGCTCACGGTCCCGGCCGAGCTCTCCATCGCCTACCGCTTCCTGCTCGCCGCGGCGGCGATGCTCGGCTGGTGCGCCGTGCGCGGCCTGCCGCTTCGCCGCCCGCCCCGCGAGCACGCCTGGATCGCGCTCCAGGCGGTCCTCCTCTTCGGGCTCAACTACCTGCTGATCTACTGGGCCACCGCCCGCCTGCCGAGCGGCGTCATCGCCCTCGTCTTCTCCTCCATGATGGTGATGAACCTGGTCAACGCCGCCGTGCTGCTGCGCCAGCCCTTGGAGCGGCAGGCCCTGGCCGCCGCCGCCCTGGGCCTTGCCGGGATCGGCGCGGTCTTCGCGCCGGAGCTCGCGCACCTCGGCGCCGAGGCGGCGCAGGGGCTCGCCCTCAGCCTCGCCGGCACCTACGCCGCCTCCCTCGGCACCATCGTCTCCGCCCGCAACCAGCGCGCCGGCATCCCGCTGCCGGTGCTCAACGGCTACGGCATGGCCTACGGCGCCGCCCTCGCCTTCGCCGCCGCCCTCGCCGCCGGCCACCGGCCGGTCTTCGACCCCGCCCCGGCCTACGTCCTGAGCCTGCTCTACCTCGCGCTGCCCGGCACGGTGATCGCCTTCTGGAGCTACCTCACGCTGCTCGCACGCATCGGCCCGCAGCGGGTCGGCTACGTCATGGTGGCCTTCCCGGTGGTGGCGCTGGCGCTGTCCACCGCGTTCGAGGGCTATCGCTGGACGCCCCAGGCCGCGGCCGGGGTCGCCCTCGTCCTCGCCGGCAACCTTCTCGTCCTGCGCCGCGGCCGCAGCGTCAGGGCGGGGGCGCCGGACGGGGCGGACGGTCCAGCGTCCAGAGCGCCGCCTGCGCCAGGACGCTGCCCAGGAAGTTGAGGGCGACGTCGCCGAGGTCGCCCACCCGGGCCGGGTGCAGCCACTGCGCCACCTCGTCCCCCGCCCCGGCGGCCAGCCCAAGGATCAGGGCCTCGAGGTGGCGGCGGGGACGGCGGCGCAGGGCAGCGGTGAGGAGCAGGGCGAGGAGGCCGAACTGGAGCAGGTGGATGCGCTCCTCGGGGATCGCGAGCAGCGCGAGCGCCGCGGCGTAGCCTGCGCCGACGGCGGCAAGGAGCGGCGCGCGCCGCGCCCCGAGGGCTGCGAGCCGGCCTCGCGCGGCCCACAGACCGGCGCCGAGGGCGGCCGCCACCAGCCCCGTGAGTGCGGGCCCGTAGGCGGCGCCGAGGAGGTCGCGCAGCCCCGTCTGCACCGTGCGCAGCCAACCGGTGCCGAGATAGAGGGCGGCGAGGTAGAGGCACGCCGCAGCCGCGGCGAGGCGCTCACGGGAGGCGGCGCACCTGCCCATGGGCGAGCTCCAGGCGGATGGTGCCGTCGCGGTCGGTGCGCAGGATGCGGGCGCCGACCGTCCGCAGCCGCGCCAGCACCGCCGGCGACGGCGCCCCGAAGCGGTTGCCGGCGCCCACGCCGAGGAGCGCGATGCGCGGGCGCACCGCGGCGAGGAAGGCCTCCGTGGTGGCGTCGCCGGCGCCGTGGTGCGCCACCTTGAGCACCTCGGCCCGCAGCGCCGCCCCTGCGCCCAGCAGCCGCGCCTCCACGGACGCCGGCGCATCGCCGGCAAGGAGCGCCGCCACCCCCTCGGCCTGCAGGCGCAGCACCAGCGAGGCCTCGTTGACGCCGCCGGCAAAGCCCCGTGGCGGCCACAGGACCTGCACGCGCACGCCGCCGCAGGCGAGCCCGTCGCCCGCCGCCAGCGCGCGGTACGGCAGCCGCGCCCGCAGCGCCCGGTAATCGTCGAACCAGACCCACTCCGCCGCGTTGGCGCCCCCGTTGTCGAGGAGCCCGCCGATGCCGATGCGGCCCCACAGGTGGAAGAGGCCGCCCGCGTGGTCCAGGTGCGGGTGGGTGATCACCACCCGGTGGAGGCGGGCGATGCCGCGCTCGGCCAGGGCGCGGGCGATCCGCGGCCCGCCGGCGAGCCGCCCCGCATCCACCAGCATGGCGCAGCGGCCGCGCTCGTGCACCAGCAGGGCGTCGCCCTGGCCGACGTCGAGGAAGGCGAGCTCCACCACCGCCCGCCCCGCCCCCGGGAGGACGGCGGCGAGGAGCACGAGGGCGGTCAGGCGCGCGCCGACTCCCATGCCCAGGCGTGGGCGACGATGGTCTCGAGGGCGTCGTGGCGCGGCCGCCAGCCGAGGACCTCGCGCGCGCGGCGGCTGTCGGCCACCAGCCGCGCCGGGTCCCCCGCCCGCCGCGGCCCCTCCCGCACCCGGATCGCGCGCCCGGTGACGCGGCGCGCGGTCTCGATCACCTCGCGCACCGAGAAGCCGTTGCCGTTGCCGAGGTTGAAGGCGCCCCCCGGGGCCCCCGCCCACAGCCGCTCCAGGGCGAGCAGGTGGGCCTCGCAGAGGTCGGCGACGTGGACGTAGTCGCGGATGCAGGTGCCGTCGTGAGTGTCGTAGTCGGTGCCGAAGACGGTGACGGCCTCGCGCCGCCCCGCCGCCGCCTGCAGCACCAGCGGGATCAGGTGGGTCTCGGGATCGTGGCGCTCGCCGAGGCGCCCGGCGGGATCGGCGCCTGCGGCGTTGAAGTAGCGCAGCGACACCGAGCGCAGCCCGTGCGCGGCCTCGAGGTCGGCCAGCATCTGCTCCACCATCCACTTGCTGCGGCCGTAGGGGTTGACCGGCGCCTTGGGGTGGTCCTCGTCGATGGGCACGCGCTGCGGCTCGCCGTAGACCGCCGCGGTGGAGGAGAAGACGAAGGCGCCGACGCCGTGGGCGAGCATGGCCTCGAGCAGGGTCAGGGTGGCGGCGACGTTGTTGCGGTAGTAGCGCGCCGGCTGCGCCACCGACTCGGCGACCTGGATCCGCGCCGCGAAGTGCATCACGGCATCGAAGCGCCGCCCGCCGAGAAGCGCATCGAGCAGCGCCCGATCGCCCAGGTCCCCCACCACCAGCTCGCCCGCGAGGACGGCGTCGCGATGGCCGCTGGACAGATCGTCGAGCACCGTCACCGCGTGGCCGCGCTCGGCGAGCAGCGCCACCATGTGCGAGCCGATGTAGCCGGCGCCGCCGACGACGAGGACGTGTCTGGCCATGCCCTGCCCATCCCTGCGCAAAGGCGGCATGGTACCCGAGGACGGCGCCGCCGCGGCAGCCCCGTCAGCCGGCCTCCCGCGGCGCCAGGCGCGCGCCGGCCGCAAGGAGGGCGGCGGCCTCCTCGGCGGG